>JAVBJO010000154.1:0-15647 GCA_031546925.1 Rhodospirillaceae bacterium
CGCCCGGGGCGATGCCCCGGACCCCCTTTCCTTTCATCAATGAGGGACGTGCCAAACAGGATAAGCCCGCTAGGACCGAGACACCGCCGTAATCTCCGCCACGATGGCTTCCACCACCTCGGCCACGATGTCGGGGTTTTCGCCCTCGGCCATGACGCGGATCAGGGGCTCTGTTCCCGATTTGCGAATCAAGACTCGCCCGTTCCCTTTCAGTCGTTCTTCTCCGGCCTTGATGGCGCGAATCGTCCGAGCGTCCTCTAAGATCGCCTGAGGGGCGCTGGTCACGCGGACATTGCGCAGAATTTGAGGGAAAGGATCAAACAGACGAAGCTCCTCTGAGGCTTTTTTCCCTGAATCGACAAGGGAAGCCAAGACTTGCAGCGCCGCCACCAAGCCATCTCCCGTCGTGGAGTGATCGGAAAGGATGATGTGTCCCGATTGCTCTCCGCCGACATTAAAGCCGTCTTTGCGCATCCGCTCCAGGACATAGCGGTCTCCGACGTTGGTGCGGTGGAGCGCCAAGCCTTTCCCCTGGAGAAACTTCTCCAGCCCCATGTTGGACATGACGGTGGCGACCACTCCGCCGCCCTTCAGGAGACCGCTCCGGTGCCAACTGGCCCCAATCAACGCCATCACTTGATCGCCATCCACCAACACGCCGTGCTCGTCGCACAGCACCACCCGGTCGGCGTCGCCATCGAGAGCAATCCCCAAGTGGGCTCCGTGCGTCACCACCTGCTGCCGCAGGACATCGGCATGCTGAGATCCACACTCCTTGTTGATGTTGAAGCCGTCAGGAGAAACACCCACGGGGATGACTTCGGCTCCCAATTCCCATAACACGGTGGGAGCCACCTTATAGGCGGCTCCGTTGGCGCAATCGACGACGATTTTAAGGCCATCCAAGCGGCAGCCCCGGGGGAGAACGTTCTTGACGTACTCAATGTAGCGGCCTACCGCGTCATCGAGACGTTTTGCCTTGCCCAAATGATCCGAAGGCACCCGGAGATCATCCAGTCCATTGAACATGGACGTTTCGATGGCGAGTTCGTCCTCGTCGGACAACTTGAAGCCGTCGGGTCCAAACAGCTTGATCCCGTTGTCCTGGTAAGGATTGTGCGAGGCGGATAGCATCACCCCCAAATCCGCCCGCAACGAGCGCGCTAACATCGCCACCGCCGGAGTCGGCAGCGGTCCCAGCAGCACCACATCCATACCCACGGCAATGAATCCTGCCGTCAAAGCCGGCTCCAACAAATATCCCGAAAGCCGGGTATCCTTACCGATCACGGCGACGTGACGGTGGGAGCCTCGGGTAAAGTGACGCCCGGCGGCCATTCCCAACTTGAGCGCCGTTTCCGCGGTCATGGGATCGATGTTGGCGGTTCCGCGAATCCCGTCGGTGCCAAAGAGTCTGCGCGTCATCGGAGCGCTATCCTTCCTCATTTCCAAATTACGACGAAGCCCCCTGTGCGGCGATATTGCGCATCATCTTCTGCTTCCGTCTGCACGATGCCTCATCTGCATGATGGAAGACACCAGAGTCAAGGGGGCAGGCGCTCTGGGAGGAGGGCAAGAGAGAGGTTCGTGACATTTGGGATTGAAGAACGCTCCAGAAAGTGAAACGATAGGATGAAAGAACGTCCATAACTGGTGGTGGTTGATCATGCGAACGCTATTCAAACAAGTTTTTCTCGGACTCAGCATATGTGCCTTCGCTTCCGGCACTGGGAAAGCCCAGGATCTCATCGAACTGGAGGCCTATAACAACGCCCCTAAAGCCTCGGTCATGCTGAAGGCTTTCTACGCCGTCCCAGAGAATCCGGAAAATAAGCCTCTGGTGGTTCTGCTGCATGGATGTGGACAGGATGCCCAAAAATATTGGGAGAAATCAGGATGGAAAAGTATCTATTCAGATAAATTTGCCGTGTTGGCGATTGAAAATAGAAATGCTCTGTTTAAAAACTGCTTCCAATGGTTCGTTCCAAACGAAATCGAACGAGGACGTCACAGATCTACATACTCCCAAGCCGAATCCATCGTATTGGCCGTCGAGTTGCTCCAAGAGAAATTTTCTCTGGATAAGCAGAGGACATACGTGACAGGACTCTCCGCCGGTGCTGGAATGTCCGTGGCTCTTCTCGCCACTTATCCCGATGTCTTCGAAGCGGGAGCCCCTGTTGCGGGTCTGCCTTACCAATGCGATACCCTCTCAAACCTTTATCCCATCCCTGTCGCTCAGAAATGTATGCAAAATCCCAAAACAAATGTCTCTGCTCAAGAGTGGGGCCGGAGAGTCATTACCGTAGGGGGGAAATATGCCCCAGAAGGAAAATGGCCACGTATGGCGGTATGGCATGGGAACGCGGATAAAACTGTCGCCTATCAAAATGCAATCAACCTCGAAAACCAATGGCGTACCGTGGTTTGCCCCTCCTGCTCCCCCATAAAAGAGAGGATGGAGTCAGGAATACAACGGACAACCTATCGCACGGGGAACCAAAGCTTGCTCGAGGTCTATACCCTCCCCAACTTCCCCCACGCTCTGCCAGTGGGAAGCCCGCCGTCGGTTAAGGGATGTGGGGTGGTTGATAAGGATGGGTGGTTCGAGGATGGGGGGATTTGTTCGAGTTCGGCGATTGCGACGTTTTTTGGGCTTGACTGACGCCTTGGGGTCAAGGGGACAGGTCCCCTTGACCCCAAGGCGTCACGTCATGGACCGCAACCCGTTCAAATACTGGGCTACTTCTTCCCGCATATGCCCCGCCTCTGTTGCCAACTGATCTGCAGCCCCATTCAACGTCCCAGCCACGGCGGAAGAGATGCTCAAGGCCTCAATGGCGCTCTTCACCGAGGTGGTGACGGCTCTAGCCCCAGAGGCCG
The DNA here is from genome assembly GCA_031546925.1 of Rhodospirillaceae bacterium. Classification (GTDB taxonomy): domain Bacteria; phylum Pseudomonadota; class Alphaproteobacteria; order Rhodospirillales; family Magnetospirillaceae; genus Magnetospirillum. The sequence continues at coordinate 2,884 of JAVBJO010000154.1, forward strand.
CTTCTTCCACATGACTGGCGATATCCTTGATGGCGTTGGTTTGGCTGACCACATCGGTACAGACATGACTGGCTACATCGGCGATAGCGTTGACGGCGGAAACGGTTTTCTGAATGGTTTCGACGGCTTGGTTGGTTGCTTCGACGGCCCCCCGGACGGAGGTGGCGATATCATTGGTGGCGCGGCTGGTCTGCTCGGAGAGTTTTTTAATTTCCTGAGCGACGACGGCAAATCCCCGCCCAGCTTCCCCGGCGCGAGCGGCCTCGATGGTGGCATTGAGGGCCAGCATGCGGGTTTGCCGTGCGATGGCATCAATGGTTGCACCGATGGATCCGATATGGGAGGCCACTTCAAGCAATCCGTGCATGGCATTGTCGGTCTGGAGCGCTTCACGAGCGGCTTCGTTGGCTGCGTCTGCGGTTTCCATGACGTTGTTGCGAACGTTTTCCAAAGACCCCGCCAGCCCTGCCGTGTTCCGGGCAATGCTATCCACGCTATAGGCGGCTTCTTCGGCGGCCGCAGCCATACTGACGGTTTCAAAGTCCATCTGGGCCAGGCGTTCCATCATTTCCTGGGCGTGCTTTTTCATGACCAAGGTGGCCATGTCGTTGACCTTGTCCACTTCGCTGGAGATCGAGCGCTCAAATGCGCTGGCGAGGTTCTGGACCATGGTGCTTCGGGCTTGTTTCGCGGCCTCGAAGTAGTCGTGGGCCACCAGGGAGACATCCATCTGGGCGGCCTGGTTCAGGGCAAGGGCGAGGGAAGGAAAGTCCTTGCGGTTTTTAAGAATTCTTAGGGCTTGATCGGTTCCGAACGCGGCCATGGCCTGGTACCACGTCGCTCCGAGATTAAGATATTGCAGCATGAAGCCCAACTGCTGGGCGCTGGCGATATAATTGGTATCGAAGTTCGCGCTGTAGAGATTGCGCCAGTGTTCGACCAAAATGCTGGGCATGGTTTCGCCCGCATCGCCGGACAGCTTCTCATCAAAGGGAGGGAAACGGTTGACCCACGAAGAGGTCTCTTTCACCAAGCTCTCCACGGACTCGGCCACGGGGAGGGCTCCCTTGCGGATCGTGGACTGAACGGCGGCGTTCACACCGAAGAGATCAAGGAAGTACTTGACCCGCTCCTCGGGGGAGATCGTGGGTTCGGGGGGGGGTGCCCCTGCGCTGGAGGGGGAATCGGACCCCAGGTCATCATCGTCGAAAAACGTGGCCCCGCCAGCCGGAGCCGCAGAAGAGTCGTCATCGCCGAACAAATCGAAATCATCACTCATTGGTACAAGCGACCCTTTTTTGGTTTTATCGCACCAAGCTCCCCCGTTCAAGACGAGGAAACTGCCTCCGTTCTGCAATCCAACATGCTGCATTTACCATACAAGTTTTATGGCCTCTTGGCAAAGCCCAGTTTCCCTCGCAGACATCTAATGATAGCAGATTAAGCGTTGGAAAGTGCTGTCCCGTGCTGCCCTTGGATCAAGGCCATGAACTCACGCCGCGTCGCAGCATTGGTTCGGAAGGCCCCCAGCATCCGACTGGTCACCATGGTGACGCCGGGTTTATGGACGCCTCGGGTGCTCATGCACTGGTGCGAGGCCTCGATGACCACCGCTACCCCCTTCGGCTGGAGGACACTATTGATGGTGTTGGCCACTTGACTGGTGAGCTTCTCCTGGATTTGGAGCCGCTTGGCGAACAACTCCACCACCCGGGCCAACTTCGAGATCCCCACCACCCGACGATCCGGCAAATAGGCCACATGAGCCTTGCCGATGATCGGCACCATGTGATGCTCACAATGGGATTCCAGCCGGATGTCGCGCAGGACCACCATCTCGTCGTACCCTTCGGTCTCGGAGAAGGTGCGTTGAAGGACTTCCACCGGGTCTTGCTCGTAGCCGGCGAAAAACTCCTCATAAGCCCGGACAACGCGGTCGGGGGTGCCCCGCAGGCCCTCGCGATCAGGGTTGTCTCCGGCCCAGCGGAGTAAAACCCGAACGGCGGCTTCCGCCTCTTCGCGCGAGGGGCGATGGGGGGAGCTTTCCAAGGGCGCGATCAAGGCCCCAATATCACTGGTCATTGAATCACCCGACTTTCATGAGGACTATCGAGAGAAAAGGCGGGAATCGAAACAGAGAACGTTTCCCCGTTTTCCCCCTCCATGCTGTAAGTGCCGACCATGATCCCCGAGGGCGTCGGTAGAGGCGTCCCGCTGGTGTATTCATACACCTCTCCCGGAGAAAGCATGGGTTGCTCGCCGATAACCCCATCACCACGAACCTCTTGCAGTCGTCCGAGGGCATCGGTGATTCGCCAGTGACGGCTCCGGAGTTGGACGGTCTCTTGGCCGTGATTGTGAATCTGGACACGGTAGGACCACATGTAAAGATTGTCTGAAGGTGAAGACTGTGCCCCGAGAAATGTCGGAGATACAGTTACCGTAATGTTGTGTGTTGTCTTGGTGTACATGCCGCTGTCCTAGCCTCGAAGCGACGCGATATTGTCTGCATACGTCCCTCCGCCAAAAATGGCCGATCCGGCCACCAACACATCGGCTCCGGCTTCCACGATGGTTTTGGCGTTGTTGGCATTGACGCCACCATCGACCTCCAGATGGATGGGACGATGGCCGATCATCCGCCGTATCCGGGCGATCTTTTCCGTTTGCGCCGAAATGTAGGATTGCCCTCCGAAGCCTGGATTAACGCTCATGACCAGGATCAGGTCGAGCTTATCCAGCAGATATTCAATGACTCCCTCTGGGGTGGCGGGGTTCAGCGAAATCCCAGCCTTTTTCCCTAGCCCCCGGATCACCTGGAGCGAACGGTCGATATGCGCATCGGCCTCGGCATGGACGGTGATAATATCTGCGCCCGCTTTGGCATAATCCTCCAGGAAGGGTTGAGCCGGTTCAATCATCAGGTGAACGTCGAAAACCTTCCGTGTCCAGGGCCGGATCGCCTTGATGATCGCGGGACCAAAGGTCAGGTTCGGCACGAAGTGGCCGTCCATCACATCAATGTGCACCCAGTCACATCCGGCTTGGTCAATGGCCCGCACTTCCTCGCCCAAGCGGGCGAAGTCGGCGGAGAGGATACTCGGGGCAATCAGGGGCATGAAGGGGATTTTCCGTCATAATGTCGCGGCGTCAACAGGTGTAAAGCTTCCCAGGTCTGGGGGCAACCGCATTCGATGCTGGTCTTGAGTCTTTGCCACGGATTCCCCCCCCTCTTGCGCGCATTGGCCCGTGACCTTATCTCCTGCGGCGGTGCAGGGAGGGGTATGCGAAATAGCTCTGTTTCCAAAGAAGACGGTTGCACCACAGAGACCCAAAAAGGGGGGAGGGGAAAATGTCGAACATTAGAGATTTGACCGGATCAATGGCAGGTGCGTTGGAGCCCTTGACGCGCCAAGCACGAACGCAAAACGGCCTGCGCCGGAGGATTTCCCAGACAGCTTTCGAGATCAAGGGAGAGAACGCCTTTGAAAAGGCCATCCAAGAAGTCGTGGCATGGATGAAAAACCGCTCTCCCAATATTCCGCAGAACGCTTTTGCAGGAGAGTCCTTCAACGTTGGCGGTGGGGGCCAACTGCCAGCCAAGGCAGTCAGGCTTGATGATGACGACTCCAAGCTCTGGTCCGGCATCTTGGACGATACCGATAAGGAGGTTGCTCGTCGCACTTGGGTGACGGAGGTTACTGTTGGGCAGAAAAAGGACCGCACGGCATTTGGGGTGAGGCTATTCAATCTTACCCGAGGCGATGACGACCCCTTCGTTCCGTCTCGTCCCGGCCTGATACACACCCTCCTGACAGAGCTTGACGCACAAGACGAAGGAATGCCGCTGTCACCAAAGATGGAGTTGATCGAGACCGAAGAAGATTTCGAGCAGTTCTGGCATCTGCTCGTTGCCCCCAGGCGCACACTTCCTCTGATTGTGATGAGTGATCTACCAGGAATATCCCCAATTTTTGATCCAAATCTCCTTTGCAAGAAGGTCTCTGGCTTGGCTCACTTGGTGGAACTTTCACCGGATATGTCTTGGGAACTCACAAATCGTGTCGGCAAGAGCCTTTCTGTTTATGAAGGCGCCACGCGCGTCTATTTGCCAGGTTTTGATCCAGATGAGGCAACGCCTTTCGACCACGCTTTGTGGTTGCAACGACCGTCCGATACAGAGGAAGAGCGGAAACAACGGCTTGAGCAGGTAAGCGCTTGGGTTTTCAACCAATCTCTGCGTTCCAAGCGTATTCCAAACTTCCCACACTATGCAGACGTCCGCAGCTGGTCCAATGAACGCCAGAGCCAAGCTTTGAAGTCCCAAGGCCAGCCGGACGCCGCCTTGCTGGCTCTGTACGAGGAGGAAAATGCTGAATTAAAAAAGTCTATTGAAGAGCAAAAGCCCGAATATGACGCCTTACTAATGCAGGCTGACAAAGAACGGAACGAGGCAGAGGCAATGGCGAAGGAGGCACGAGAGGAAAGCCATCATCTTCGTCTTCGCGTCGAAACACTTGAGACCGCTCTACGCGGTATTAATCAAAGCCTTCCTGATGAGCCCTTGAAGCAGTACAGCGACTTCGGCACCTGGGCGAACAATCATCTTACCGGTTCAATTTGGATCGCCCAGAAGGCGCTAAGGGCAATGAAGAAGGCAGATTTTGGTGATATTGAGAAAATCGGGAAGACACTCATTGGGCTAAGAGATTTTTATGTACCAATGCGTCGTAATTCCAGCTTGTCTCAGCGCGAAAAATACGAGAATTTTCTAAAATCTCTTAGCCTTGAGGATTCAAAATGTTTCTCAGAGCAGAATAGGATTAAAAATTTCCCGGAATATAAATTAACGCGAAATGGAGAAGATTTATGGTGCCACGATCATATTAAATATGGAGTCAGTCAGAATACCCGCGAAATGTTCAGGATTTATTATCACTGGCACGAGGAGGAGCAGATTTTGCTAATCGGGCATATGCCAACCCACCTTGATAATTTAAAGACAAACTGATGCCTGGGAGAGGCAGGGGGCTGGGATTGTCACCCCCTTTCCTCCCGCCCATGCGATTGTCCTTTCCTCTCTCCCTCGCGCTTGACGAGAGCCTCCTGGCCGTCTAAACCCGTCCGTTCCAGCCCGAAGGAACCTTATCATGGCCGCCTATCAGTATATTTATGTGATGAAAAATCTCAGCAAAGCCTATCCGGGGGGAAAGGAAATCCTGAAGGGGATTCACCTGTCTTTCTTCCCTGGGGCGAAAATCGGCGTTCTCGGCCACAATGGTTCGGGAAAATCGACCTTGCTGCGGATCATGGCGGGCTTGGATAAGGAGTTCTCCGGCGAGGCCTGGGCGGCAGAAGGGATCAAAGTCGGCTTCCTCCCGCAGGAGCCGCAACTGGATCCCGGCAAGGACGTCATGGGTAACGTCATGGAGGCCATGGCCGAGACCAAGGCTCTGCTGGATCGCTTCGACGCTGTTTCCGCTCGCTTCGCGGAAGAGTTGAGCGATGATGAGATGAACGACCTCATCACCGAGCAGGCCGAGCTGCAAGAGAAAATCGATCACCTCAACGCCTGGGATTTGCAGCGCACGGTAGAGATCGCCATGGATGCCCTGCGCTGTCCCGCAGGAGATGCCGATGTGACGACGCTTTCGGGCGGGGAGCGGCGGCGGGTGGCGCTGTGTCGTCTGCTCCTGTCTCACCCCGATATGCTGCTGTTAGACGAACCCACCAACCATCTTGATGCTGAGTCCGTTTCTTGGCTGGAGCGATTCCTCCACGATTACTCCGGTACCGTGGTGATGGTCACCCACGATCGCTACTTCCTTGACAACGTGACCGGGTGGATCCTGGAGTTGGACCGGGGGCAGGGCATCCCCTACGAGGGCAACTACACCAACTGGCTGGAGCAGAAGGAAAAGCGGCTGGAGCAGGAATCCCGCGAGGAATCCTCTCGCCAGCGGACCATCAAGGAAGAATTGGAGTGGGTTCGCTCCAGCCCGAAAGCCCGTCAAGCGAAGAGCAAGGCTCGCATCAACGCCTTTGAAACCCTCGTCGCCAAAAGCCAGGAGAAGGTCCAGGGCGCGGCTCAGATCACCATTCCTCCGGGTCCTCGGCTGGGCGGGAAGGTCATCGAGGCTGATGGAGTCAGCAAGGCGTTTGGGGATAAGCTCCTGTTTGAGAACCTCTCGTTCAAACTGCCGCCGGGAGGAATCGTCGGTGTCATCGGCCCGAACGGCGCCGGGAAAACCACCCTGTTTCGCATGATCACCGGCAGCCAGACCCCCGATGTGGGAACCTTCACCGTCGGGGACACCGTCGTTGCCGGTTACGTGGATCAAAGCCGCGATACCCTCGATGATAGCAAAACCGTGTTCGAGGAAATTTCCGACGGACAAGATGAAATCGATTTGGGGCGCAGGAAACTCAATTCCCGCGCTTATGCGGGCCTGTTCAACTTCAAGGGGGCCGATCAGCAGAAGAAAGTCGGCGTGTTGTCGGGCGGAGAGCGCAATCGCATTCACTTGGCGAAAATGCTATCGCGCCCGGCGAATGTCATCCTCCTTGACGAACCCACCAACGATCTCGATGTGGAAACCCTGCGCGCCCTGGAGGAAGCCCTAGAGGAGTTCCCAGGATGCGCCGTTATCATCAGCCATGATCGCTGGTTCCTGGATCGGATCGCGACCCACATCCTCGCCTTTGAAGGCGATTCCACCGTGGTGTGGTTCGAGGGGAATTACGAGGACTATGAAGCGGATCGACGCCGCAGGCTTGGAGCGGAGGCAGAGCAGCCCCATCGAATCAAATATCGTCCTCTGGTCCGTACATAAAAGAAAGTGGGGGTCTGGAGCAGAGGTTCCAGACCCCGCTACCCGATTGCCCTGGGGAATTCGATGACGCCCACCCTGGTTCTTCTTCCTGGCATGGATGGGACCGGTGATCTGTTCGCGCCTCTCATTGCCGCACTGGGCGGAAGAGTTCCCATCAAGATTGTGCGCTATCCCTCCACAGTTCCCCTGGATTATGCCGCGCTTGAGGACTTTGCCCATGCAGCACTTCCACAGGAGGGACCGTTCGTCCTGCTTGGGGAATCCTTCTCCGGTCCCATTGCGGTCTCCCTCGCGGCACGGGTGCCAGAGCGACTCCTGGGGGTGATTCTGTGCTGCACTTTCCTCCGTAACCCTCGGCCCGGCCTTGCCTTCTTGCGAGCGGGAGTCGGGATTCTTCCCGTGACGATACTTCCTCTTCGTCTTTTTTGCCATTTTCTCTTTGGTCGCTTTGGATCGCTCTCCTTGCGAGAGGCCCTAAAAGCATCCCTCGCCCAGGTGTTACCCTCCGTCCTCCGAGCAAGGTTGCTGGCGGTGTTGACGGTGGATGTGACGGATAAGCTCGCGACCCTAAAGGTTCCCGTGCTTTGCCTCCAGGGCGCGAGGGATCGTATCGTGCCAGCTTCCGCTTGTCCTGCGGCAACGACTGTTTCCCTTGAGGCACCTCATGCTCTGCTGCAAGTGATCCCGGAGGAGGCGGCTCGTGTGATCGAAGACTTTATTGGATCAAGAGGCCTGCCTCCTCGTGAGGGGACGCAGGAACCGTCTGCAACACTTCGGCCCAACCCATGCTTTAAGACGCTGACATTGTAGACATGCAGAAGACGGGTGATCGAGCAAAAGCTCCTCTTGCCCGTCGCGTGGGGCGTCCTCGGGTCCAGACTCAATTAGAGCCAATATGCCAGAATAGCTGCAATAATTTGTGTATGCGCACAGCTCCTGAAGCGTCTTGGAGCCCCTTGAAAGCCGCTGCTTCGCTCTTGAAGGGGCGAGACGGAAAAACGCCAAAAAGAGCTGAACCATCTGGTTCAACTCTTTGATCTGACGTGTATTTTCCTGAAAATTTGGAGCGGGCGATGGGATTTGAACCCACGACCCCAACCTTGGCAAGGTTGTGCTCTACCCCTGAGCTACGCCCGCTTCCGAGGCCGTCGTACACAGTCCGTGTACGGGGTGGCGGATAGATACGGGAAAGTGGGGGAGGGTGCAAGCGATTTTTTTCGCTCCCCAGAGAGAAAAAACGCTTGGCTCCCCCTGCGGACCACCGCGCGGCATCCCATTGAGTTTGTTTCGCTTCGCGATTATAAGAGTCCGGTGCAAAACAGAGGGAACCGAGTCGATGGACTATACCGCAGCCCGCCTCAACATGGTCGAACACCAGATTCGCACCAATCGCATCCTTGATCCCGAGATCACGCGCGCCTTGGCGGAAGTTCCTCGCGAGGCGTTCGTGCCCAAGCCCATGCGTGGCTTCGCCTACGTTGATGAGGATTTGGACGTGGGAGGGGGGCGCTTCCTCGTCGAGCCTCTTACCTTAGCCCGCTTGATTGTCGGAGCGGAGATCAAAAAGACCGATGTCGTGCTGACCGTCGGAGATGCCACTGGGTATGCCTCTGCCGTGATCGCTCGTTTGGCGCAAACGGTTGTTTCCCTGGAATCCGACGGGGAGTGGGTCCGGCGTTCCTCTCAAGTCCTGACCACCCTCGGGAGCGATAATACGGCCGTGGTACAGGGCTCTTTAACAGAGGGGTATCCCACCCAAGCGCCTTACGATGTGATTCTCTTTGTTGGTGGAGTGGGGGAGATACCCGCCGGAATGCGCAATCAGTTGGCGGACGGAGGGCGGTTGGTCGCGGTCGTCGCTACCTCGGCGGGCATCGGGAGAGGGACTCTCGTCGTGCGCGTCGGTGAGAGCTTTGGGGGGCGCGTGCTGTTCGATGCCGCCGTTCCCATGCTTCCGGGCTGTCAACGAAGCCTCTCATTCGCCCTGTAGGGGGCCACGGAGGGACGCGAAAGGGAGAGGCTTCTTCCTTTCGCGGACGAGGGGAGGCGCGGACGAGGAGAGAGGTAATGGGGTCTGCTCTCCACAACGCATTTTCCCAAATCTTCGAGCCGAACACCAGTCATGTTGTTCGGCAGACGATATTTGTCTCGCTGTCTGCCCTTATCGTGGTCACAGGAATAGCGCTTTTTCCATTATTTACGACACTGCCGTTTGTTGCGGATCGTTTCAATTGGATTTTTGGTCTCGCAGCAATGATGTCTTTTCCTGCCTTGGTGACAGCCATCATGGCAAAAAAACTCGATTTTGTTTCTCAGTCCGTTGAAGAGCAATTTTACAAAAAAGATAAATCCTTATATTCAGAATATAGATCTGCATCTTTATTCAAATTCATGCTTACCACTCTTCTTATAAATATGTTTATTCCAATTATTTTTAATGTTTTTACGCTTGATTTCTTGGACATATTATTTTTAATTATAGCTAATTCATTTCTAATTGGAAGAGAATATTTTAGGATGGCTGCATTGCGCCATCTGTCAAAAAAAGAGACAGAAGATATGATGACATCAAATAGGTTGAGAATTTTTTTGTTTGGATTTGTCATCATTTTTATTTTTGGAATACCTATTTTATGTGTTGTTGCCCCTGTTGTTGGGATGTCGCTTATGACTCATCTGTTTCACTTCATAGAAGAGAAATCTGCCTCATAACCCGGAAGGGGCGGAGAAGAGCGCTGCGGCCCTCTCGTCGCGGAATCCGCGTCGAAAGAATCGATACGCCCGCCTTTTTTGTTGTGAGCTCGGCGGAGCTCGCTATACTGCCCCGCCACATTCTCTCCAGCCGCGAGCATCAAGCACCATGGGGACACCCCGGTACCACGTTGTCGGCATTGGCAACGCGATCGTCGATGTTATGGTTCATGCCGACGATTCCTTGGTCGAGGACCTAGGCTTCCCCAAGGGAGGCATGGCCTTGATCGACGCCGACGCAGCAGAGCGCATTTATGCCCGCCTTCCTGCGGGAATCGAATGCTCCGGCGGATCAGCCGCCAACACCATCGTTGGGGTTGCTTCCCTTGGGGGGCAAGCGGCCTATATCGGTAAGGTCAGGAAGGATCAATTGGGGGAGGTCTTCACCCATGACATCCGTTCGGCCGGGGTGGCTTTTACCACGCCTTTGGCGCAGAGCGGGCCTTCGACGGCCCGTTGTTTCGTGTTGGTGACGCCGGATGCCCAGCGCACCATGTTGACGTATCTGGGGGCTTGCGTTGAGCTCAGCCCTGAGGATGTGGATCCAGAGCTCATCGCCGATGCGGCGGTCACCTATCTTGAGGGTTACCTCTACGACCCACCCCAGGCCAAGCTGGCTTTCCTGAAGGCGGCGGATATCGCACATCAGGCGGGGCGGTTGGTGTCCTTGAGCTTGTCCGATTCGTTTTGTGTTGACCGTCACCGGGCGGCCTTCCTTGACTTGGTGCGTGGTCACGTCGATATCCTGTTTGGGAACGAGGCCGAGTTGACCGCTCTTTACCAGACGCCGGATCTCGACCAAGCCATCGCCATGGCGCAGGCGCACTGCCGCGTTACGGTGGTGACCTTGGGGGCCCAGGGCTCGGTGGTGGTCACGAAGGAAGGTGTTTGGGAGATCCCTGCGGATCGAGTCGCGAAAGTGGTGGATACCACAGGCGCGGGAGATCTCTATGCCTCAGGGTTCCTTTACGGCCTCACCCACGAGCACGATCTTTGTTCTGCGGCCACGCTGGGAGCGCTCGCCGCTGGAGAGGTGATCTCCCATATGGGGGCTCGCCCTGAATACCCCCTCGCCGACCTGCGCGCATGCGTTCCGGGTCGATCTTTTCTTCCACTTAACTGATAGTGTCCATGGAACTCAGAAATATCGCCATCATTGCTCACGTCGATCACGGTAAGACCACTCTGGTTGATGCCATGCTCAAGCAGTCCGGGACTTTTCGCGAAAACCAGCAGGTTAACGAGCGAGTCATGGACTCCAACGAGCTGGAACGGGAGCGCGGCATCACCATTCTGGCCAAATGCACGTCCATCGAGTGGAAAGGCATTCGTATCAACATCGTCGATACCCCCGGCCACGCCGACTTTGGCGGCGAGGTCGAGCGAATCCTCTCCATGGTGGATGGGGTGGTGGTGTTGGTGGATGCTGCCGAAGGGCCGATGCCGCAAACCAAGTTCGTGACCGGAAAGGCCTTGAGCCTGGGGTTGCGCCCCATCGTCGTCATCAACAAGGTCGATCGCGGCGATGCTCGTCCCCATGAGGTTCATGACGAGTGTTTCGACCTGTTCGCCGCTCTGGACGCCAACGATGATCAGCTGGATTTTCCCACGCTGTTCGCCGTGGGGCGGGACGGTTGGGCGGCGGAGACCCCCGATGGGGAGCGCAACGGCCTGGAGCCTCTGTTTGAATTAATCGTGCGGCATGTGCCGGCCCCGACGCGGGATTTGACTCTGCCGTTCTCTATGCTGGCCACCACCTTGGAGGCGGATCCCTATCTGGGGCGTTTGCTCACGGGGCGCATCCATACGGGAACCATCAAGACCAACATGACGGTCAAGGGGTTGTCCCATACCAATGGCTCGGCCATGGTGGAGCAGTTCCGGCTTGCCAGAATCCTAGCCTTCCGCGGCATTGAGCGCGTCCCCGTGGAGTACGCCGAAGCGGGAGATATCGTTTGCGTCTCGGGGATGGAAAAGGTCACCGTGGCCGACACCATTTGCGCGCTCGAGGTTCATCAGGCCCTAGAGGCCCAACCCATTGATCCTCCCACCTTGGCGATGATTTTCTCGGTCAACGACAGTCCTCTCGCGGGGACCGAGGGCGATAAGGTCACCAGTCGCGTCATCGGGATCCGTCTGAAGCGCGAGGCCGAATCCAACGTCGCGATTCGCATCACCGAGTTGGACAGCAAAGATGCCTTCGAGGTCGCGGGCCGCGGTGAATTGCAACTTGGCGTGTTGATCGAAACCATGCGGCGCGAAGGGTTCGAACTATCCGTTTCTCGGCCTCGCGTGCTGTTCAATACCGATGCTACTGGCCATCGCATGGAGCCTATGGAAGAAGTCATCGTCGATGTGGATGACGAGTATTCCGGTGTGGTCGTTGAGAAAATGACCCAGCGCAAAGCCGAACTCACAGGGATGCGTCCTACGGGAGGCGGGAAAACCCGCATCACCTTCCTGGCTCCTTCTCGCGGGTTGATTGGCTATCATGGGGAGTTCCTCACCGACACCCGTGGGACCGGGTTGATGAATCGGCTGTACCACGGGTACGCACCCTACAAAGGCCCTATCGAAGGACGGCGCAACGGTGTGCTGATCTCCAATGTGGGCGGAGAGGCTGTCGCCTATGCCTTGTGGAACCTGGAAGATCGGGGACCAATGTTTATTCCGCCAGGGGCCAAAATCTATGAAGGTATGATCATTGGCGAGCATACACGTGGCAATGATCTGGAGGTCAATCCTCTTAAGGCCAAGCAGCTCACCAACATCCGCGCTTCAGGAAAAGACGAGGCCGTTCGCTTGACGCCTTTGCGCAAGATGAGCTTGGAGCAGGCGATTGCCTACGTTCAGGACGACGAGTTGGTCGAGGTGACGCCAAAGTGCATTCGTTTGCGTAAGCGATATCGGGATTCCAATGAGCGGAAGAAGATGTCGAAGAAGATCGAGGATTAGGGCTGTGTTGGCGCGCTTATAGGCGTTAAGAAAGAAGGGGGTCCGGGACATCGCCCCGGGCGGGGGTTGGGGCGGCAGCCCTGGCGCAAGCCAAAAGCCCTATCCCCCCCGACCCCCCCACAAAAAACCCCCCCAAAAAAAGGGGGTTGTTTGTTGGGGGGGGGGGGGGGGTATGGGGTTTGGGGTTCGCCAGGGGGGGCGCCCCCACCCCCCCCCCGGGGCCTG
>JAVBJO010000105.1:0-9062 GCA_031546925.1 Rhodospirillaceae bacterium
CCCCCGACCCCCCAACAAAAAACCCCCGATTGTTTCGGGGGTTTTTTGTTGGGGGGTCGGGGGGGGGTGGCTTGGGTGGGGGCTTACGCCCTCGTCAGGGGCGCCGCCCCCGACACCCCCGCAAGGGTCAGGGACCCTTGACCCCTCTTGCCGCCGCGATGAAAGTCTTCATCTTTTCAATATCCTTCACGCCAGGGGCTTTCTCGACCCCCGAGGATACATCCACCATCCGTGCCCCGGTTTTTTGGATCGCCTCCGCAACGTTCTCGGCGGTCAGTCCCCCGGCGAGCATCCAGGGGATTGGACACGAGAATCCCTGCAGCAGAGTCCAGTCGAAGGAAGCCGCATTGCCTCCGGGTCGAGTTGCCTCCGCAGGGGCGCGAGCATCGAACAGGAGCCAATCTGCAACGTCTTGATAAGGTGGGATTGCGGCAAGGTCCGAGGCCACAGCCAGAGGAATACTTTTGATGATCGGCAGTCCGTACTCCAGCCGCACCTGTTCGATTCGCTCGGGCGATTCAGAGCCGTGGAATTGTAGGAAATCAAGCCGAACGTGGCTCAGCACCTGATTGAGCAGGGTATCGTCGGCATCCACGAAGAGCCCCACGCGACGCGGCCCCTCTTCGTCCAGAAACTGGAGAATTTCCGAGGCGTCCAGGGGGGTAATCGCCCGGGGGCTTGGCGGATAAAAGACCAGTCCAATCAAGTCGGCTCCGGCCTCGATGGCGGCATCGAGGTTCTCTTCATCGGTGATTCCGCAGATCTTGACTCTGATGTTGGGTTCCACTGCCTTTATCCTTCTCGATACAGAGAAAGGATCAAAACCCTATCTCTTGAGCAATCCGTGTTGCAGCCAGGACGGGATTATCCGCTCCGGTGATGGGACGGCCAATCACCAGAATATCGGCTCCTTGTTCCAGGGCTTCCTTTGGCGTCATTACGCGTTTCTGGTCGCCAACTTCAGCCCAGGCGGGCCGAATTCCGGGAACCACGAGGGTCATCTTCCCATCGGTCGCTTCCCGCAAGGCCCGAACCTCGTGGGGAGAGCACACCATGCCATCGATTCCGGCCTCAAGACCAAGCCGGGCCAAGCGCTCCACCTGCTCTAGGATGCTACCCCGTATTCCCACGGCCTCCACTCCTTGTTGATCCAGGGAGGTGAGCACGCTGATGGCCAAGACCTTGGGCGGAGGATGTCCGGCCTTCGCCGCCGCTTCCCGCACGGTATCGACGGCCATTTTCATCATTTCCCGTCCCCCAGAGGCGTGAATCGTCGTCAGACGCGGGGCCAAGGGTGCCACCGCCGCCATGGCGCCGGCAACGGTGTTCGGGATGTCATGGAACTTCAGATCAAGAAACAGAGGAACCCCAGCGGCAACGGCTTCCACGCCTTGAGGGCCATTGGCGACGAAAAACTCGAGCCCGAGCTTGATTCCGCCCACAAGATCCCTTAGCCCAGCCACAAGCGCACGAGCCTTGGCCACATCGACCGTGTCGATGGCGACATACAGAGGATTCATCATCATTACGCAGCCGGACCGCTCAGCAGGGGGGTGGTTTTATCGGGTCCGGGCGCGGTGACGGGAGACTTCTCGGCCTTGGCGCGGATGTTGGCTAGATTCGCCTCCAGCTCATCGGCGCGACGCCGTTGCGTCCGAGCCCGCAGACGAAAGCGCAACCCCGAGGTCCACGTCAAGGACGCTCCCACCAAAGTTCCGATCAGTAAGGGAACCAAGACCAGCAAATACGCAGGGATCTCTTGAGTTCCTGGCAGAGGCCACAGATCCAGGGGAACCAGTTGACGATTTGCTGCGGCAAACACCGTTGCGAGCAAAGCGAAGGGAATAGCGATGATCCAAGCAAGAATACGCATCTGATAGGTCATCCTCGTCCATCTTCGGCATTGAGTCGCTCACGCAACAATTTGCCCGTTTTGAAAAATGGGACCACTTTCTCCGTCACATCCACCCGCTCGCCGGTGCGCGGGTTGCGCCCCTGCCGGGCGTCCCGAGCCTTGACCGAAAAAGCGCCAAACCCCCGCAACTCAACCCGATCCCCCTGAGCCAAGGCGTTGGTGATTTCCTCAAAAATGGTGCTGACGATACGTTCCACATCTCGCAAAAGGAGATGGGGATTTTTTTCCGCAAGACGCGCTATCAACTCGGATTTCGTCATGGCGTTCCCGCCTCGATTGGTAAATCACCTAACCGCCGAAGGTGCCTAAGGCAGGGCAAGGAGTCAAGCCACCGCAGGAGGAGTTTCATAAAACGAGTCTGCGCTAATCCTCGTTCTCCAAGGACGCCACATAGCGCAATCCATCGAGAGCCGTGTTGAACCAGCCCTCGCGCCCGTCCTCGTCCTGGGGATAGACCAACCAGGCGGGGCGGCGGAACTCTGGCGCTCCGGCGATCTCGAACAGCCTTCCAGCCGCGAGGTAGGTTCGCACCACGCGCATGGGGAAATAGCCGGTTCCGCCGTAGGACAGGATGTATTGCAATCCCAGAGCACCCAGACTAACGGAAACCGCAGGAGTTTTGAGGTCGGGAAAGGATCGGCTGTGCGCCTGACGAAATTCTGGTCCCCAATCCACGAAGGTGTAGTTTTCATCCCACTCCGTCAGGCTCCGCCTGCGAGTGGAGACCATAATCAGGCGTTCTTCCAGAAGTTTCTCGATGTGCAAGCCGGGGCGGCTGGCGGGGCTGTACATCACCCCCACATCCAGCATGCCCTCGGACAACTGCCGCATCATATTTTCGGAGAGCCCTACCTCTGCCCGCAAGGCCACCTCGGGCAGAGCGGTCCGCATCCAGGGAATCCATTGCGCCAGCAGCCGATCCCACAGGGAAAACTGCCCCCCGACGTTGAGAACCGTCTTATATCCCGGAGGCAAGGCAATCTCTTGACGGGCCTGCTCCCACACGCGCACCAGCGTGGTGGCGTAACGGCGAAACTGCGTTCCCGCCGAGGTTAGCTCCGTCCCCGCCTTGGAACGGACGAACAGAGGCCGCCCCAGTTCGTCCTCAAGCGCTCGAATCCGCATGGAAACGGTCGATTGCGTGACGTGGAGCCGCTCGGCGGCCTTGTTGAAATTACCGGTTTCAACGATTTCGAGAAAAGTGCGCGCAAGATCAATGTTCATCGGGAGCCTAGGCCAGCAAGCAGCATTTTGTGCTGCATCTGCGAAGAGAGCCCTGTTTCTACCGCAACCGTCCGTTTACATCAACGGGACAAAATAGGGCGATAGAGATTTTTGATGGTTCAGGGGGAAATATCTCCTCCCGGAAGTTTGATCCAGCCGGGAACGACCGGAGTCAGCGGCTGCCCCTCAGAGGTGAGAGGGGCCGCGAGATGCTCCAGACGCAAGAGGGCAAGCCCGGCACACGTGCCGACCGAACGCATCTCTCCCGCCTCCGTATCTCCGGCGAACACCAGTGCACCCGAGGAGGGAGAGGCACCATCGGGAAACGTTACGGGAAGCAAACGTTTCCGCACCAACCCGCGATATTTGGTCCGTGCCGTGAGTTCCTGGCCCATGTAGCAGCCTTTGGCGAAATCAACGCCGCCGAGTTCCTCAAAGCCGTTTTCCAGCAAGAGCGCCTTGTCCACCGGAAGGTCCCGGCTTCCATCGGGAATGCCTAAGGCGATTCGTCGGTCATCCCAGGCGGAGAAAGGTTCCGGCGTGAAGCCGACCGCAGTGAGAGACTCGGTGGAGGGGAGAAGGGCTCGTCCACCTAAATTCGAAATACGAGGGTCGGTGTAGATGATGCCTTCTCCAACCCTGCGCGCCGCGCCAAGAGAGTCGGGGAGACCAAAGTGTCCCTCAGCCCCAAAGGCGAAAACGGAAAGATCTGGGCGCTCGGATAGGGTAACTTTGCTTCTTAGGCGATAGAGCGACAGCTTCTTGCAGAAATCAGCGAATCGTTGGGATTCCGTATCAATCAGCAGGGCCTCGCCGTGCTCCACGATGAACATCTCCCACTGGAACTTTCCTTGCGGAGAAAGCAAAGCCGCCCAAATGGCCTGGTCTCCCGTGGCCTTGTTGATATCATTGGAAATAAGACCTTGTAGAAAGGTCCGGCGGTCCTCTCCCGTGATCGAGAGAACCGAACGGTCAAGCCGCGTGTAGGTGGGAACGTGCATGGTGTGGGGCCTCCTCGGTCGGGGTCAAGGGGCTTTCGCCCCTTCGCGGGGGTGTCGGGGGCGGCGCCCCTGACGAGGGCGTAAACCCAGCAGCCCATCCACCCACCCACCAAACCCCACCAGTTTATCCTGATACATCAGGATAGACTGGTGGGGTTTGGTGGGTGGGTGGATGGGCTGCTGGGCTTACGCCCTCGTCAGGGGCGCCGCCCCCGACACCCCCGCGAAGGGGCGAAAGCCCCTTGACCCCCTTCTCTAGACACTCGTATCGATCTGCTCTCCAGGTGCCGCCTTCGGCCCCCCCCGAGACACCGCCACCATGGCGGGGCGCAGCAGGCGATCTTGGATCATATAGCCCTCCTGCATCACCACAACCACCATTCCCTCGGGCTGGGTGGTATCGTCCATTTCCAGCATGGCCTGGTGGACGTTAGGATCGAAGCGCACCCCCCGGGCGGCAACCAGGCGGATCCCGAAGCGCTCTAGGGTGTTGAGGAAGTCGCGCTCGGTGATCTCGACGCCTTCGGTCAGGGTGCGGAGCATTTCGTTGCCTTCCCGAGACGCCACCGGAACCGCATCGAGAGCACGCCGCAGATTATCGGCCACCGACAGCACATCCTTGGCAAAGTTCGAAATGGCGTATTTGCCGCGATCCTCCGCCTGTTGCTCCAACCTCCGCCGGACATTTTCGGTTTCCGCCCGGGCGTAGAGCACATCGGTTCTCGCCTTGGCGAGGTCCGCCTCGAGTTCGGCGAAACGTTCAGGCGTGAAGGGCGAAGGGGCCTCCGCAGCCGTTGGATTCTCTCCACTGGGAACTTCGGCTTCCGGCGTCTTGAGGCGCTGGTCGTTCTTCTGATCCTGACTCATGGACATGTCTTCTTCTGCTGCTTGGGTTATCCGATCAACCGGCCGACGACCTTCGCGGTGTAATCGACCATGGGAATGATGCGGGCAAAGTTAAGCCGTTGCGGGCCGATGACGCCAATCGCGCCGATAATCCGTTCGCGACGATCCCGATAAGAAGCCACGATCATCGAACACCCTGCAAGACCAAACAGCTCGTTTTCCGAGCCGATAAAAATTTGTACGCCCTCTGCGGTGCCGGTCAAGTCGACTAGGCGCAGGAAGTTCTCCGAGGTTTCCAGGGCATCGAACAGGCCCCGGATTCGTTCCAGATCCGCAACGGCAGTGACATCCTCGAGAAGGTGGGACTGACCGCGCACGATCAAGGCGGCATGGTCCTCGTCCCCCGACCAGGTGGCGAGGCCAGCCTCGATCACCCGCTTGGTCAGGGCGTCCAGTTGATGACGCTGCTGTTCCAATTCGTCGAGGATGACCTCGTGCATGTCCTCCAGCGTGTGACCGGCGAGACGATGATTAAGGTAATTGCTCGCCTCGTTCAACGAGGACGGGTCCACCCCGGGCGGAAGATCGAGAATCCGGTTCTCCACCAACCCCTCTTCCGTGACCAAAACCACCAGGGCGCGACCTTGGCTCAACCAGATGAACTCCACATGCTTCAGCTTGCGGCGCATCTTGGGCGCGACCACCACTCCGGCGCAGCGGGATAAACCGGACAGAGCGCCAATGGCCTCGCCCAGGACATGCTCCATGCTCCGGCCCGCCGCGTGGCATTGGGAGTCGATTTTCCCGCGTTCGTCCTCGCTCAAGCCTCCGATCTCCAGCAGGCCGTTCACGAACAAACGCATCCCCAGCTGCGTGGGCAGACGCCCCGCCGAGGCATGGGGCGAATACAACAATCCCAATCCCTCCAGATCCGCCATGACATTGCGAATCGTCGCCGGAGAAAGCTGCACCGGAAGACGCCGCGAAAGCGTGCGCGATCCGATGGGCTCACCGGTGTGCATGTAGGACTCGACGATATGGCGGAAAATGTCGCGAGACCGCTCGTTCAGTTCGGTGATCACCGGCATCGGGGATAAGGAGGAAGAAGGGGGCGGAGGGGGATGAGGCATGGGGGCTATTGTCCTGAGATTCGAAACGGGGTCAAGAGGCCGCTGCTCCTTTCAGTTTACGCCCTATCGAGGCGATACGCCCTCCCTCAAAGGGGCAACGCTCCCGCAGCTTGAGGTTTCTCAATGGGGCTGCCGCCCCATACCCCGCTTAGGGCGCCATTGCCCCGGACCCCCTTTTCTTTCATCAAGGGGAGGGTATTTCAGACGGAACGAGCCTGATGCCGCAACTCCATTTCAGGTGTTTGGTTGCTCAAAAAAAACGAATGTTTTGATGTTTTCTGGTAAAAAAGCTCTTCCTCCTCAGGCAAGCCTGTATTGAGGTACCATGGCAAGTGTTTGCAGGTATAGGTCCCCGCAACTCTTGGAGCATTGAAAAATTTATCCTTCGTGAAGAATTTTTTATTATATACAGCAAATGTCGTATCAATAAGTGCATTATAAACGGGGTCGCCGCTGGCAATATTTCCAATATGATTTTCCCAGTATTTTTGTTCATGCTCCCAAATTTTACGTCCTTTCTGCATAGCGATAAAATTTTCTTGTTTCATGATCTCTCGATCGGAGATATCAAGAGCAAGCCCAATCTTTCCAATTTCCATTTTTTCTGTAATATTTAAAAGTTGAGCGATGAAATCGCCCGGCATCTTTGGATTGAAAAGTAAATCGGGATCCGTAACGCAAAAAAATTGTGGTAATAATCCATACGAAGCCTCATCAAGGAAAATACCGTGTGGACCTGTATTTTTCGTCTGAAGGATGACCCTCACCCCCTCTCCAGGGGCGTTTAGATACGCGCACATCGGGGGGTAGGTGGAGACGTTGTCCATCAGAATGATGTTTTTTAGCCCATACTCTCTTAATTGATCAACCATGCCGCGCACATAGGTCACGGTGTTAAAACAGGGAATAAGGATCGGGATGTCCGCTTGGAACGCGCTCCCTACAGAGCGATAGATGTAAGAAGGTCTTCCCTCTGATGCCGTCGTATTCATCGCTTTATCCCTTCTATTATCGCGTGCCGACAAAACGTACTCCCGACGATCAAGTCTGGATCCCGTTGGGTCAAGGCCTCACTCATTTTACTTCTTTTGAGGGAACAAAGCGGCCTCCTCAACTTGTTTCTTCTCCGGTATCCCGCACCAATCTCCGCAATCCTTCCAGGTCCGTAAGCACCACCTCTCGGCCATGACTTTCGACTCCGACGGCTTTCAGCCTGGACAGCGCCCGTGACAAGGACTCTGGGGCGATACCGATGCGGCTCGCCAAGGTTGCCTTGGTGATGGGGAGGCGCACCTGGACCTCTCCTTGAGCATCCCGAGCGAGCGCCAGCAGGAAGGAGGCCAATCTCTGTCCGGGCGATTTGCTTTTCAGTTCGGTAATCTCATGGATCAAGGCCGCTTGCTTGCGCGACAACCCCGCCAGGAGGTGAAAAGCAAGCGCGCGTCGTTCGGCCAACCGGCGCATGAAGGGAGCGGCGGGAACGTGAATCAAGCGGCTTCCGGCGATGACTTCGGCGTTGAGGGGAAACTTGGCCGAGGAGAACATGGCGGCCTCGGCGAAGGATTCGATGGGCACGAAGACCTCGATGATGGACTGGTCGCCGATTTCCGTCAGGGCGAACAAATTTACCCGTCCTTCCAGGACGATGAAGAAGCGGTCGGCGGGATCCCCATGGCTGAACAGCAGCCCGGTCTCCCCATAGAAGACACTTTGCGCTTGGCTGAGCAGAGCGGCCAAATCGGCAGACCCCAAAGTGGCGAACAAGGCCGCCTGGGCGCAGTTTTCGAGATCAGAAGGGGAGAGGTTATTCATAATCCATGCCCCATGCCATGTCCCATGTCGTCTTCGGCGCAAAAGTGTCGCAAGCGTTCGATATCGGCGAGGATGACGGTATTATCGGAGCGGGACTCGACTCCGACTTTACTTAACTTTGCGAGGGCTCGGGAGAGACTTTCTGGCTTCATCCCCAGTTCATCGGCAACGAGCTTCTTGTCATAAGGAAAACGCACCTCGACCCGTCCGGTTTCGGCGTCGGTGAGGGAGAGCAGGAAGCTTCCCAGCCGTTGAGCGGTGGTCTTCAGCTTCAATTCTGAGATTTGCCGCACCAACATCCGCATGCGAAACGACATGCTAGAGAGCATCTGAACGATAATATCAAAGCGCGTTTCCAGCTTGCTGAGAAAGGATTCGGCAGGAATAGCCAGAATTAAGGCGGAGGTCAACACGCGTGCCGTCATGGCAAAAACATGGTCGCCAAACAGAGAACTTCCCCCGAGCACCGCGCCTTTCCGAGCCACCTCGACCACGCTTCTCCGTCCCTCATCGTCGAGCTGGGAAAGGCTGACGTGCCCTTCGATCACCACGTAAAAAGCGATGGCAACGGAGCCTTGCTCGTAGAGGAGATAATCATGGGGTAAGGTGATCAATCGTGCCCCTTCAATCAGGGAACGAACGTCAGCCTCGGGTACCCCCGCGAAGAGGGGGGTGAATTGCAGTTGAAACAGGACGCCTTTATCAAGCGAGGAGGGTACGGCGTCAGTCATGGGCTTCAAGATCTTGCGTTCGCCAGAAGTCTGACAAGTCTACTCTGGAAAGGAGGGGCCTGTCACTCCAATCCCACATTTGATTCCGCTCCGGGGTGTAATTTTTGATAGCGCTCCTCGCGATGAAAGAAAAGGGGGTCTGGGGCAATGGCCCCAGGCGGGGCAGGGGGCGGCAGCCCCGGCGCAAGCCAGCCCCCTTTACTCTTTATATTGCACACCTCATTCTAAATAATTCTAAATCGCATATCCCCTAAATAAAATACAAGCTCCTCGGATTGACTAGAATTTACTCTATTGCAACGATTTATCAAGAACCTGCCCTTGACCCCCTCCCCCCTTATCGTGCAAACTTCGCACGTCTTTTGTGACAAAAATATCCATAAGGGGGATCCTTACATGATTC
>JAVBJO010000175.1:0-9918 GCA_031546925.1 Rhodospirillaceae bacterium
GTGGCGGGGGGAGCCTGGGGGGCGCTGGGGGTCCGGGGGCGGGCCCCTGGGGGGGGGGGGGGGGGGCACCGCCCCCGCGTGGCGTAAGCCAACCAGCCCGTCCCCCCCGACCCCCCAACAAAAAACCCCCGATTTTTTCGGGGGTTTTTTGTTGGGGGGTCGGGGGGGACGGGCTGGTTGGCTTACGCCACGCGGGGGCGCTGCCCCCCGCACCCCCGCAAGGGTCAGAGACCCTTGACCCCTTGCTCCGCGATGTCTCCCCGACAAAAGCCCTCGGGCCAACGTAATTGCTTCACCCCTGCGTAGGCCCTCCGCCGCGCCTGCTCCTGGTCCGCCCCCACTGCGGTAATCCCCAACACACGCCCTCCCCTCGCAACGACCTCCCCTGCGGCATTCCGACCGGTTCCCGCATGAAGAACCGCAACCCCTTCCTGAGCCGCAGCCTCCTCCAATCCCCGGATAACGGTTTCCTTGCGGTAAGTACCCGGATACCCCTCAGCGGCCATGACAACGATGACGGCGCAGTCCTTGCTCCATTCCAGACGCACATCTTTAAGGCGTCCCTCTGCTCCCGCGAGAAGAACCGGCAGCAAGTCCGAGGTCAAACGAGCCATCAGAACCTGACATTCGGGATCCCCAAACCGGACATTGTACTCCAACAGTTTCGGCCCCGCAGCGGTGATCATCAACCCCGCGAACAACACGCCGGTAAAAGGTTTCCCCTCTGCGGCCATGGTTCGAACGGCGGGAAGGATGCAACGTTCGATAATTTCGGCCTCCAGGAGGGGAGTCACCGCCGGAGCCGGCGAGCAAGCTCCCATGCCCCCTGTATTTGGCCCCGTATCGCCATCCCCCACCCGCTTGTGATCACGAGCGGAGGCCAAGGGAAGCGCAGTCTGGCCATCGCAGAGAGCGAAGAAGCTGACTTCCTCACCTTCGAGAAATTCCTCGATGACGACTTCGTTTCCGGCTTCGCCGAAGATTTTGTTGGCCATCATATCGTCAAGAGCGGTCAGAGCCGCCTCTAGAGTCATGGCTACAACAACGCCTTTGCCTGCGGCGAGACCATCCGTCTTCACCACGATCGGAGCGCCTTTTTCTCGCACAAAGGCTTGAGCGGCGGCCAGATCCGTAAAACGGCGATACCAGGCACTGGGAATACCCGCTCGGGCCACGAGATCCTTCATGAATCCCTTACTGCCCTCCAGGGCCGCGGCGGCTGCGGTCGGGCCGAAGACTCTGATTCCTGACGCGGACAGACGATCCGCCAACCCTAACACCAGAGGAACCTCTGGTCCCACCACCACGAGATCAACCGCCTGTGTCTGAGCGAACGCCACCAGCCCCGTCACGTCTTCGACGGCCAGGGCGACACACTCGGCCGCATCTTCAATCCCGGCATTTCCCGGAGCGCACCAAAGCCGCGTCAACAGCGGAGACGACTTCAACTTCCGACAGAGCGCGTGCTCGCGTCCACCGCTGCCTACGACGAGAACTTTCATGGATATTCCTCTGCTTTTTTACTTTGGTCTCTCGTCATACAAGCGACTGGACAGTTGCTCGATGTCACCATACTGGACCAGCTTGTCTTTCCACGAGGTTGGAATCGCCTCGACCCCATAGAACGCTCCGGCGAGCTGCCCACAAATGGCGGCGGTGGTATCGGCATCATCCCCCAGGTTCGCCGCGCGGAGGACGGCCTTCTTGTAGCTATCCGTGGTATTGAAGCACCACAAAGCCGCCTCTAGGCTCTCGACCACGTAGCCGGTCCCATGAATAGCGGACTCCTCCTTATCGCGATAGTGCCCCAAGGCAAGGGCCTCAATTTGCGGGGCCGTGGAGCGGAAATCATGATCAAACAGAATCTGCTCCTTGGGGAGTCCCATCAGTGCCCGCTGCACCAGGATGGCGAAGAGTTTGGCTGCCTCTATGGCCTCTAACGCTCCATGGGTCGTCCTGGAGCTTTCAGCGGCATAATAGGGCAAATGATCGGGATCGTCACAAAACCACATGGGAATAGGAGCCAGCCGCATGATGGAACCATTCCCAGCGGTATTGGGAGCGGTACTTCCGCTGAAGGGATTTCCTTCGTTTTCATAAGAAGAAAGTGCCGCATAAATCGTAGAGCCGATATCAAAGCAGACTCCGGTACTACTCATATACCCTGAATTTTTCCAGCGAACATAGCGATCCATTTGGTCGTGAGCATCGAATCCCTTACATTCCAGCAAACTATGAGCAAGACACAGGGCCATGGAGGTGTCATCCGTCCATGCTCCCACCGGGAGTCGGAAATTGCCCCCTCCCACCATGTCGGTGAGGGGAAGGAAGGCTCCTCGGGGCAAGAATTCGATGGATGTCCCCAGGGCATCGCCACAGGCCAATCCAATCAAACATCCCTTAAATCGACTTCTCACGGTTTCACGTCCCAATCAAAGTTGCAGTCGTCTGACGACCGTCTCATAGCTTTCCAATTTCCCTATGGGGCCGATGGCGGCCAGGGTGGGCGTGGTGGAAAACAAGCGCTTGGCCACGCGCATTACATGTTCGGCATCAACACTTTCGATTTTCTCCACCACCTCGGCGGAGCCGATGGGGCGGTTGTAGATCAAAATCTGCCGTGCCACTTGCTCGCATCGAGATCCGGAGCTCTCTAGTCCCATCAGGATCGAGGCCTTCAATTGAGCCCGCGCCCGATGCAGTTCCTCCTCGTCCACACCGGCCACGACTTTGACGACTTCGTCGCAAACCACGGGAATAAGCTCGGTCACTTCCTCTTCCCCAGTTCCTGCGTAGATCCCAAAAAGGCCGCCATCGGTGTAGGAAAAAGCAAACGAGTAAATCGAATACACCAGCCCCCGCTTCTCTCTCACCTCCTGGAACAGGCGGGACGACATCCCACCACCGAGGAGAGTCGAGAGAACCGACAACGCATAATAGTCCGGATCCGTATGCGAAACACCATCAAATCCTAACACCAGGTTGACTTGATCGATGTCACGTTCCTCGCGGAAGTCCCCTCCCCGGTAGCGAGCCGCCACAGGAAGGACATCCGGGGTGCTGGTCAAGGAAGGAAAAGCGCTCTGGGCCATCTCCACCAAGCGGTCGTGGTCAATGCGCCCCGCTGCCGCCAACACCATGCGCGAGGCCGAATATTGCTCCCCCATATAGGAGAGGATGGTGTCGCGATTCATGGCGCGGACGAGCGCCTCCGTCCCCAACACTGGCCGCCCCAATGGCTGTTCGGGAAAGGCCACCGCTTGGAAGTGATCGAAAATGATGTCGTCGGGGGTATCGTTGGCCTGGTTGATCTCTTGAACGACCACTGCCTGCTCGCGTGCCAGTTCCTCGGCATCCATCAGCGAGTGTTGTAAAATATCGGCCACCACGTCCAACGCGAGGTCGACATCCTCCTTCAATACCTTGGCATAGTACGCCGTGTGATCCCTCGCCGTATGCGCATTGAGATTCCCCCCCACGGCGTCCATTTCCTCGGCGATGTCTCGGGCAGAGCGACGCTCGGTGCCTTTGAAGGCCATGTGCTCCAGAAGGTGGGAAATCCCATTGATGGCCTCGGGCTCGTGACGGGTTCCCGCCTCGACCCATATCCCCAGGGTGGCGCTTTCCACCGTTTCCATGGGGTCGCTGACCACGCGGAGTCCAGAGGGCAGCCTCGTCTCGCGGATGGTCATGAGCGGCGCTCCTGAACGAAGGCACGAACGGCGGAGCGGACGGCCTCCACATCGTTGGCGATCACCTCGTACCGCTCGGGGCGTTGGAAGAGGTCGGCAAGATGGGGCGGCAAAGCCGGATGGATCCCCGTCGCCTTGGCCACCGCATCGGGGAACTTCGCCGGATGGGCCGTCGCCAACGAGACGCAAGGCACCTCCCCGCGAACGCCGCGAGCTGCTCCCACACCAACCGCAGAATGGGGGTCCAACAGCATACCCGTGGCGTGATAGTGGGCTTTCATCAGCTCCAGAGTCGCGGCATCGTCAAAACGACGCGCTTCGAACACCTGGAGGAGCTGCTGGAAAATCTCAGGCGACACACGGAAAGCTCCCTTGCTGCGGAACTCCGTCAGGAGTCGCTCGACCGCTTGGCCGTCCCTGCCAACCACCTCGAACAGTAGACGCTCGAAATTCGAGGACACTTGAATATCCATGCTGGGCGATAACGTGGGGACGACCGCCTCGGCCGTCATGGCTCCCGTCGCGAAAAAACGGGTGAGGATGTCGTTTTGATTCGACCCCACCACCAGGCGCTGGATCGGAAGGCCCATTTTCCGCGCCACGTAGCCGGCGAAGACATTGCCGAAGTTGCCCGTCGGGACGGAAAAAACCACCGGCACATCCGGCGCGCCCAAGGCCACCGCCGCCGCGAAGTAATACGCCACCTGAGCCATCACGCGCGCCCAATTGATGGAGTTCACCGCCGACAAATGGAACTCGTCACGGAAGGCGTGATCGTTGAACAGCGCCTTAACGATATCCTGGCAATCGTCGAACGTCCCCTCAAGCGCGAAGTTGCGGACGTTGGGCGACAAAACTGTCGTCATCTGCCGCCGTTGAACCTCGGAGGTGCGGTTGTGCGGATGGAGAATGGCGATATCCACCGTCTCCCTGTCTCGACAAGCCTCAATGGCAGCGGATCCCGTGTCACCCGAGGTGGCACCCACTACCAGCATCCGCTGGCCGCGACGCTTCAGCACCCGCTCGAACAGGCGGCCCACCAATTGGAGGGCATAGTCCTTGAACGCCAAGGTGGGACCGTGGAAAAGCTCCATCACCCACTGCTGCGGGCCGATCTGGACCAGAGGAGCTACCGTGGAATGGGTGAACCCTCCATAAGTCTCCGCCATAATCTCGGGCAAATCGGCAGCGGTCAGGGAGCCCACCATGAACGGCGCCATGACTCGCTCGGCCAGCGCCGCATAGGACAGACCTCGCAAGGAACGGATGTCGGCGGCGGAAAACGCAGGCCAATGCTCTGGGACATAAAGGCCACCATCGCGGGCGAGACCCGTGAGCAGAACGTCGTCAAACGTGAGAATGGGGGCGTTGCCTCTGGTGCTGACGTACTTCACGCGGCGCTCCGTATTTGAAAGGGGGAAGATGCGGGTATTCTGGAGGATGGGTCAAGACCCATCACCCGGAACAGCGCCTCTGGAACCGAAAAAACACCGGCGGCTTCCCGGACAAGCACTTTTCTTCGTATCGCGTCACCGGCCAATCCTCCGGCAGATCCTCCCGCACCCGGGTTATCTGCACTTCCTCGAACGCTGGATGCTCCAGAAGGTGCTTTTTCGCCCACACTTGGTAAACTGGATCATCGGAAGCAACCCGAAGCTCCCCTCCTTGCGTCATCACCTGCGCCAGGACATTGAGCATCTCCGGCCCAATGAAGCGTCTTTCCGTGTGGCGAGATTTCGGCCACGGATCGGGAAACAGGACGAAGACTCGTCCCAGGGTTCCCGGCCCAAGGGCGGGGAAGAGCTGCCGCACATCATCGGGAAAGATACGCACGTTTTCAATGTCCAACCGGGACAGATGCCCAAGCAGACTGGCGATTCCATTCTGGAAGGGCTCGCAGCCGATAAATCCCACCTCGGGGTAGCGCAAGGCCTGCTCGGCGAGGTGTTCCCCTCCGCCGAAGCCGACCTCCAGCCAGATGTCTTTCACCGGGGTGGAAAAGAGGGCGGCCACATCGAGCCGCCCCCCCTCTTTCACATCCAACCGAGGCACTTCCACCTGCGGCAGGAGGTTCTGCACCAGCCCCAACGCCCCGCTTCGCAATCGCTTTCCTCGGCGACGTCCGAAGAAGCGGGGTTCAGAGGCCTTCGTCTCAACGAACATTAGAAGGCCTTTTTAAGGGACTCGACCAGATCGTTTTTCTCCCAGGAGAACGCACCATCGGCCTCGGGCGTGCGCCCGAAATGCCCATAAGCGGCGGTCCGGGCATAGATGGGACGATTGAGCGCCAAGTGAGTCCGGATACCCCGCGGCGAGAGATCCATCACCTGTTGCAACACGGTTGCGAGTTTCGCCTCGTCCACCTTCCCGGTCCCGTAGGTATCCACATGAACCGACAACGGCTTCGAGACCCCAATGGCGTAGGACAGTTGGATCACGCAACGATCCGCCAAGCCAGCGGCAACCACGTTCCGAGCCAGATAGCGCGCGGCATAGGCCGCAGAGCGATCGACCTTGGTGGGATCCTTGCCAGAGAAGGCACCGCCGCCGTGGGGGGCCGCACCACCGTACGTATCAACGATGATCTTGCGCCCTGTAAGCCCGCAATCCCCGTCAGGTCCGCCGATGACGAAACGTCCGGTGGGATTGACGTAGAACTCACTTTCCGGGCACATCCAACCGTCGGGGAGGACGGATAAGACATGGGGACGAACAATTTCGCGCACGTCGGACTGAGTCAGAGTCTCGTCATGCTGAGTCGAAACCACCACCGAGGTGGCACGCACCGGCTTCCCATCACGGTATTCCAAGGTAACCTGAGACTTCGCATCCGGCCCGAGCAAGGGCTGAGCCTTGGAATGACGCGCCTGAGCCAGGTTCTTCAAAATCCCGTGGGCATAAACGATGGGTGCCGGCATGAACACTGGGGTCTCGTTGCAGGCGTACCCGAACATAATGCCTTGATCCCCCGCCCCCTCGTCCTTATCCCCAGCGGCGTCAACACCGACGGCGATATCACTGGACTGAGCATGGACGTGATTTTGGATCACCGCGTTCTTCCAATGAAATCCCTTTTGCTCATAGCCGATATCCTTAACGGCTTGTCGCGTCAGTTCCTCCATCAATTCGGTTGTCACCTGGGCCGGTCCGCGCACTTCGCCTGCCAGAACGATCAGGTTGGTGGTGCAGAGGGTCTCAACGGCAACCCTGGAATGGGGGTCGGCACGAAGGAACGCATCAACGATGGTATCGGAAATGCGATCCGCGACCTTATCGGGATGGCCTTCGGACACCGATTCGGACGTGAAAAGATAGGTTTTGGGCAAGGGAAAACCCCTCCTAGTTCCAATTTTATGGACCAGGGGCACCGGAATGGTTTGACGAATCCATCTGGATGCACCCACTTAGCCATTATTTTACGTGGCGGCAAGCGGTCACAAATCTCCACGCGGGGGTCGGCACTTCAGCTTCCCCGAATGCGTATGAAAGCAGAAACGAGGGACAGTTGTCAAGAACCCTCCTGGGATCGCCAAATGGGGTCAAGGGTCCACGACTCTTGACCCATTTTGCTCTTGACCCACTTTGCGACCTAAACGGCCCGTTCCGGATCGATATCGCGAACACGCCGCCCGTATTTATCCAGAAACGAGGGGCCTTTCGCAATCTCCGTCCGGGTTCTTTTCTGAAAGACGACCGGTTGTTTCAGGAGATCTTGTTGCATGGACAGCATACGTTTCCAATAGTGCCCCCAGCATTGGACGCTCCGCTGGAGCGGTGTCACCCAGGTTGCAACCCACAAGGCCTGGAGCCGTTCGTATCCCGTAACATCATCCGACATGATACCTTACCTCCCCAATCCATGGACGCCATGCTCCGGCTTCTTTCCTCTTTTCGCAAGAGGGAATCTCACTTGCGGCAGCTTTCAAGCGCAAGCGAGGTAAGGAACGGCCTCTTTTGAGCCCACTTTGCATAAATTCCGCTCTATTCCCTGTTGCGGCGCGCAACCAGCTTGCATCTTGAGGGGTGGGCTCCCTACAATGCGTGTTAGCCCCACTCCCATGATGGGGTGTATTTTCCCAGCGTGTTTTTCTTTACGATCGAGGGGTCCGTGAAGGTTTTATCTATTGCCCTGTGCCTTGCCGTTGGCGTCGCCGCCGCCGCATCGTCACCGTTTCCCACTCAAGCCGCTCTGTCGGCCTCTGACCGGGAGCTTTATCAACAAGTCTTCGATGCCGCGCGCAAGGAGAAATTCGCCGATGCCGAGCGCATGGCGGTTCAATCCCAGGATCGTCTGTTGGCGAAACTGGTGCGATGGATGACTCATATCAGCCCTCGCTCCGGCTCCAGCTTTGAAGAGATCACTGCCTTCATGGAGACGTCGGAGGATTGGCCGCAGATTTCCGCGCTTCAGCGTCGCGCCGAGGAATCCATCACCCCGGAAACCCCCGATGGGCGAATCCTCGCCTGGTTCGACGGACACGAGCCTGTTTCCGTCGATGGTAGCATGGCCTATGCTCGTGCCCTGCTCGGGGCCGAGCGGAAAGACGAAGCCACGAAGGTCATTCGGAGCGCTTGGATCGAAGGCGGCTTTGGTGGCGTGCAAGAACGCCAGTTCGTGGAACGCTTCGGCAGTTTCCTGCGCCCCGCTGATCACTGGAAACGCATCGACCGCCTGTTGTGGGATCGCCAAGACGCTGGATTGATCGAACGGCTGTTGCCCTCGGTCTCGCCGGAGCAAGCGGCATTGGCGCGGGCTCGGCTGGCGCTGCAAGACAGCAAGTCCTCGCCGGAGGGAGCGGTGGCGTTGGTTCCGTCCTCCTATAAGGACGATCCCGGCTTGATTTATGATCGCACGCGCTGGCGTCGCCTGAAGGATCTGGACGAGGACGCCTTGGCGCTGCTCTCCCACGCGTCCAGCAATCAAGGACGCCCCGATCTATGGTGGCAGGAACGCAGCACCCTGGCTCGTCGCGCCTTGCAGAAAGGACTCGTCTCCGAGGCCTATAAAGCGGCCGCCAATCACGGCTTGGAAACGTCCTCTCCCCTGTATCCCGATGCCGAGTTCCTGGCCGGATGGATCGCCCTGCGCTTCCTGAAAGACAGCGACAGAGCGGAAACACACTTCCGCCAACTGTGGGACAACGCCAAAACCGTCCTGGTAAGGTCTCGGGCGGCCTATTGGTCGGGGAGAACGGCCGATAGCACCAACGATAAGTCCTCCGCGCGCGAGTGGTACTCCCGTGGGGCGGTCTATCTGACGTCGTATTATGGGCAACTGTCCGCCTCGCAACTCCGCAACCACGACTGGTCACTGCCAGCGGACCCCAAACCCACCACCCAAGACACCAAGCGCTTCAACAATCGCGAAATGACCCGCGCTATCCGCTTGATGAACGAGGTGGGGGAAACCCGCTATTTGCGCCCCTTCTTCATCCGCCTCAATGATACCGCTCAGACCCCTGGCGAACGCGCCTTGATCGGCAAGCTCGCCCTGGATAGCGGACGCCGTGACCTCGCCGTGACCGTTGCTCGCCGCGCGGATCGTGATGGTGTGTTCCTCTATGATGCGGGTTGGCCCATGATGCCCATCGCCTCCTCGGTCACACCGGAGCGCGCCTTGGTCCTCGCCCTGATCCGACAGGAAAGCGGCTTCTTGGCCGATATCCAGTCTCCCGTGGGGGCTCGGGGACTCATGCAGCTCATGCCCGCCACGGCGGAGCGAGTCGCCAAAGGACTCAAAGTCTCCTATACCCCTGGGCGCTTGGATGATCCAGAGTTCAATGTCCAACTGGGGGCGTCGTACCTGTCGGGGTTGCTCTCCGACTTCGAAGGCTCTTATATCCTCGCCCTCGCGGGCTACAACGCCGGACCAGGAAGGGCTCGGCGTTGGGTCAAGGATTATGGGGATCCTCGTGACCCGAGCGTCGATGTGGTCGATTGGATCGAAATGATCCCGTTTAACGAAACACGGACCTATGTGCAGCGGGTGATGGAAAGTGTGTCCATCTACCGACGCAAGTTAGGGAGTGCATCGTCGGCGTCATTTGAGCAGGACTTGAAGATGGTGGCCTTGCAGTAGAGGGGTCAAGGGTCTCTGACCCTGAGCTAAGGGTGTCGGGGGCGGCGCCCCTGACGAGGGCGTAAGCCCACACCCCAGCCAACCACCCCGACCCCCCAACAAAAAACCCCCGATTGTTTCGGGGTTTTTTTGTTGGGGGGTCGGGGT
>JAVBJO010000001.1:0-13992 GCA_031546925.1 Rhodospirillaceae bacterium
CCCCAACAAAAAACCCCCGATTGTTTCGGGGGTTTTTTGTTGGGGGGTCGGGGGGGATGCAAGGTCTTGGCTTGCGCCGGGGCTGCCGCCCCAACCCCCGCCCGAGGCGATGCCCCGGACCCCCTTTTCTTTCATCGCCGGGGAGGCAACGGGATCACCGTCAGGGGACGATCTCGCACTGCGAGAAGAAATAAGCGATCTCCGTCGCGGCATTTTCCAGCGAGTCCGACCCATGCACGGAATTCGCCTCGATGGATTCGGCAAAATCAGCCCGGATGGTCCCAGCGGCAGCATTCGCGGGGTTGGTCGCACCCATAATCTCACGATTGCGAGCAACGGCATTCTCGCCTTCAAGCACCTGAACGACAACGGGCCCACTGGTCATGAAAGCGACCAGTTCAGCAAAGAACGAGCGTTCCCGGTGAACCGCGTAGAACCCCCCAGCCTGTCCTTCCGTCAAATGGATCCGCCGTTGGGCAACGATCCGCAGGCCCGCCTCTTCGAACCGTGCATTGATCTTGCCGGTGAGATTGCGACGAGTGGCATCTGGCTTAATGATGGACAGTGTACGTTGGATAGCCATATTGTAAAAATCCTTGATTGCGACGCGGGCGGCGGCGTGTGCCGAAAGGTTAGCGCCCATCCCGAGGGGGGTTATAACGCGAACCTGAGCCTGGAGCAATCCCCGCAAGGATCCGGCTGGCCCCTTGCTTCTAAGGGGAAGGGAGGGCTAGAAATTCCGCCCAAACGTCCCCATCGTCAAATGCAAGTCCCGCTCTGATACCAGGCACGCCGCGCCATTTCCCTGCAACGCTCCCCCCAAAGGCCCGGCAATGGCATTCACCATGCAGGTCTGGGAGCACGCTTCGGCACAGATCACGATTTGGTTGTCGAATCTTTCGGTGGCTCCGAGCTCGACGTAGCCTCTCAGGGCGTCGATTTGTGCGGCAGAGTAGTGCTGCGAGACGGCGCGAGGGAACTCGGCCAAGATCCGACTGGTGGAGATGTTCGAGCACTCACACCGTGCGACAAGGCCAATAAAGCGCCCGAGCCGAGGCACAGACGCAGGCTGGTCAGGCGGAGGAATCAAGGAGCACGCCCCAGCGAAAAGGCAAAGGAGGAGAAAAAAGCGAGGCCGCATAGCGCATGGACTCCCCAATAAGAACCAACCCCCCTGGGCTGTCAACCACCCTGGGTTGTGGCGCTCTATTTCGCGACCCTCTCGGTCCGAACCATCTCGTAGAGCGCTATGGCTGCGGCGTTTGAGACATTGAGGCTCTCCATGGCCTCGCTCGTCGGCAGGCGCACCAAAACGTCGCAATGCTCCCGGGTCAAGCGTCGGAGTCCTTCTCCCTCCGCCCCCAGGGTCAGGACCACCTTCCCAGATAGGCCGCTTTCCGCCAGAGTCAACGAGGCTTCTCCGGCCAGTCCAACCACCCAGAAGCCGAACTTGGTCAGGGTTTCCAGGGTCCGCGCCACATTGGTGACGCGCACCAGGGGAATGCGCTCCAGGGCACCAGAGGCGGCTTTGGCCAGGGTGCCTGTTTCCTCTGGCCCGTGCCGATCGGGGACGATGACGGCCAGGGCACCGAACGCTGCGGCCGAGCGCAGAATGGCCCCCACATTCCGGGGATCGGTCACCTGGTCGAGCATCACCATCAAGGCCGGGCCGGTCTCGGGGGCCGTGCGCGCGAGCATCTCAAGCTCTAAAGCGGGCAGAGGCTCCACGCGAACGGCGATGCCTTGGTGCACCGCACCCGCAGGCAGCCAGCGATCCAGATCTTTTCTCTCAACGGTCTCGAATCCGGCCCCTTTCCAGGTTTTAGCGGTTTCCGCCGTCATGACCAGCTGATGAATTGTTCGGGCGGGGTTTTCAAGCGCGGCGGTGACGGCGTGAGTCCCGTACAGCCAAAGCCCCGGCAGACGAGAAGAGGGGGCACGGCTCATTGGGGCGGGCTAAGAAGGGGTTGATCCTTGGCCCGCTTCTCCTCCATATGTTTTCTCAGGGCTTGGCATTGATCCTCGCGCTCAACGCGCGGCGTGAACCAAACGGCGTCGAACGGGAGGGCCTTGGTCCCAAAGCGCTCTCCATAGGTTCGAGGATCTTCTTCACCAATTTCGATTTCCACGAAGGCCACGGAGAAAACTACCTTCCCCGGCGCAGCCCGGGCCAAATGTCCCGGCACGCCCCAATCGGTTCGTGCGTGTCCGGCTCCGGCGATCAGCACGGCGGCTCCGGTTTGCTTGACACCCTCCATCAAGGCCTCCGTCATGACCATGTCGCGAACCCACTGGACCCGAACCATACCCGGCAGAGCGGTCTCGGGCAACATCCCGCAGTGGCCGTCTTGGATTTCCTTGCGCATCACCGCGATAACCGCAGGATCCTTGGGATCTTCCATGGTCCCTATCAGGGTCGACGGAGGCACGCCTTTGGCAACGCCTTGCACCTCCAACCGAGAAAGATTGGCGGGAAGGATCGGGGCACCGGCTCGGACAGCGGCGTTGAAAATCGGACGATACATGCTCCAAGCAGGCCAGCCGCTTCGCTCCCACCCCAACGCCTGCTCCAGACCAGAGGCATCACCCGGAGCCGCTTGCAAGGCCGCACGCAAGGCCTCTTTCTGGGAGGAATCAATCATCTCGAAGGCGACCACTGGTTTTGAGGTTTCTCCCATCAGGTTCTCGACCACCCAGGCCTGTAAGGCGTGATGGTCGGGATTGTCATGGGCTTCCCCCAGCAAAACCACGTCTGCGGCGTGAGCCCGCTCCAGCAGTTCCTTGGCTTGGATGAAATGCTGCCCCGAAGGAAGCCAAATCCGTCCCGCCAAAGGGTTTTCTTGCCCCAAGAGGGTGGTGAAGACGGGAATCGCTGTCGTGGATGCAGCTTTTCCGTGCCCCTCCGTGGCGAACGCTACCCCTAGGACAAGGGGAAGCACCTTCCATAGGCTTTGCATCCGTTATTGCCTCCAGGTGGGTCGTTCAAAGGAAAAGCGGATGATCTTAAAGGGTCGCTTTGCTGACCTCAAACAACTCGACCGGGGCCTTGAATCCCTTCAAGCTCCGCTCGCCGATGGACATGAAAACAGTTCCGGTCTTGCCCGCCGAGAGATCGCGCACCACGGCGCTGCACAGGATTTGTCCTGGCCCGGTCTCGGCGCAAATTCGCGCGGCCAACTGGACGGTTGCGCCAAAGAAGTCGTCATCCTCGGCAATGGGCTCGCCGGCGTTAAGGCCAACACGCAACGCCATGGTCTGCTTGGGATTTCGCATATTATGAAGCCCCACATGCTGCTGAATGTCCCATGCCGCCTCCACCGCGTTGGCGGAAGAAGCGAACGAGGCCATGATTCCGTCGCCCGTGTGCTTGGTCTCGCGGCCGCTGAACCGGGCCAGAGAAGTCCGAACAATGGAATTATGATAACGCACAATCTCTTGGGCGGCACTATCGCCCTGCTGTTGGGTCAGATCGGTCGAGCCCACCATATCGGTAAACATGATGGTGACGATCTGAACGGGCTTCTCGCCCTTGCGGTTCCAATTCTCGAACACATCGCGCAGTCGAGCGTGGGCTCCCGCCTCGTCCCCGCGCAAGAAGTCGTCCATGGCATCGCGCCCACACTGGGTTGCGCCCAGGTAACGGGGCTCGGACAGGTATTCGGTCATTTTTTCCTGGAATCGAGCGCCCTGCTCCACGGGCATCCCTAGAATATTCTGGGTCAATACGCCCAAGGCAAGCCGCACCGTCGAATTTTGATGACGAGCAGAACACAACGCCTCGCTCGCTCCCGCCGCGTACAGGGTCAGGGCGAACTTGTTGTAGTTGTCCATGGGAATGCCCAGGGCCATCATCGTCTCGACCGCGCCGCCCAGGAACCGGGCCACCGTCGGCTGGAGCGACTCTGCGACCAAGGCTTCGGCACTGGTGGCTCCGGGAAGGGCCGCCAAGGACGAGACCATCATGGCTTTCTCATCCTCACGTTTTTGCTGTTCCCGTGCTTTGTCTGCCGCCTCGTGGGCGTGGGGATCCTGACGTCCTTCTTGCTCGGCCAGGGCGGTCTCGGCAAGCTTATCAAGGGATTGCCGCACCGCATGGACGTGCGCCGCAGCCGCAGCATTGACGGCACTTGCGCCCCCCCCGGCTCTCTTCTTGCGGGGGGGTACCTTTTGGAGTGAGGTCAGATAACCCCGCAACAGGAACACCACCAACAACAGGGACCCAACGAGAGTGCTCACCAACAAGATATCGGGATCGACGCGGATGCGGCAGGTGGGACTGGGCGATGTTGCGGAGCAAATGGGGACTCCTATCTCCACCAACCAGCGCAGGATGTCTGGTGTGACGCTCAGAGCGCCAATCCCCACCGCAAGCGCCAGAGCGATGACGGCAATGTAGCGGACGATCAGGCCTTCGGACGAGACCAGGCGAACGGAGCTTTTCGATTTGCGTTTAGGGCCCGGCTTTCTGGCTCCTGCCCGTCGGGGGGCACGGGCGGCGGGTTGGCGTAAAACCTCCTGCAAGCGAGCAGGACTGGTAATATAGATAATCCCTTCCTGAGCCGCGCCGCTTTCGGTGTTATAGACCGAGCAGACCACTTTGGTTTTGATCCGCCGCGCCTTCTCAATCTCCTGGGCAACCTTAAGCGCAGCTTCCTTTTCGGAGCGCAGAAACCGCGACTCGAACAACCAGTCGGAACCCTCAAAGGTCAGGACTTCGTATTGGACAACCTGCATCGATCCGAACTGCCTAGCTGTTCTGGCCCCATTTGAAAGCGAGAGAATCCCTCCCGCAAAGCCGACATCCTATCTTTTTCCAACGGAGAGGTCTAGGCAAAGCCGACATCCGTTTTTAAGCAGCAGATAAACAACGAGCGCTCTGATTTAAAGATAACTCTGATACATTCCTCAAGGATACAACAATGTGGTGAGCAGAGAAAGAAAGATTTGAAGAAACGTAACACGCGAAAAGACCGCAAGAGCGGCCTATCCAAAAGAACAGAACTGGCAAAAAGCGAAATTGGCTGGGGCGCCAGGATTCGAACCTGGGAATGTCGGTACCAAAAACCGATGCCTTACCACTTGGCGACGCCCCAGCAAGGAAGTCCGGCACCATAATCGGAAGTGTCGCCGGTTTCAAGAGTGTTCTTTGCCAGATGTGAGTCGCTCAAACACCTCGAACACATCTCGGGCGCAATCCTCCATCCGATCCACCAGGGTTTTGAAATCCGTTAACCCGGTGGCGGCGACCAGGATGTCCTTCAAACCTCGGGGGGCGGTGCGCTCGTCGAAGGCGCCCGCGATGGTTTGGCGCAGAACCAACTGGACCACCGACCACAGTCGCCAGCCCTCCACCAGGGTATCCCCGTCGGAGCGCGACAGGAGGCCGCTCTCCGAGGCCTGCTCCAGCACAGCCCGCGTGTTGCGGACCAACAGTCCAGGATGCTGATGCCCCCAGGCCAGTTGTACATATTGGACGAGGAATTCAATATCTACCAAGCCGCCGCGGCGATGCTTGACCTCCCAGGGCGAGAGGGCGGGGTGCTCGTGGGCCATGCGCTCGCGCATTTCCACCACGTCTTGCAGCAAGGCGGGGAGGTCTCGCTTGCGCCCCAGGATACCAGCGATCACCTCTTCGACCGGGCGGCACAGGGCGGGATCGCCGCAGACCACCCGGGCGCGAGTCAAGGCCATGTGTTCCCACGTCCAGGCGTCCGTCTGCTGGTAACGCTCGAAGGCTTCCAGGCTCGACGCGATGGGGCCTGCGTTCCCAGAGGGGCGCAGACGCATATCCACCTCGTAGAGCGTTCCCTCGCCGGTTTTCGCAGTTAGGGCGTTGACCAGGCGTTGCGTCAGGCGGGCATACCACGCAGGTACTGCCAGGGGACGAGTCCCATCGGACTCCTCCTGCTCGGCGGGAGCGCGATAGATCAGGATCAGGTCGAGATCGGAGGTTGCGGTCATTTCTCGCCCCCCCATCTTCCCCAGGGCGAGGATACACCAGCCGCCACCGGGAACCCGTCCGTGCTGACGAGCGAGTTCGGTCTCGACGGCAGGAACGATGACGGTCAGCACCGCGTCGGCCACGTCGGAGAAGGCGTTCGCGGCCTGCTCCACCCCAAGGGTACCACGCAGGGTCTGGACGCCGATTTGGAATTTGCGATCATTGGCCCAGCGCCGCGCCAGATCCAGCACCTCGTGATAGTCGTCCCCATCGGCGACAACGTGCGCCAGTTCGGCCTCCAACGCGGCCCGAGGCGGCAGAGCCTCGGCGAAGCGAGGCGTCAGCACGGTTTCCAGCAAAGAGCTGTGTCGTGCGAGGTGGTGCGCCAGTCCGGGGGCGTTGCCCATAATCTCCGCCACCAGATCCAACAGCGACGGGTTGGAATGAAAGAGCGAAAACACAGGCACCCCCGCCGGGAGATGCGCCAGAAAATCGTTGAAGCGGATAAAGGCATCATCGGGGCTGGCGGTTTTCGCCAGTGCCCCCAGGAGAGTCGGAGTCAACTCGGTCAGCATCTCGCGGGCGCGGGTGGAGCGGGTGGCCCGCACGCGTCCATGATGCCAACTGCGGATGGTGGAGCACACGCCCTCCGCCTGGGCATACCCCATCTCGGAGAGGGTCTTCACCGTTTCCGGGTCGTTCTCCCCGCCGGTGAACACCAGATTTCCATGGGTCCCCAAGGCAGCAGAGTTCTCAAATAGGCGGGCATAGTGGCTTTCCACCGTTTGAAGCCGCTCCGTCAGGCCAGAGGCAAACGCGGCAACGTCCGCAAAACCGGCAAACGCCGCAATCTCGGCCAGACGCGCGGGGGAGTCCGGCAGGGTTTGCGTCTGTTTGTCATCCACCATCTGCAAGCGATGTTCGAGGTGGCGTAAAAAGCGATAGGCCTCTTCCAACTGTTCCGCCACCGCAGGAGCAAAATGACCCCCACGCGCTAGGGCGTGCAAGGCATCCAACGTGCGGCACGGACGCATCTCTGACTGGCGTCCGCCCCAAATCAACTGTTGGGTTTGAACGAAGAATTCAATCTCGCGAATACCACCACGGCCAAGTTTAATGTTATGTCCCGCCACGGCAATGGTGTTCCCACCGCGATAGGCGTTGATCTGACGCTTGATGGAATGAATGTCTTGAATGGCGGCAAAATCCAGCGATTTGCGCCAGATGAACGGCTTGAGAAATTTCAGGAAATACGCGCCCGTCTCCGGGTCTCCCGCCACTTGCCGCGCCTTGATCATCGCGGCGCGTTCCCAATTCTGGCCAAAACCCTCGTAGTAAATCTCAGCCGCCGCGAGGGATACCGCCAGGGGAGTGGCACCGGGATCCGGGCGTAAACGCAAGTCCGTGCGGAAAACGTAACCCTCTGTCGTGCGCTCGTCGAGGATTTTGACCAGATCCTTGGTCAATGCCACCATGCATTCCGGTAAACTGCGCCGCCCAGTGTAGGACAAAGCTTCGTGGTCGTAAATCACGATCAAGTCAATGTCGCTGGAGTAGTTGAGCTCCTCCGCACCGAATTTCCCCATGCCGAGGACGACGACCCCCGAATGGGCCTCGGGGTTCTCCAGATCGGGCAAGGAAAAATCACCTCGGGTGACCGCGCGGCGCAACAGGAAGCGTAAGGCGTGTCGGACCGCAGCCTCGGCGAAAACACTGAGTGTGCCGGTAACGCCCTCCAGCGGCCAGGCACCGGAAATGTCCGCCACCGCCACCAGAAGAGCCGTGCGACGCTTCGCGGTGCGAAGAGCCGACATCAGACGGGCCATGTCCGTCTCGCCGTGAAGGGTGCTCGCGAGAGTCCCCAGCAGGGACTCGAAAACCGAGGCGGGGCCTTGCTCGATGACTTGGCGGAGGAAAGCGGGATCGCGGACGGCGCAATGGGTGAGGAAGGGGCTATAGGCAAACAGGCTGTTCAGCAGAGGCCGTGGCTCACGCATGAAACGGGCGAGATCCTCGTCCACTTGGGTGGCGGCGTCGAGCCAGGCTTCCTGTCCTCGGTCACGGGGCCCTGCCCCTTGACCCCGGTTCAGTCATCCCGCGTGCTCCTCACGAGAATCTCGCGTTTTCCCACATGGTTCGGCTTGCCGACTACGCCTTCGGCCTCCATGCGCTCGATCAATCGCGCGGCGCGGTTATAACCGATTTGCAAATGCCTCTGGATGAAACTGGTCGAGGCCTTACCTTCCCGAGCGACGATCGCGACCGCTTGATCATAAAGTTCGTCTCCGGCGGCACTTCCAGCCCCCCCCGCCCCTCCGGCAGGAGCCGTCTCCTCTTCGGCGGTAACGGCTTCGAGGTAGCAGGGCTCTCCCTGACTGCGCCAGTGCTCGACGACTTTTTCGACCTCGCGGTCGGACACGAAAGGCCCATGGATGCGGGTGAGGCGTCCCCCCGAGGGCATGTACAACATATCGCCATTTCCCAAGAGTTGCTCGGCCCCTTGTTCGTCGAGGATCGTGCGGGAATCGATCTTAGAGCGGGTCAAGAAGGAGATCCGACTGGGAAAGTTGGCCTTGATGGTCCCGGTAATCACGTCCACCGAGGGCCGTTGCGTGGCGATGATCAAGTGAATTCCCGCCGCGCGTGCCATCTGCGCCAAGCGTTGCACCGCTGCTTCCACGTCTTTCCCCGCCACCTGCATCAGATCGGCCACTTCATCGACGATGACGACGATGAAGGGAAACGGATTCATATCGAGGACTTGCTCTTCGTAAACTGGCTTCCCGTTTTCGGGATCAAATCCGGTTTGCACCGTCCGGGTGAGGCTCTGTCCCCGTTCACCGGCCTCGAGAATTTTCTGGTTATAGTTGGAGATATTGCGCACCCCGAGTTGGGACATGGCGCGATAGCGATCTTCCATTTCGCGGACGGCCCACTTAAGAGCGACCACCGCTTTGGTGGGCTCGGTGACCACCGGAGCGAGCAGATGGGGAATGCCATCATAGACGGAAAGCTCGACCATCTTGGGATCGATCATGATCAGACGGCATTCTTCGGGGGTCAGGCGGTAGAGCAGCGAGAGAATCATCGCATTGATTCCCACGGACTTTCCCGTTCCCGTTGCACCAGCCACCAGAAGGTGAGGCATTTTCGCCAGGTCGGCGATGACGGGACTCCCTCCGATATCCTTCCCCAGAGCCAGGGTCAGTCGTGCCGGAGCCATCTCGAACGCTTCATCGGAGAGGGACTCGCGTAAATAGACCGTCTCACGCCGCGGGTTCGGCAACTCGATACCGATCACCGAGCGCCCTGGAACGGTGGCAATACGCACCGACAAGGCGCTCATAGAACGTGCAATATCCTCAGCCAGGCCAATCACGCGGCTGGTTTTGGTACCGGGAGCAGGCTCCAACTCATACAGAGTTACCACCGGCCCCGGATGCGCATTCACAATTTTCCCCTGAACGCCGAAGTCCTTCAACACGGACTCCAGCTTCTCGGCATTTTGCCCCAGGGATTCCTGCGTGATGCAAGATTCGCCCTTCTCGGGAGGCAACATCAGCAACGACAGCGGCGGAAGAGCGTAATCCCGATATTCGTCCTCTTCCTCCTCCAAGAGATCGGGCAGAGCGTGAATGGGCGGAGGCACAGGGCGCTGGGAAACCGGTGGCGGCGGCTCCACGACAGGCGGAGGAGGCTGCTGCACAGGTGGCCCGAAACGCTGGAAAACGGGCGGGGGCGGCGGCTCCACCACCGGCGGAGGGGGCGGCGGTACCGGCTCGAAACGCTGGAAAACGGGCGGCGCTGGCGGCTCCACCACCGGCGGAGGGGGCTGCGGCACCGGCTCGAAATGCTGGAAAACGGGTGGCGCTGGCGGCTCCACCACCGGCGGAGGGGGCGGCGGTACCGGTTCGAAATGCTGGAAAACGGGCGGCGGAGGCGGTTCCACCACCGGCGGCGGCGGGGACGGTGCAGGTTCGGGAGCATGAAAAACGGGCAGTTGTGGCTCCACCCTCACCGGCGGTGAGGGCTCGGGGACGGCGGGTGTCCTCATGCTCTCTGCTACCCGAGAGGGCGGCATATAGGGTGGCCTTGGGCCAGCTTGAAGGGAACGTTTCCGGTCCTCGGCGTCCGCCAGGTTCTTCTCTCGCTGCGCCGCCCACGCCTGAGGCATGAGAGGCGGACGTTGCCCTCCTCCCACCGCCCAGGAGGGCGGGACAATCGGCGATGGCGGGGTGATGATGGGCGGAAGAGGAACCTGTTCCGTCTCCCACGAGGGCGTGGGGTCGGAGTCCTCGAATTCCTCGGCGGTCCACAGGGGCGGTGCGGCGGGTAGCGGGGGCGGCTCGACGATTCTTTCGCGATGAAGCCCCGGTCTTTCGCGCTGAAGCTCCGGCAGCGTCACCATCAGCGGCGGCGAGTCCTCTTCCTCGGGGGGGGGATCTTGACGTCGGCCGAGGCTTGGCTCGCGCCGCCCTGCTCCCGCCGGAGGCGGCGACAGCGGACCATCCAAATTCCGCAAACCTCGGGGAGAGGACAGCCGAGGGGCCTCCTCTCGATCACGAGCGGTGTCAGAGGCCGCCTTACGTCGAAATCCAGCCAACCACTCAAGCATGGCAGCGAACAAGGAGGGAGAGGAATGTTGAGGCAAATCAGGGCTCCGCCCCGGCTTCCGTCGGGGACTTAAGGGAGAAGGAATCTTCGAGACCTCAATCGGTTTCGGTTGGGAAACGGGCTTTTCAGGAGGCTCGGGCTTTGGGTTTTTCTCGGTCCAGTCGGTAGAGGATAAACCCAAGGAAAAGAGGAGGGCAATCCCTCCGATGCCTCCCGCCGCAAGGGTGACGATCATCGGCCCATTGGTGGGGATGAAACCGGCGAGAATCGTCGCCAGAATCTTGCCCAAGGCCCCTCCCCCACCGGGGAGAGAGGACCCTGCAAAGGCGATGGATGCGGCGACCATCCCCAGCAGCATGAGGAACCACCGCCCCCCCCAAGCGGTTGGCATCCTTGAGCGAAGCACAGCCTTGATTCCCCAAACGGTGATCACGACCACGCCCAGCCAGGCCGCAGCGCCCAGAACTTGAGTCAAAACATCGGCGACGATGGCCCCGAAGCGCCCCAAAACATTTTGAGCCGGACGGTCCACCGCCGTATTGAAAGAGGGATCGCGGGAATCCGCTGTCACCAAGGCCAGGATCATCACCCCAGCCGCCAGCAACAGGACCATACCCCCCATGCGAGCGGTGAAGCGACGCATCACCTCGACAGCGCCCGGGGGCAGGAACCTTGCTTTGTTGACGACCTTCCGCGCGAGAGCCATGCGCCCTCCCCTCTTCCGACTTTTCGACGTTATAAGATCACAAAATCTCGGCAAACCGGCTGAGCGCACGCTCCACCGTCACGATGTCGTGGACCAGGGCCACCCGGATGTATTTGTCTCCCGCTCCGGCAGAGGACAGGTATTTTCCTGGCAAGACGCGAATCCGGGCCTGTTGCCAAAGCTTCAACGCGGCTTGTTCGCCGTCCTCCACGTTCAACCACAAGAAGAATCCTCCGGCGGGACGGACAAAATCAAAGCGCCCCTTCAACTGACGCTCCGCCGCATCGAACTTGGCGCGGTAGAGCGCTCGGTTTTCCTCTACATGGGTCTCGTCCAGCCACAACGCCGTCGAGGCCGCCAAGATGGGAACCGGAACCGCAGCCCCGCCATAGGACCGCAAGCGATCAAACGAGGCAATGATCCTGGGGTCGCCTGCCACAAACCCGGAGCGCAAGCCGGGGACGCTCGACCGCTTGGATAGCGAGTGGAAAATCACCACATTGTCCAAACTTCCTCCCAAATTCGCGCACGCTTGCAGCGCTCCGGGGGGGGCAACCTGGTCCCAAATTTCCGAATAGCACTCGTCCACCGCAAGGACGAAACCGTAGCGCCGCGCCAACAGGATCGTGCGCTCCAACAGCTCCAAGCTCGCGACGGTCCCCTGGGGATTGGCGGGACTGCACAAATATGCCAACCGAGTCCGTGCCAAGGTTTCCTCGGGCAGGGTGGAGAAGTCGGGTTGACTCGCGTCTCCCTCCGCGCCGGGGACCAGGACCGGAGTCGCCCCCGCCATCACCGCCGCGCCGACGTAAACCTGATAAAACGGGTTGGGCAACAGCACATGCCCTCCCCCACTGGGGATCACCGTCTGAGCAATCAGATAGAGCGCCTCTCGCGTTCCCGCAACCGGAAGAATCGCGGTTTCGGGGTCAAGCATGCCGTCGGGCAAGGAAAATCGCCGTGACAGCCACTGTCTCACCGCCTCTCGAAAGGACGGAGTCCCTCGGGAAGGCGGATATTTCCCCCACCCACTGGCCTGCTCCGCCAAGATCTGCGTCACCTGGGGAGGCGGCAGGTGTTGAGGCTCGCCAATGGACATGACAACCGCATCGGGGAAGGTCTCCCCCCCCAGCAGAGCAGCGAGGCGACGGAACGGGTAGTCCGTCAAATGGTTGAGTTGCCCGTTCAGGGTCAGGGGCGCGTGCGTCATGAAATCCTTGTAGCGCAAATAGGCCCGAGGCGCGAGCATGGAAAAATTTCCACCGCAAAATCTGGCCACCGTAAAATTTGACGGGTGTTGACCTCCCTTCGAGGATGAGTCATTCTCTTATTTGCGAATGCGTCGCAATTGCGACAATTAGGAGGATGGTCAACATGTGCAAGGCCTGCGAGTCCACAGAAGGAGCCATAGAGCGGCCTCGGCGTCGTTCGA
Source organism: Rhodospirillaceae bacterium (assembly GCA_031546925.1). Classification (GTDB taxonomy): domain Bacteria; phylum Pseudomonadota; class Alphaproteobacteria; order Rhodospirillales; family Magnetospirillaceae; genus Magnetospirillum. The sequence continues at coordinate 12,694 of JAVBJO010000001.1, forward strand.
CTCTGTGGGAGCTCGGGGACAACTGGCATTGCACCATCATTGGAACCTGTCTCAGTATGGGCGACCTGCGCGCGCTGACCGCCAAGCTGAAGCTGCGTCTGCGTCACGTCAAGGCCGCGCCAACCGATTACGAGATTCATGCGGGCGTCATTCAACTGGCGGGGCAGGATCGTTTGGTGGCCAAGGCGTTGAACAAGCTGCTCGATCACAAGCATGCGGTGGCGCTCACGCGTTTTAAGCGAGCGAACTCTGTAGCGGATCTTGACCTCCTATGGACCGAGGCCCTGGAAAAAGGCGAAGTCGCCGGAGCGTGCTGGGCGGTGATGTCTCATCCCGTAACAACCGAGGATCTGCGGCGTAGTATTTTTGGTGAAATTCACATGCTGTCCCATCAGGTTGGCGCGACAGCCCGAGCCGATCTTCGTCGCATCCAGGGGATCGAGCGCGAAAAGGCCGCGCTTGAAGCCAAAATAGCCCGCCAGCAAGAGCGTCAAGCCCTTGAAATGCGGGCTCGCGATAAGGCGTTGAAGGACCTGCGGCAACACCTGGAGCGCGCGATTTCCGAAAACAGTCGTCTTGCCCATGCCGCCAACGCTGCCACCGAATTAGAGACCTTGCGCGCCGCAGGGAGCGACTTGCAGCGCCATCTTGCCCTGGAGAGCGAAGGCCGACGCGAGGCCGAGACCGTTGCTCGCGAGGCCGAACACCGCGCTGTGACTCTGTCCGAGGCGATCGACACCCTCCGCAACGAACTGTCCGAGGCGCGCGCTGATCTCAATGTGCTCGAAACACGCATGGGAGCGGCGCTGGGCGGGGATGGTCTGAGGGACTGCGTCGATGATTGTGGACGGCCCGATCTGTGTGGCCGCTGTATCCTCTTCGCCGGAGGACGGGCCGGACAAGTCCAGCACATGCGCCGAATCGTCGAGTCCTGCAACGGCACCCTCGTCCACCACGACGGCGGATTCGAGGACGGCATGGGGCGACTGAACGGTCTGTTCGGCCAAGCGGACACGGTGATGTTTCCCGTCGATTGCGTCAGTCACATGGCGCAAGACCAGTTGAAACGTCTGTGCAAGCGTTGGGAAAAGCCCTTCGTCCCCGTCCGTCGCTCGGGGCTTGGCGCTTTTATGCGGGCGTTGGAAACAGTACAGGGGTCAAGGGGCCTTCGCCCCTTGCAGGGGTGTCGGGGGCAGCGCCCCTGACCAGGGCGTAAGCCCATGCCCAAGCCCCCCCCCGACAAACCCCACCACCCTTACCCTGATGCATCAGGGTAAGGGTGGTGGGGTTTGTCGGGGG
>JAVBJO010000027.1:0-15389 GCA_031546925.1 Rhodospirillaceae bacterium
AAACCCCCGAAAAAATCGGGGGTTTTTTATTGGGGGGTCGGGGGGGAAAGGGGGATTGGCTTGCGCCGGGGCTGCCGCCCCAATCCCCGCCCAGGGCGATGCCCCGGACCCCCTTCTCTTTCAACGCATGGGGAGGGGGGCCTAAGCGGTATTAAGGGTTAAGCACTCGCCACACCACTCAGGAATGTGCTCACCAATTCCTTCAGCTCCCGCGCCTCCTGGGACAGGGATTGGGCCGCAGTCAGGACCTCCCCAGCGGCGGCACCGGTCTCCCCAGCGGCGGCAGTGACTCCGCCGATGGTGGTGCTAACGCTCCGTGCCCCTTCGGCCGCTTGACTGACGCTCCGGGCGATTTCCCCGGTGGCTGCCGCTTGTTCGTCCACGGCGGCGGCGATGGAGGCGGCGATATGGTTGATTTCCTGGACCCGTGAAACGATCCCTCCGATGGCACGGACGGCCTCGGCGGTGGCGGACTGAACCGCACCGATTTGAGTCCCGATTTCCTCGGTGGCCTTGGTGGTCTGGTTGGCCAACGCCTTGACTTCGTTGGCGACAACGGCGAAGCCCTTCCCCGCCTCTCCCGCCCGAGCCGCCTCAATGGTGGCGTTGAGCGCAAGCAGGTTGGTCTGACTGGCGATATCGTTGATCAGGCTGACCACGGTGCCGATCTTGGCCGAGCTTTCCGCCAGCCCCTTCACGGTGGCATCCGTCCGATGAGCGTCCTCGGTGGCTTGCAGGGAGACTTGGCTTGATTGGGCGACCTGACGTCCGATCTCGCTGATGGAGGCGGATAATTCCTCAGCAGCGGCGGCTACGGTCTGAATGCTGACGGTGGTTTCCTCGGTACTCGAGGCCACTGCGGTTGCCTGACGGCTGGTTTCCTCGGCGGTGGAAGACATTCCCTGAGCGGTGCTTTCCAGAGCCGTGGAAGCCCCAGTGACCACTTCAAGCACGCCGGAAACGCTGTTGTTGAAGTTTCGGGTGAGGTCCTCGATGGTCCGGGCCCGCGCTTCCCGCGCCGCGCGTTGCTTTTCCTGTTCGGCGGCGAGATCCCTGGCGCGGAGGCCATTTTCCTTGAACACTTGGACCGCCTTGGCCATGGCACCGATCTCGTCGCCGCGCTCCAGGGCGGGAACTTCGGTGTTCAACTGCCCATCGGCCAGCTTTTCCATGGCTCCCGTCATGTTGAGGAGGGGGGAGCTGATGGAGCGCGCGATGATGACGGCCAAGAAGATGCCGATCAGAAGGGCAAAGCCTCCGACAACCATGCTCAGAGTCCTGGTGGTGTCTACCGTCGAGACGACCCGCTCCTGAACTGCGGAGAGACGCTCTTCATCTTTTCCACTTATAGTATTAGCGGCATGAGCAAAGGCCTCGCCATGAGCTGGCAGAGGTCCGGTAAAAATTTCGTTCATTCTCTTCGTGGATGTGTGCAGCTGTGTGATGTAGTCGCTGTAGATGGGAATTTGTGTCAGCATGATCTTCAACTGCTCTTGATACTCTGTGTTTGTCTCCAGAGCAGACCATTCCTTCAGAGACGCTTCCACGACGGCGACGGTTTCCTTGGCTATCGCCATGGGCTCTTCCTTGCTCCAAATCACAAAGGTCATGATGGAGATGCGAACCACGGCCACTTGGCTGAGGACGGCATTGGCACGCTCGGCTTGGTCAGCGCGGTTGTCCCTTTTCGCCTTTGCTACCACATTCCCCGCTGCGGTGAGGATCTCCTTCCCAGAGCTCGACATCTTGAGGATGAGGGCATCCCGCTCCAGACGGAGTTTTGCTCCTTCATCAAACAGGGTCGTATACGCCTGAAGCTCAGATTTCATCTTATTGTAAATAGATTTGTCTTCTGGTGTCGCATTAGTCAGAAGATTCTCTATCTGCTGAAACGTTTTGGCCGAATTCTGTTTGAATTCAGTAACAGTTTCTTGCTTAGGATTGGATAAAAATGCAAGAGAAAGGCGTCGAAGGGACGCCGTATTGCTGGATAAATTTAAGACGGAGACAACTTCGTCTGTTGCTTTTTTTCCCTCATGAACATCGCTTTTAATGTCGCCCAGCTTAGTCAGCGAAAAAAGCGAAACAACGATCAGGAAAACGAGGAGAGTTGCGAACCCCCCGAAGATTCTCTGTTTGATTGTTATGCCATTTCCCATTTTGGTACCTCAGTCTCAAATTTGTTGCCAAGACCCAATCCATTGAAAGGTGGATTTCCCCACCAGGTGAAATTATCACGAGTTGAAAAAAAACACTAAGTAAAAGGTGGGGAAATTTTTATGTTTTATGCGATAATCCGAGTCTTCCGGTCAAGAACTCTTGGAGTCTTTAGCGCAGTTCCTTGAGGGCTCGGAAAGAAAAGCTTTTGTTCGCCAGGGCCACCGCCTCTTGTGCCGCTGCCAACGCTTTTCTCAAATTCGGCGGGAGCCGATTTTCCCCGCCGGCCGCCCGAGCAATCTCCACCAGGGAGGGAACGCCTTTTTCCCCCCCGGTGATGAGTCCACTGCCCCGCTCGGCCGCGTGAAGGAGATCGCGGATCAAGGCCCGTTTCCCGGCCAGGACGGCTTGTTTTGCCCCAGCCAAGGCGGCCTCGTTGCCCTCGTCGGCGAAGAGGGTAACCCGATGATGAGGATCAATGCCCCGGGGCGACAGATGCCCATAGGTGGCGAGTTCCACCTGAACCCCCACCTCGGCCATCTCCTTGCCCAGGGCGAGGATCGCCGCGCGGTAGTCGGCGTAGGCGGCAAGAATATTAGCGATGGCGCCGACCTCGGGGGTGGCGACAATGTTGATATCGGTCGAAGTGCTCCACGGCTTGAGCTTCCCCGGCGGTTTCACGCGGGCTCGGGTCCGGGCCAGATCGGGTGCGCCTTCGCGAATGGCGCGGAAGGTTTCCATCTCTATCCCAGAGGAAAATCCCACGCCGAAATCGATCATCACACCGCCGATGGTTTCGGTCTCAGGATCGAGCAGGCTGTAGAGCACCTCATCCACTGAGCTCTCGGACCATCCCGTGATGCAGGCGAGACTGTCGGCTCCGGCGTATTCACACGATTGCAGCAGCCCCTGAGCCTTGGTCCGAGCCGGTTCGGGGGCCTCGGCGACGAAGGCGGCCAGGGACTCCCGGCTGACCAGTTCGATGCCATTGATGACCAGCGAGCGCTCTTCCCCCAATTTTTCCCCTGGGGCGGGAAGCACCAGACGGGTCCACGGCTCCAGGCTGACGAGCAGCCCCGCCACGGTATCCACATCGTTTCCTTGGACGGGGAGCACCAAGCCAAACTCAGATCCCGGTAGGCGATAGGTGCGAAAGACGGCGGCGGTGACCATGCCGGTCCAGCCTTGTAGTCCCTCGACCCCGGCAATCTCGTCCCCGCGCAGGGTCCGAACGGCGGTTCCATCGGCCACCACCACCGCTTCGAGCACGCCCGAGGGGCGCAGGCGCAGCGGCCCCATGGCGCCGGTCGCGATGACGCCGCCGACGAAGGCCGAGGCGACACTGGTGAGATCCGTCAGCACCTGCGCTTCGGGCATCAGAACCGCATTGACTTGGGCTAGGGTCAGCCCCGCGCCCACGGCCACCAAGCCGGTTCCCGGCATCATGGACATCTGGTGGGCCTGAAGAGCCTCGGGAGGTGTGTGCTCCGCCACCACCTCGGGCTTCAGGACTCCTTTGGGGCGGATAGCAACCACGACGGGGAAGGGGATTCCTGCCTCGGGAGGGAAATCGAAGGAGCCGATGGCGCTGGTCAGTCCTCCGGCGGGCATCACTGCCGCGCCCTGCGCCACCACCTCGGTCACGGCCTGGGCGAGGTTCGGCGTGACGAGAAGCAACGCCTCCAGACGCCGCCCCCCATCGTCGCTTAACGCGGCAGGAGAGAGCGTCGCAACATCAAACGAGGTCGCGGAGACCATGAAGCGTTGTCCTTGAACCTTGTCTTAAAGTCCGCCAAGGGGCCTCGTTCTTTCTCCGAGGCTCCCTTGGGGCGCGGTTTCAATCCTTCTTAAAGCTGTCGTGACACCCCTTACAGGTTTTCCCCAAAGCGCCAATCTGCGCCTTCAGGTCCGGGGAGTCGGCCTTGAGGAGGGCAAGCTTGGAGGCCTCAACTTGCATGGCGTCCCAGCCCTTCATGAAGTCCGGGGAGGTGAACGCCTCGGGCTTGGTCTTGGCATCGGGAAGACTTTCACTTCCTTTCGCCCATGCGGTGGGCGAAAGCCGTGCTAAACTCACCAAGTGGGCCGCCCGAACGGCTACATCCGCCGGAAGAGGGTTCTTATCCTGGGCATATCCAAGCAAAGGGCCTGCCTGCATTTTGATAGACTGCATCAGACCTTGGCGCATCTTCAACAACTCTTCCGGCTTCTGCTGGGCCACGGCGGGTGAGGCAGAGGCGAAGAAGGCGACCGCAAGCGTGGCCGCTATCCATGGCTTGAGAAAAAGACTCATGGGACTCTCTCCTTAGACGATAACTCGAAAGGCTGCTTAACACCCTCTAGGCCGAAAGCGCAACCCTCTTTCTCCGAACAAGGCGATTTCCAACTCCCATATACCAAGAATCGAAAACGGTCCCGGAGACCCAACAATGTCAAAAACCAGAGTGCCTCGCGTTCGGTCCTTGTGTGTGTTCTGCGGTTCCTCTCCCGGAGAAGACCCGCGCCATCGCGAGGCGGCTGCTCGTTTGGGACGCCTTCTTGCTGCCGCCGGAGTCCAATTGATCTATGGCGGAGGACACCTCGGCCTGATGGGCGTCCTCGCCGAGGCGGCGATGGAGGCCGGAGGACACGTGATTGGCGTTATCCCCGAACACCTTACCCACATCGAACGCGCCTTCACCGGCGTTAGCGAGCTGCATGTGGTGGACTCCATGCACACGCGCAAACGTAAGATGTTTGACCTGGCGGATGCTTTCGCGGTCCTCCCGGGGGGCATGGGGACCATGGACGAGACCTTCGAGATCCTCACCTGGAAGCAACTGCGCCTGCACGCCAAACCCATTATCATCGTAAACCAACAGGGGTATTGGGATCCCTGGTTGCAGTTGGCCAGCCACATCATCGAGAGTGGTTTTGCCTCTCCTTCCACGGCGGGCCTCTACGCGGTGGTGAACGATGTTGATCAAGTCTTGCTGGAGGCTCAAAATCAGCTGAGCCAAGGGACAGAGAGCGAGTCTCGTTTGTTCTGAGGGATGAGCTTGATGGAAGGGGGCCGGGCATCGCGTCGGACGCCGATGCCCGGGCCTTTTTTCATCGCGGGGGCGCGGTCCAATCGATATTACCACGTGGCACGGAAGCCCAAGATTCCTCTGATTTCGCGACTGTCTCCGAAGCCAGACAAACTGGTGTCCGCATCGACCTCGGCATAGATGGAGCGGGCATCGTCTCCCCAACTATGGGAAAGTCCCACCCCGACTCCGACCCACAGCGCTTCAGCTCCGCTCCGAATCGATGTCCCGGACACGCTCATCTTGTTGTCTTTCAAGAATTCGTAATAGAGGTTGGCGATTCCGTAAAAGTGGGTCCGGCTTGTTTCTCCGTCTTCGTCTTTCCAATCGGTATTACCCGCACCACCGTCCCACGAGACATTCGCGGCGAAGGTCACCGCTGGCGAGAAGGCCGTGGTAAGGCGATAAAAACGGTCGTTTTCTTGATTAAGGAAAAATTCGTGCTGCTCATTTTCCCCTCCCCCCGGTGGAAAATCTCCCGCTAGCACTAACTTAAGTCGTTTCTCACCATATGCAAAGTTGTTTTTCCTCTCTATGGAACAACCTACGCCCGCCTTGCAGAGCGGATAGGATGGAGCCAAGAGGGGGCAGAGGTAGAGCCCCGTTTGTCTGGACGAAACCCCTAGGCCCCTTGATCCATCCAAAACAGCACCCCCGCCAGCGCCGCTAGTGCCGCCGTTTCCGCCCGCAACACGCGCGGCCCCAACGACACTTTCCGGACGAACGGCAAGGCCTCCAGCATGTGGATTTCTTCTGGGGCAAAGCCACCCTCTGGTCCCACCAGCACCGCCAGCGGCCCGCCCCGAGGGAGTTTTCCCAGGACCTCCAACAGCGGCTCTCCGGTCCGGCTTTCATCCATGAGCAGCAGGGGCCGCTCCACCGGCCAATCCAACAGGGCGGCTTCCAGTTTTACCGAGGCACGCACCTCGGGCACGCTCAATCGTTCGCATTGTTCGGCGGCTTCGAGCATGCGAGAGGCCAGGCGGTCGAGATTGGCTCGGTTCATGACCGTGCGTCGGGTAAAGACCGGCCACAAGAGTCCCGCCCCAAGCTCTGCGGCCTTTTCGGCCACCAAGTCGATGCGTTCTTTCTTCAGCGGAGCGGCAAGCAGCCACAAATCCGCCCAAGGTTCTTCGCTTTGCGCTCTGGTTTTTTCGAGGATGCGGGCCACGGTTGACTTGCGGGAGACTTCGGTTAGTTCAGCACGCCATTCTCCCTCGCGCCCGTTAAAGAGGAGCACGCCGTCTCCCACCCCCAACCGCATGACGTTCGTGAGGTAGTGGGCCTGAGGGGCGGGAAAGGTCAGGTTCTGCCCTTCGCTCAGATCGGCGGCAACGCAGAGGCGCAACAGCTTGCTCATGGCTCCTTCACTTCCTCCACGCGCAGAGCAATTCCTTCCACGGCGATAACACGAACGTGGGTTCCCGTGTCGAGATCGGGCCCGAAGACTTTCCAGGTTCCATCGCCGACTTTCATGCGCCCTTCTCCGCCGAGGAGGGGCGCACTGAGGACATGGAGCGTTCCGAGATAGCGCTCGGCCCCTCGATTAACCAGGGTGTCTCGGCCAGAGCGGGTATCGGGGTTCCAGCGTCGGTAAAGCCGTTGCCCCAGAAGGGCGGTGGCGATGGCAAGACCGGCGAAGATCAGGGCGTGACTTTCCCAACTCCAGGAGGGCGTCAGCGCACTAACCCCTCCGGTCAGGAGGGCCGCGATACCCAGCCAGATGAGGAACGCACCGGGGACGGCGGCTTCCGCAGCCACGAGAACGACGCCCAGGATCAGCCAGTGCCAGAATAATATTTCCATGCCTCACCCACCCTTATGTCAGCTTTGGGGGGGGAGTCATCTTCGCCTTCTCCCCCAGGGCATCCTTGGCGATTTCGGCGATTCCGGCAATGGCACCAATCACGCCTGCTGCCTCCAGCGGCATCATCAGCAGCTTCTGATTGGGGGCCGAGGCGATTTTCTCCAACGCATGGATATACCGCTGCGCAATGAAGTAATTCACCGCGATGGCCTCACCATTGGCGACGGCTTGCGAGACCAGGCTCACGGCTTTGGCCTCCGCCTCCGCCTCGCGCTCGCGGGCTTCGGCATCGCGGAAGGCGGCCTCGCGACGGGCTTCGGCTGCGAGGATCTGTCCTTGCTTGAAGCCCTCGGCCTTCAACACTTCCCCTTGCTTCAGGCCTTCGGCCTCCAGGATGTTGGCGCGTTTATCCCGCTCGGCCTTCATCTGCCGCGCCATGGCATCCACCAAGTCGCGCGGCGGAGCGATGTCCTTAATTTCGATGCGGGTCACCTTCAGACCCCAGGGATGCGTCGCCTCGTCCACCACCGTCAGCAACTGAGCATTGATGCGGTCGCGCTGAGACAACAACTCGTCCAAATCCATGCTGCCCATCACGGTGCGGATGTTGGTCATGATGAGGTTCAGCACCGCGAGTTGCAGATTGGACACCTCGTAAGCGGCACGAGGCGCATCCAACACTTGGAAGAATACCACCCCATCCACACGCACCATGGCGTTGTCCCGGGTGATGATTTCCTGGCTGGGAACGTCGAGCACCTGCTCCATCATGTTCAGTCGGTGGCCGATCCGATCAACGATGGGGAAAATCAGGCTGAGACCTGGGGTGAGAACATGGGTGTATCGGCCAAAACGCTCAATCGTGTAGCAAAAACCTTGCGGTACGGCCTTTACGCCAAGAACAACAATCACGATCACCAGAATCACGACAGCGACGGCAAACAGTCCCCCTAACGGCATGATTTTCCCCTCTTCACAAGATATTGATCCTCGTGAAAAGGAGTATATTCACGGATCTTCACCGTGTCACCCTCTGGTGCGGGACCTTTGGCCTATTTTACAAAATTGGCTCTAGAGGGCGAAGCTGGTTCCACACCCACAAGTAGAGCTGGCCTTGGGATTGCGGAATTGGAACGAGGCCCCCATCAGATCCTCGATGAAATCCACCTGGGTGCCGTCGAGCAGATCCAACGAGGTGGTATCCACCACGAGCTTCACCCCGTGTTGTTCCAAGATCACATCGTCGCTTCCCAGCGTGTCGTCCAGGGAGAGGCCATATTGGAAGCCAGAGCATCCCCCGCCCGAGACACCCAAACGCATCATCAAGCCGGGTTTCCCCTCTTGAGCGATCAGGACCGCCACCCGTGCGGCGGCGCTGGGGGTCAGGGAAACGGGAGGAAGGGAAAGTGTTGCCGTCGTCATGAAATCTCCGGAGTTCAGAAAAGGGGGTCTGGTGAAGATAGGATGTCTGTCATCGTCCCGCCACTGTCATGCCATCGATTCGCACCGTTGGGCTATCAATCCCATGGAGCAAGGTGAGGTCGCTTGCGGGAGTCAGGTTCAGGAACATGTCCTTGAGGTTCCCTGCGACGGTGACCTCCGCCACAGGATAGGCGAGTTCGCCGTTTTCGATCCAGAATCCAGCCGCGCCGCGAGAGTAGTCTCCGGTAATGCCATTCACCCCTTGCCCGAACAGATCGGTGATGTAAAAGCCAGAGGCAATGTCTCCGATCATCTCCTTCGGGGTGATGACTCCGGCTTTCAGCGAGAGGTTGCTGGCGGAGGGGCTGGGCGGCGAGGAGGTTCCCCGTGCCGCATGCCCCGTGGAGGCCATCCCCAACTGCCGCCCCGTGTGACAATCCAGCAGCCAGGAGGTGAGGACGCCATCTTCGATCAAAAGCAGCGGCCGGGTGGCGATTCCCTCCCCGTCGCAGGGGCGGGAGCGCAAGCCGCGACGGCGGTGGGGATCATCGAGAATCTCGATGCCCTCCTTAAAGATTTTGCTCCCAAGCTTGTCCTTGAGAAAGGAGGTTCCGCGCGCCACGCTGGCTCCATTGATGGCCGAGGCGAGATTGCCCACAATCCCCCGCGCCACCCGAGGATCAAGCACCAAGGGAACCTGGCAGGTTTTCATCTTTCGCGACCCCAGTCGGCGCACCGCGCGTTGCGCTGCGGTGACGCCAATGTCTTCCGGGCTGCGGAGGTCAGCGGCATAAATGGTGGTGCTGTAGTCGTAATCCCGCTCCATCCCCTGGGTGGAATCCCCGGCGAGGACGGTGACGGAAAGGCTGGAAGAGCTGCTTTCATAAGCGTGGGAAAAGCCGTTGGAGGCCAAGAGGGCGACGCGGGAACGTCCCCATCCGGTATCGGCCCCCTCAGAGTTGGTCACCCCGGCGACGCCACGAGCGGCATCCTCGGCACGCCTCGCGGTGTCAAGCAAAGTCTCTGTCGAGGGCTCCGAGGGATCAAAAGTATCGAGATCGGGAAAATCCCGCGCCAACTGAGCGGGATCAGCCAGTCCGGCGAAGGGATCTTCCGGCACGGTGCGGGCCATGGCGACGGCGCGCTCCACCAGTTCCGCCAGCGCCGCTGGCGAGCGATCCGACGAGGACACCATGGCCTGACGCCGCCCGATGAGAACCCGGATGCCCAAATCCATGCCTTCCGAGCGTTCCAAGCGCTCCAGGCGTCCCAGTCTCCAACTGGCCGAGACGGAGGTGCCCTCCACCGCGACGGCATCGGCGGCATCGGCTCCGGCCTTACGTGCTTCGGCCACCACGTGCTCAAGCAAGGTCAACGTTTTGGCGTGGGACATGGTGGCCTTCCTTCGTGGCGTTATGAGAGGAGCCTAGCATGCTTACCGAGGGAGGAGAACCAGCCCATCGGGGGATTTTTCGTGTATGTCCTTGCGGCAGGGTCAAGGGGCGATTTCACGTCCCCATCGTCTTAACACCATCAGCATGCCGGCCACCACGCCCATTCCCAGGGCGAGTCCTCCCCAAGGTTGTCCAACCGAGACCATTGCCGCGCCGATCAACAGGAGATTTCCTCCGAGGATTAGCAGGGCGACGGGATCGTGTCGCTCCCCGGCGTGGACCGCGCGCTGGTAGAAGTGCTGGCGATGGGCTTGCCAAAATTTCTCTCGTCGTCCTACGCGGCGCAGGAGGGTGAGGGTCGCGTCGGCAAGGTAATAGCCGGGAAGAATCACCGCCGCAGCTAAGCCTCCCGCCAGAGCGAGCTGGATGAGCAGGCCGCCGAGGAGCAGTCCCAGGGGGATACTCCCCACATCGCCCATGAAGAGTCGTGCCGGATGCCAATTCCACACCAGGAACCCCAAGGCGGCAGCGGCGGGGATCAATCCGAGGACTCCCAAGGGTACGGTTGCGGCGGTCAGGAGAGAGACCACACAGAGTCCGGTCCCGAGGGAGACGGTTTCAACCCCGGTCATCCCGTCGATCCCGTCCATGAAGTTGTACAGATTGACGAACCAGAGCCACCCCAGGGCCGCGATCAGCCGGTCCGCGCCCCAAGGAAGGATCCGGAAGATCAACACGTCGTTGGGGAGCAGCAACAAGAGGGTGATCACCACCCCCGCCTGGACGAGGAATCGAGGGGCAACCGGGAGCCCCCTCCGGTCATCGATCCACGACCAGGCCATGAGAACGGCGGCACCGATCAGGACACTCCCGAGCCAGGGCCACGTCCACTCCCCGGGCCACGTCGACTCCAAGACGAGAAGAATCCCGGAGGGGAGGAGAATGGCCGGGATGACGGCGAGACCCCCACCCCGCGGTGTGGGGATTTTGTGGCTTGATCGCTCGTTGGGTTGGTCGAGGATTTGGCGACGGCGAAGATAGCCTAAAACCGCAGGCGTCCCCGCCAAGGCCAACAGAAGGGAAAGAACGGGGAGCAGCCACGGAAGCATGGGATACAACACCTTTTGAAAGGAGTGGGGGCTTTGAGTGCTCCCGCCGCTCTCACCTGTGCAGAAAATCCTTGAGCGTGGCCATGACGATTTGATTTTCCTCGTCATTTCCGATGGTGACCCGCAATCTTTCCGGCAGGCCGTAGCCTTTCATGGCGCGAACGATGATGCCGTTCTCCCGCAGGAAGGCATCCGCCTGAGCGGCCGCCTCGGCGCTTTTGAAACGCATCAGGGAGAAGTTGCAAACGCTTTCGGTCACCTCAAGCCCGAGGTTTTTCGCCTCTTGCTGGACCCACGCCAATCCTTGCTGATTCTGGCGCAGGCAACGCTCCATGTGCTCGACGTCCTCCAAGGCGGCTACACCGGCGGCCAGGGCGGGCGAGGCGACATTAAAGGGGTTGCGCGAACGATGGAGCACATCGGCAATGGCCAGAGGACAGTAGCCCCACCCCAGCCGCAGCCCACCCAAGGCAAAAACCTTGGAAAAGGTCCGGGTCATCACCACATTTTCGTACTCGTGGACCAGCTCAATCCCGGCGGAATAGTCTTTTTCGGTCACGAATTCGGCGTAGGCGGCATCCAGGATCAGCAGGATGTCATCGCGCAGACCGGCCCGCAGCCGCCGCAAGGTCGCGGTGGGGAGGTACGTCCCGGTGGGATTGTTGGGATTGGCCAAAAAGACGATGCGGGTGCGGGGCGTGACCGCCCGCAGGATGGCGTCCACGTCGGCGGTCAGATTGTTCTCTGGCACGGAAACCGGAGTCGCCCCACAGCTTTTTGCGGCAATGGCGTACATCAAGAAGCCATGAGCGGTGTGAATCACCTCGTCTCCCGGCCCGGCGTAGGCCCGGCAGAGCAACCCCAATATCTCATCGGACCCGGCGCCGCAGACGATCCGAGCCGGATCCACCGCCCAGCGCTCGGCCAAGGCGGCCCGCAAGGCAGAGGCATTGCCATCAGGATAGCGATGCAGTTTATCGACTTGAGCGGCGTAAGCGGCCATGGCCTTGGCACTGGGACCAAGCGCCCCCTCGTTGGAGGACAGCTTGACAATACGGCGAGCACCGGCCAAAGAGGACTCACCCCCCACATAGGGAGCAATATCCATAATGCCGGGACGCGGCACGGGGGCAGTCATGACGAAACCAATTCCTTTGTCATACACGGAGGTGAAGCGCGGACTCTTATATCGGCAACACCGGATAGCCCCCCAGCACCCTAGCGTGTTGCACGGGAGCCTTCGCGGCACCCAACTCACTCAAGCGGGGGGCATTTTTGTGGATATACCCCTCGACCTCGATCAGATGCAACCATCGACTTTCCGACCGATGGGTTGCGTACATGGTGGTGGGCTCCAGCCCGCCGGCGGCGAGCGCCGTGCGCAAACGATCCCGGCTGACATCCGGGGTGGTCTCCACCGAGACCAGCGTCCGATCCAAACCGGTGGGCTCGTGATCCTGGCAGGCGATGATGAAGGCTTCCAGAACCTCGGACCGACCGGGGGATTGTTGCCAGGGAAGGCCCGGCAGGCGCGCGATCACGCGGGGCAGATTGCCCGCATCGGAGGTCAGCGAGGGCCACCAGGGATCATCACTCACGTTGTCCCCAGGAATCGGCACCACGCCAACGGAGGCATGACCATCGGCCACCAAGCGAACCACATGTCCCGCGCTGAGATGGCCCGTGTGGAGACTGACCGTCCCAAAATGATTCCGAGCCAGTTCCAGATACCCCGCCCCGCGCTCCGGCTGGAAAACGGCGACATTGAGCGGCTGTTGCGCATTGGAGAGGACGCCAAAAATCTCACGCCAGATCCGCATCAAGGCGGGCGCGGGAAAAGGTCCCGTATGACGATCCATCAGCCGACGGAGAATCTGCGCCTCTCGACCGGGGCGGAAGAAAAAGACACCGTCCTTCTCAGCCGTCCCTTTGGCCTGTGCAATCTCTCCGGCCAAGCCGACACGCTCCATCAGGAGATCGTGAATCTGATCATCAATTCGGTCAACGCGATGGCGCAGGCTATCCAGCGGCGTAGTCTCTGTGGTCATGGTCGCGGAGTTCTCTCCCAGGAATTCGCAGTGAACCCTAATCCATATCCCGCTTAAAATCAAAGAAAACATTGAGAACCTTTCCCTAACCCCACAACCAATGTGGTTATTGACTCTCCGGCAAGGCAATCCTGGTTTTTATGCTCTCCGCTTTTTGCGTTTGCGAGACAGGAGGAACAGGAGCAGAGATACCGAGACGAGTGTGAAGGGGACAAAAAAATCCCCTCCCCCTGGAGAAAATGTCGTATTTTGAAGACAGAAGGGGAGAGGGCTTTTCCTCCATCCCTGTCACCCCTTCCCGCCCTTTAAGGAGAATGTTGTTGTCGAAGGTCACTTCATCGCTTTGTCGGCATGACCCCCTCGGCCAGGTCGTTCGACTGGGTATCGACGCCGGGACCGGAGGAGAGGCGATTCCCCTAGACTGTGGCACAAGCCTGGACTCCGTGACTGTCGGATTTCAAACCTATGGGCAATTGAACGCCGACAAATCCAACGCCATTCTGATTTGCCACGCTCTAACGGGGGATCAATACGTTGCCGACCCTCATCCCATCACCGGAAAACCCGGCTGGTGGAGCCAATTGATTGGCGCGGGAAAGCTCTTTGACACCGAACGGTATTTTCTTATTTGTTCCAATGTTCTTGGTGGGTGCATGGGGACAACCGGGCCAAAAGACCTCAACCCTGCAACCGGGAAGCCATGGGCCCAGACCTTCCCCAGTATCACCATCGCCGACATGGTTCGGGTTCAGGCGCGGCTGATGGACCACTTGGGCATTGCGCAGTTGTTTTGCGTCCTTGGCGGCTCCATGGGCGGCATGCAGGTTCTGGAGTGGTGTGCTACCTATCCCGAGCGCGTCTTTTCCGCTATTCCCATCGCCACCGCGGCGCGACACTCAGCCCAGAACATCGCCTTTAGCGAGGTGGGGCGGCAGGCCATCATCGCCGATCCCGATTGGCATGGGGGGGATTATCTGGAGCAGGGGACACATCCTGCTCGGGGGCTGGCGGTGGCGCGGATGGCGGCGCATATCACCTACCTGTCGGAGTCCGCTCTCCACCGCAAGTTTGGGCGCAGCCTGCAAGACAATCAACCGGTAGCCTCTTATTGCCTCGCACCTGATTTCCAGGTTCAGAGTTATCTCCGCCATCAAGGGTTATCGTTTGTTGATCGATTCGATGCCAATTCTTATCTCACCATCACCAAGGCCATGGATGACTTCGATCTCGCCGCAGACCGAGAGGGCGTCCTCGCCAATGCTTTCCGAGGAACCAAAACACGCTTTTGTATTGTGTCGTTTTCCTCGGACTGGTTGTTTCCGACCTCGGAAAGTCGGGCCGTCGTTCATGCGCTGAACGCGGTTGCCGCCAACGTTAGTTTTGTCGAGATCCAATCCGACAAGGGACATGACGCTTTCCTGCTCGATGAACCCGAATTTCACGCAACCTTAAGCGGATTCCTTGGCGGAGCCGCCATTCATCGTGGACTGGTGGCCAGAGGATGACAGCTTTGACTCCGACAATCTCCAGCGAAAGCCTCCGCGTCGATTTGCGCCTCATCGCCGAGATGGTTGCTCCCTCGTCCCGCGTTCTTGATGTGGGATGCGGCGATGGCACGCTCTTGGCGTGGCTTGATCGCAATAAGGGGGTGGATGGAAGAGGCCTCGAACTTTCCATGGCTGGCGTGTCCGCCGCAGTCAGTCAAGGACTCTCGGTGATTCAGGGGGATGCCGATACGGACTTGAAGGATTATCCCTCTGCCGCGTTTGACACTGTGATTCTCAGCCAGACTCTCCAGGCGACTCATGCCCCGCGAGAGGTGTTGTCTCACATGCTCCGGATCGGACGGCGGGCCATCGTCTCCTTCCCCAACTTCGGGCAGTGGCGCGTGCGAGCCAGCTTGCTCACCCGAGGGCGGATGCCGGTAACGGATGCGCTGTCGTATCAATGGTACGATACGCCCAATATCCACTTTTGCACGATCGCGGACTTTCTCGACTTGTGTAAGGCGCTGGGGATCACCGTGGAGAGAAGTATCGCCATGGATCGTCATGGGGGGGTGTTGCCCATTTCAGGGCATGGGCGGTTATCAAATCTGTTTGCGAGTCAGGGGATGTTCGTCCTGCGGGCCGAATAGACGCGCGCCCTTGCGATAAAAGAGAAGGGGGTCCGGGGCATCGCCCCCGGGCGGGGGTTGGGGCGGCAGCCCCGGCGCAAGCCAAAAACCCATCCCCCCCGACCCCCCAACAAAAAACCCCCGATTTTTTCGGGGGTGTTTTGGTGGGGGGTCGGGGGGGATGGGTTTGTGGCTTGCGCCGGGGCTGCCGCCGCATCCCCCGCCCGGGGGCGATGCCCCGGACGCCCTTCTCTTGTATCGCAAGGGGGGG
>JAVBJO010000010.1:0-12083 GCA_031546925.1 Rhodospirillaceae bacterium
GCCCCCCGCGGCGGGACCGGCTGTCTGGCGTACGCCGGGGCTGCCGCCCCAACCCCCGCCCGGGGCCATTGCCCCGGACCCCCTTTTCTTTCATCGCAAAGAGGAGAAGGGGTACGCTCCAAACGGGATTACGCTCCAAGCTTGTCTCCCGGAGCCGCGATCACCATCTGCAAAGCGTGAATGCTCCCGGCAAGCTCTTCTGCCAAAGCCGCATTCACCATCCGATGCCGCTCGACTCGAGATTTCCCCGCAAACCCTGCGGCAACAATTTCCAGCCGGAAATGGGTTTCCCCGCCGGGACGGTACCCCGCGTGCCCGATGTGATGCGAGGACTCGTCGATGAGTACCAGATGATCGGGAGCAAACGCTGCAACGAGCTTACTGCGCATGGTGTCTTGAACGGTCATGGGAAGACCCGATCCTGAGCGGGGCCGAGCCAGCTTTCAATTTCGGCGTCAGAAGCGGCCGGGCTCCAGCGGGGCTTGCGGTCTTTATCCACGATGGCGGCCCGGACACCCTCATAGAAGTCATCGCGGGTGGTCAGGGTGACGCCGGCGGAGAATTCCCGTTCCAGGCATTCTTCCAGAGAGGAGGAGGCCCGGGCCAAGCGCAACAAGCGCAAAGTCAGCTTTACACTGGTGGGCGACTTGGTTTGGATCAGCGTCAGGGTCTCTAGGGCGAATGGAGAGCCCTCCGCAGCCAGAGCCGCCAAAATCCCCTCCACGGTATCCCCGGCGAAGACCGCATCAATGCATTTGCGACGCTCCTGAAGCGGAGGCGAACCGCTTGGCGTTGCTCGTCCGGCAAGCAGCCGCCGAATTTCATCTCCCGTGATCCCGGGCCGCGCCTGGGTCAGGTCGTCGAGGAGGCCAGAGAGGGCCTGCACAGGAAGTTCCACGTCGGCGAAGCCGGTCAAGAGGGCATCCTGGGGGCCAAAAGAATCCCCGGTCATCCCCAAATAAGTCCCCAATTCTCCCGGCGCTCGGGATAACAGCCAAGTTCCGCCCACGTCAGGGAGGAAGCCGATGGTGACCTCGGGCATGGCGATGCGGGACCGCTCGGTGACGACGCGATGGGCGGCGTGGGCGGCCAAGCCGACCCCTCCGCCCATGGTGATGCCGTCGAGGATGGCGATGAAGGGCTTAGGGAAGTGGGCGATGCGGGCGTTCACACGATACTCGTCGCGCCAGAATCGGGCGGCGACTCCGCCGTGCCCCCCTTGCGCCCGAGCCTCGTACAACACCCGGATATCCCCGCCAGCGCACAGCCCCCGCTCGCCTTCGCCGGTGAGCAACACGGCGGCGATGGTGGGATTACGAGCAAATTCCTCCAGCGCAGAGGCGATGGCCAAGGTCATGCCATGAGTGAGACTGTTGAGCGCCTTCGGCCGATTCAAACGAATTCGTCCCAACGCCCCACACTGCTCGATGATCACATCCATCATCGCTTGATCGACGCTCAAACCCGTCTCCATTGCTTGTTTTTTAGGGCTGAGGAGCCCCTTCCCCATAGGGCGGCTGCTCTTCGGATCCCGAGATCATGCCACCCTCGTCTTCCCCATGGTTTTCTTCTTGGTCTTCCGCGGGGGTAGAGAGATTTTGTGGCCGTCTTTGTCCGTTGCTCTGATTGTAGGCATTAATGAGCCTGAAATAGTGCTCGGCATGCTGATAGAAGTTCTCGGCCCCCACGCGATCCCCCTGAGAGAAGGCATCTCGAGCCAAAGCGAGGTACTTTTCCATCACCTGATGGGCATTTCCACGAATCCGTCCCTCGGGTCCATTGGAATCGAAAACCTGAGTCCGGACATTGGTATGCCGGGGGGGAGGGCTATGATGAGGCGGGCGACTGATATGCCCGGTAGGATTGCCATTCCCACGTCCACGGGGGCGCTGCTTGGGATTCACGATTTCTGCCTTCATGATACCTGTCGGTTCCGAGGGTTGAATAATCATCCGGTCCGCCGGACGCGGCCTTACACACTTAAGGCAAGACGTGACGATGATGGAAACGGAGAGCACCCTGCCGAGGGGAGGCGGAGCCACAAAGACCCACAAACGACCCTCATTCCGGCGGCGCTTAACGGGGCTACCCTAGCGGGGATGCCTGCCCTTTCCAACTGTTTTTTTTGCAAATTTGCTAAAATTGTACGTTTATTCCTTCTGGAAGGCCACAATACACCTTTCGTGTCCTGCTAGATCAACGACGGTCTCAAGGCGCTCTAGCCCCGCCTCCGCCAGCATGGACCGGACGGCCTTGCCTTGCCCCACGCCAATCTCCAACGCCACGAGGCCTTTGGGGGCGAGAAGCCGAGCCGCCTCAGGAATCAAGACCCGGTAGCAATCCAACCCATCCGCCCCGCCCACGAGCGCCAAACGCGGCTCGAAATGTGCCACCTCTGGCTCCAAGTCTTGCATCTCGTCCTCGGCAATGTAGGGCGGGTTCGAGACAATCACATCAAGGCTTTCGCTCAGGTTCCTCCCCCAATCGGTCAAGAGAAACCGACACCGATCCGCCAGGCCGCACCGCACCGCGTTCTCTTGCGCCACCGCCAGGGCAGCAGGGCTGATATCACCGCCCACCCCCCTGGCCCGAGGCAGAGCCGAAAGCAACGCCAGCACAAGAGCACCGGTCCCCGTCCCCAAATCGAGGATCGTCTGTTCCCGAGTAGGGTCAGGAAGACGAGCGAGGACGGTCTCCACCAGGGTTTCCGTATCGGGACGCGGATCCAGCGTATCGGCGGTGACCTTCAGGGTTAGGGTCCAAAAGCCTCGTCGCCCGAGCACATGGCTCATGGGCTCGCGTTTTTCCCGCCGCGCCGCGAGGAGAAGCAACCGCTCCCGCGCCTGGGACGTGAGAGGAGTCTCGGAATGGGTCAGCAGCCAGGAGGGTTCCACCCCCAACACCTCGGCCACCAAAAGGCGCGCATCCAACCGAGGGCTCGAAATCCCGGCAGCGGCGAAGCGCTGAGTCAGATCCGCAATCATTTCGCCCGCGGTCGGAGAAGCCTCGACCATAATTTTTAGCTCATTTCTGCCAATTTTTCCGCTTGATCGGCGGCGATCAGGGCCTCAACCACCTCGTCCAAGGCTCCGTTGACCACCTCCTCAATCTTATAAAGGGTGAGATTGATGCGGTGATCGGTGACGCGGCCCTGGGGGAAATTATAGGTTCGGATCCGTTCCGATCGGTCGCCGGACCCCACTTGGCTTTTGCGATGGGCGGCGCGTTCTGCGTCCTTGGCGGAGCGCTCCATGTCGTACAGTCGTGCCCGCAAGAGCTTCAACGCGGTGGCCTTGTTCTTGTGCTGGCTTTTCTCCTGCTGACAGGCGACGGCCAATCCGGTGGGCAAATGGGTGACGCGAACAGCGGAATCCGTGGTGTTGACGCTCTGCCCGCCCGATCCTTGCGAGCGGTACACATCAAAGCGCAGGTCCTTATCGTCCAGATGGATATCCACATCCTCCGCCTCGGGCAGGACGGCGACGGTAGCAGCAGAGGTGTGAATGCGGCCACTGGCCTCGGTGGCGGGGACGCGCTGGACGCGATGCACGCCGGATTCAAACTTCAGCCGAGCGAAGACGCCGCGCCCGGAAATCATCGCGCTGGCCTCTTTCAGACCTCCGATGCCGGTCTCGTTGGCGTCCAGGGTCTCAAACCGCCAGCCGCGAAGGCTGGCATGACGCTCGTACATCCGGAACAATTCTGCGGCGAACAACGCGGCCTCTTCGCCCCCGGTGCCGGCGCGAACCTCAAGGATGGCGTTTTTCTCGTCTGCCTCGTCCTTGGGGAGAAGCATGAGCTGAAGCTCCCGCTCCAGAACCGGGAGCCGCTGCTTCAGGAGATGATACTCCTCTGCCGCGAGATCCTTCATTTCGGGGTCGGCCATCAGGGCCTCGGCCTCCAGCAGGCTGGCACGCATCTGCTTCAAGTCGCGAATGGCCTCGACCAGGGGATCAAGGGTGGTTAGCTCCTTGCTCAGGCGAGCAAAGCTTGAGGAATCAAGGAGATCCCCACGGGAGAGCTGCTCGCGCAGTTCGTCGTGGCGATAGAGGAGGCGGTCGAGTTGCAGATCGGGAATCATGGCCGGGAGTGTAGGCCATAAGACGCAGCGGTCAAGCGGTTCTGCGCAACCCCCTTCGCGTATGCCTCTTTCGATCCGGGACGAAGATGCTTATGTTTGGAAGTTCCTCATCCCCTCTCTGACCCGGGATTGCCGCGCATGCCTTCCGCTTCGCCCTCGACCATTCACCGTCTTGACTATCAACCGCCAGCGTTTCTGGTGGATCATGTGTTCCTGGCGTTTGAGATCGGGGCCAAGACGGTTGAGGTCCGCACGACCTTATCCCTGCGGCGCCCACCCTCTGTCCGACCAGGGGCCTCCCCAGGGGCCTCCCCAGGGGCCTCCAACGCCTTGATCTTGCAGGGCCGAGGCCTGGATACGCGCAGGGTGGCCCTCGACGGGCATGATCTTTCCCCGGACTCTTATACGATCGCCGGGGATCATTTGACTCTGACACCGCCCTTGGGCGAGACGTTCACCCTGGAAACCACGGTGGTGCTCGATCCGACCGCCAATACCGCCCTGGAGGGTCTTTACGTTTCGGGCGGCATGCTCTGCACCCAGTGCGAGGCAGAGGGGTTTCGGCGGATCACCTGGTATCTGGACCGTCCGGATGTGATGGCACGGTTCCGGGTCAGCATCACCGCCGACCGGACCCGTTTCCCGGTGTTGCTGTCCAACGGCAACCTCATCCACGCCGAGTCTCTGCCCGACGGACGGCATCACACCCTGTGGGAAGACCCCTTCCCCAAGCCCAGTTACTTGTTCGCCCTGGTGGCGGGAGACCTGGCCTTGGCCGAGGAAACTTTCACCACCGCCTCGGGACGCGCGGTGGCCTTGAGATTTTGGGTGGAGCACGGCAACGAGCAACAGGTTGGCCATGCGTTGGCCTCGCTGCGTCGCGCCATGGCGTGGGACGAGCGGGTGTTCGGGTTGGAATACGACTTGGATGTCTACAACGTTGTCGCTGCGTCGCACTTCAACATGGGGGCGATGGAAAACAAGAGCCTCAACGTCTTTAATGCAAAATACGTCCTGGCTCGCCCCGAGACGGCGACAGATGGGGATTTCCTCGCCATCGAAGCGGTGATCGCCCATGAATACTTCCATAACTGGACCGGCAACCGGGTGACCTGCCGCGATTGGTTCCAACTGACGCTCAAAGAGGGCCTGACGGTCTTTCGTGACCGCGAGTTTTCCTCGGACATGAACAATCGCGGACTCCAGCGCATCCAGCAAGTTCGAGGCCTCCGTGCCGGGCAATTCCCCGAGGACAACAGTCCCATGGCGCATCCGATTCGTCCGGATTCCTATGTGGAAATCAACAATTTCTACACCGCGACGGTCTACGAGAAAGGGGCAGAGGTCATTCGCATGATCCACACCCTGGCCGGTCCCGAGGGATTCCGCCGTGGGATGG
This sequence comes from Rhodospirillaceae bacterium, assembly GCA_031546925.1. Lineage (GTDB taxonomy): Bacteria > Pseudomonadota > Alphaproteobacteria > Rhodospirillales > Magnetospirillaceae > Magnetospirillum. The sequence goes on from JAVBJO010000010.1 coordinate 5,481, forward strand.
ATTGCTACTTCGCTCGTCATGATGGCCAAGCGGTCACCTGCGAGGACTTCATCGCCGCCTTGGAAGATGGAGCGGGCCTGGATCTGAAGCAATTCCGCCGCTGGTATTCCCAAGCCGGTACCCCCAAGGTCACCGCCCGCTGGAGTCATGACGCGAGCGCCCGGACCTTCACCCTGCATCTCACCCAAACGACGACACCCACCCAGGGCCTCCCCCAGGGGCAGAGTGAAAAGCTGCCGTTGCATCTCCCCGTTGCCGTAGGCCTGGTGGGCAGTGGCGGAGACTTGCCCCTGCGGCTGGCGGGAGAAAACACGCCAGGAGGGACCACGCGGGTGCTCTCCCTGACCGAGGCCGAGCAGACCTTCGTGTTCGAGGATGTTCCCACTGCGCCGGTGCCCTCGCTGTTCCGAGGCTTTTCGGCTCCGGTGGTGGTGTCCGCGGCGCTCTCCGACGCGGATCTCGCCTTCCTCCTCGTCCACGACAGCGACGCCTTCAATCGCTGGGACGCCGGACAGGAGTTGGCCACCCGAGTCTTGTTGGCCAGCATCATGGGACAGCCCTCCCCCGGCCAGGAAATCTTCCTGTCCGCTTGGAGCCATGTCCTGGCAGAGTGGCACACCGACCCCGCCTTCGCCGCTGAGGCCTTAATGCTTCCCGGAACCTCCGCCCTGGGCGAACGCCTGGAGGTTATCCCCGTGGAAGCCCTTCACACCAGCCGCAAGGCGCTCCTACGCAACTTGGCCGAACGCAACATCGAAACCCTGATCGCCGTGGCCACCCACACGCCGGAGGAAACGGCAGGTGCCCTCGATCCGGTTTCGGTGGGGCTAAGACGCCTGCGCTCTCTCGCCCTCGCCGTCCTGGCGGAAAAAGGCGGAGAGACGGTGCAGCGCCTCATTGAAAAGCGCTTCCAAACGGCAGTTGGCATGACGGGGCAGTTGGGGGCCCTGAGCGCCCTCTTGACGTTGGGCACCACAGCGGCAGACCCGGCCCTCGCTGCCTTCCTAGAACAGTGGCGGCATGACAACTTGGTGGTCAACAAATGGTTGGGGCTTCAAGCCGGAGCAGACTGGCCCGACGTATTGGAGCGAGTCAAGACCTTGACGCGACATCCCCTGTACAACACCTTGGAACCCAACAAGATCTATGCCCTCATTGGCGGATTCACTGCCAATCTCGTGCACTTCCACCGAGCGGATGGCCAGGGCTACACCTTCATTGCCGATCAGGTGCTGGCCCTGGACGGAGTCAATCCCCACGTGGCGGCGCGGTTGGCGCGGTCGTTAATTCGCTGGCGACGCTATGATGCCACGCGACAGGATCTGATGAAGACGGAACTACGGCGCATTCAGGCGCGGGTGGGGCTGTCGTCGGATGTGGGTGAACTGCTGGCGCGGGCGCTCGGCTAAAGGGGTCAAGGGGCTTTCGCCCCTTGCGAGGGTGTCGGGGGCAGCGCCCCTGACCTGGCGTAAGTCATTCCCTCTCCCCAGGGCAGCAAGTTCAAGCGCAAAGAGGGCCAATCGTCAGCGACCCGTAGGCACCGGCGCGTAAGGTCCAAGGAAGCGCACGCCGTTGAAATGGATCATGTGACTGGGTGCATCGGCGCACCAGACTTCCGTTTCCCATGCGATCTCGCCGAGATAGCGGCCCATGACGGCTCGGTTCGGAAAGGCGGTAATGTAGACAAGACCCGCCGTCGAACCAGCGAACAAATGCATCAACTCCCCATGCCGTTTTCCATCAACAGGACCGTGGCTGGTGACGCTCTCCACCAGCAGAAGCCAACCGCGTTCGGGGTAGAACAGGACCACATCGGGCATCTTGCCGTGGTTGTCCACGCGGACTCCTAGGCGTGCCAGCAGTTCCTGGTTAAAATACCCCATCTTTTCACCAGTATCCCCAGCATAAATCAGCATGCTGCCAGGAGCAAAGCGCGGGGCGAAATCTTCGATGATTGCCTTGATAAGAAGGCTGTGGTCGCCTGGGCTGATTCTGATCTCGTAGTCCGGAGCGATTTGGACGGGGATCATTGCCTGCTCTCGGACATTGGCGTAACGCGCAGCCAATGTCTGGCGCTCTGCTAAGTAAGCATCCAATGCATCCACTTCTCGTTGACAAGGACGGTGATCTGGGCGTCGATGTCGAACTGCGACACCTCGCCCTTTTTGATAGCCCATTCCCCTAGCGCGAGCAATGACCTGTCGCTTGGGTACGGCAACGAGCGAAGGTCCGTGGCATTAACTTGGGTGTGCCCACTGAAGCGTCGGAGGTGGTCGTCAACGGCTGTCGAATTAAGATAAACGACCAAGCCGTGGGCGAGTGCTGGAGAAAGTCCTGTTTTCCCCTTGTGGAACACGTTTAGGTGATTTTCAAAGCCAAGCAATTCCCCATCGGGAAACACCTCCTTACGAACCACGCTCGCTACGACACGGCGCTTCTCCTCCTTTGACGAAAACCTACGGGTCACGGCGTAAGTACCCATTGGCATCAGCCATTTGCGGCTGTCGCCATCCACCATGATCGCATTCGGCTTCTTTCCCCCTTCGATAGGCCAAGTCACAGAGCCAGTCGTTAAGTGGTTGGCGTAGAGAAGGGGGACGGTTCCTTCCTCTGGCATTTTCCGCAAACTCGCCTTCAAACGAAAATCCACCACAGGGCCAGTGCAAACGCCAATGCCGAGGTCAGACAGTGTACTATTGAATGCAGAGGCGGCACTGCTGAGGGCCGACACAGCCAAGGCCATGGGGATGTGAATAAATTTTTGTCTGTCGCCAGAATGCACCACTCGGTCAAAGGGATGCACATAGATCTCAATATCAGTGAAGGAGTCGTCTTCAGAGGTGCTGATCGTCACTTCCCCTTGAGCAGACCCTTTCACAACCCGGATGATGATCGTTTCTTGCAGCACATCGTCGTCTCGGAATGCTTTGTTGCGGCTCTCGAAGACATGGATATGGGTGAGGGCTGCCCTCGTCAGGATGAACTCCCGGAAGGGCCGGTAATAAGGCCCATTGCACCACGAGCGTGGAATGATTGCCACGACCTCACCCTTATCTTCCATGAGCGCGAGGGTAAGGGCAACAAACCCGCTGTAAAGGTTGACTGTTTCGACCCCCACTTGGCTTAACAGCATCCGGTGCTGTCCATCTGAGTTGATCTTCTTATACGGCGGATTCATGATGGCGTGGGTGTAACGCCTTCCCTGTCGGAATTTCAGGTCGCTCACGGCCTGCTCGATGAAGTCGCCGCTAATTACGCGGTGCGCCGCACCACAACGGCTTGCATAACCCGTCAAAACCTCATCCAGATACCTGTGTAGGGTGCCGTCGATTTCGCAAGCGGTGACGTCGATGCGCTCGAAGGTCAGTGATCCTGCGGCGCAACGCTCCAGAAAAGCACTTGCAAGCGAGGCAATTCCCGCTCCAGGGTCAAGAAGGCGACACTCCCCGCCGCACCTGTTGGTGAAGAGGGAGGCCATGAAGGCTGCTGTCGATCCGGGAGTCATGAACTGGCCGAGGCTCGCCTTATGTGCTCGGCTACGTCCGCCGCTCACTTCACGCCTGAGTTGGTCCATCGACTTATCTGATTCATGGTTCCCCTCGAAACGACACACAGCGGCATTCTAGCCTAGCTTTCCGCACTCCTCCCAAGGTTCATCGCGCCTGGCTCTGCAAACGGCAGTGATACGAAAGCAAGTCTGCTGAATTCTCGTCTGACGAGATCATTTTACGGCGAGATTGATTTTGTTGGAGCGGGTGAAGGGAATCGAACCCTCGTCGTAAGCTTGGGAAGCTTCTGCTCTACCATTGAGCTACACCCGCGACCGAGACTTGCCAAGATACCAAAGACCACGGCTCTCGATAGGCGTCGGAGTATGGCGTAACCGCGCGGTCTTGGCAACGAAAAAGGAGAGAGCGCCGCGCTGGACTTGCCGGCTTCGGCGCGATAAAACTACCCCTCCCTCCCTTTAGGCCGACGTTGATGAGTGCACAGCAGGATTTCCACCGGATCAAGCGCCTCCCTCCCTATGTCTTCGCCGAGGTCAATGCCATGAAGGCGCGCGCGCGCGCCGCTGGCGAGGACATCATTGATTTCGGAATGGGCAATCCCGACCAGCCAACCCCCAACCACATCGTCGACAAGTTGGTGGAGGCCGCGCGGAATCCACGAGCCCATCGCTATTCCATGAGCCGGGGAATTCCCGGGTTGCGTAAGGCGTTGTGCGGTTATTACCAGAAACGTTTCGGTGTCGAATTAGATGTGGAGGCCGAATGTATCGTCACCTTGGGCTCGAAGGAGGGGTTGGCCAATCTCGCCAATGCCATTACCAGTCCTGGCGATGTGGTTCTGGTGCCCAATCCCAGCTATCCCATCCATCCTTACGGGTTCATCATCGCGGGGGGGTCGTGTCGTTACGTTCCCGTTCAGCCGGATGAGGAGTTTCTCCGGGCCATTGATCGGGCGGTGCGCCATTCGGTACCGAAGCCGATTGCGCTCATTTTGAACTATCCCAACAATCCCACGGGGATTCTCGCCTCGTTGGATTTTTACCGCGAGGTGGTTGCGTTTTGTCGCAAGCATGGGGTGTGGATCTTGTCCGATCTCGCCTATTCCGAGATTTATTTCGAAGGACCGCCTCCGCCCTCCATTCTGGAGATTCCGGGGGCCAAGGACATCGCCATCGAGTTCACCTCCATGTCCAAGACCTACAATATGCCGGGATGGCGGATTGGGTTCGCGGCGGGGAATCGGCAATTGATCGCCGCGTTGGGGCGGATCAAGAGCTATCTCGATTACGGGGCCTTCACACCGATCCAAGTCGCTGCCGCTGCCGCTCTCAATGGGCCGCAGGATTGCGTCGAGGAAATTCGGAAGATGTACAAGGCGCGTCGGGACGTGCTGGTCGAGGGATTAACCTCCGCCGGGTGGGACATGCCCTCTCCGCCAGCCTCCATGTTCGTCTGGGCGCCCATCCCGCCCGAATATCTGCATCTTGGATCGCTGGAGTTCTCTAAGCTGTTAATGCAGAAGGCTCAGGTGGCGGTGGCTCCGGGCATCGGGTTCGGTGAGTACGGGGACGGATTCGTTCGGATCGGTCTGGTGGAGAACCTCCATCGGACGCGCCAGGCGTTGCGCGGTATTAAGGCCTTCTTGGGGCATCCAGAGGCCTCTCCTTCAACCAAAACCTGCCCAGGGCGTTTGGCTACGGCGGCAGAAAACCACGGTGAATAAGTGATGACTCCTTTCAAAATCGCCATCGCTGGATTGGGTACCGTCGGCGCCGGAGTGGTGAAACTGCTCGTCGCCAATGCCGAGATGATTGCGGCTCGGGCGGGGCGGCCTTTGTCCATTACCGCTGTCTCCGCACTGGACCGCTCGGTTCTGAAAGAACTGCCGATTCCCGCCGAGACCACCTGGTTTGACGATGCCGTGACCATGGCGGCCTCCGCCGATGCCGATGTGATCGTCGAGTTGATCGGCGGGGCAGAGGGAATCGCGCGGCGTGTCGCGGAAACTGCTTTGGCCAACGGGCGGCATGTGGTGACCGCGAATAAGGCGTTGTTGGCGCATCACGGTGTTGCTCTCGCCACCATCGCCGAGGCAAAAGGCTTGGCGCTTGCTTTCGAGGCTGCGGTGGCGGGGGGAATCCCCATCATCAAGGCGCTGAAAGAGGGACTGGCCGGGAATTCCGTGCAGCAAGTTTATGGGATCCTGAATGGGACCTGTAATTATATCCTTACCACCATGCGTGAGACCGGACGTGACTTCGCCGATGTTCTGGCCGAAGCGCAGACCTTGGGCTATGCCGAGGCCGATCCGAGCTTCGATGTGGACGGAATCGATACTGCCCATAAGCTCAGTCTTCTGACCGCTCTCGCCTTCGCCACTCCGGTGGATTTCCGCTCGGTGCATGTGGAGGGGATCCGGCATATTTCGGCCCTCGATATCGACTTTGCTGATAAATTGGGGTATCGCATCAAGCTGTTAGGACTCGCGCGCCGGACCGATCATGGGATTGAGCAACGGGTTCATCCTTGCATGGTGCCCGCCCAAACGCCGATTGCTCGCGTGGATGGGGTGTTCAATGCCGTCGTCGTCGAAGGAGACTTCGTTGGGAGGTCCGTCTTGGAAGGACGCGGCGCCGGAGCCGGGCCAACCGCCTCCGCCGTCGCCGCCGATCTCATCGATCTCGCCCGGGGGAGGAAACTTCCCGCCTTCGGAGTTCCGGTAAACGCCTTGAAGACTCTCACTTCCGCGTCCATGGATCGGCGACAGGGGGCCTACTATATGCGGCTGATGGTCGTTGACCAGCCGGGCGTGCTCGCCGATGTCGCCGGGGCGTTGCGCGATGAACAGGTCTCGGTGGAAAGAATGTTACAATCTGGGCGTGCACCGGGGGAGGCGGTGCCCATGGTCATGACGCTGCATGACACGGCGGAAGTTGCCATGAAGCGGGCGGTGGCGCGGTTAGGGGCGTTGGCGGCGGTGGTGGAGCCGCCGAGACTGATCCGGATTGAAAATCTGTAGGGGTTCAGAGGTCATCGATGAAAAAAAAGGGGGTCCGGGGCACTGGCCCCGGGCGGGGTATGGGGCGGCAGCCCC
>JAVBJO010000038.1:0-5433 GCA_031546925.1 Rhodospirillaceae bacterium
CGACCAACCCCAGCACCCTGACCCTGATGCATCAGGGTCAGGGTGCTGGGGTTGGTCGGATGGATGCGCGGTCTGACTTACGCCTGGTCAGGGGCTCTGCCCCCGACACCCTTAGCTCAGGGGTCAGGGACCCTTGACCCCTTCTGTGAGTGGCTTCCCATCACCCCCCAGAAGCAACCATTTTCCCCCAAAGCCCTCTTTCCCATGCCCACTTGCTCTTTCACTCCCCTTATCCATGGAGAAGTAATAGAGCGGATGCCCCTGATAGGTCATCTGCACTTTCCCATCCTTCCGTTTAATATGCCCCACTTGGCTTTCGACCAATCCCCCGCTCAAGGAGGGTTCCCCTTCGGTGACCACCGGCGGCCAAGCCCGAGCGCACTGATCGAAGCAGGCACTTTCCCCACTGCCTTTTTTATCAGCGGAGAAGATATAGAGCGACCGCCCCGACCCATCGGTGAGGTAATGCCCCTGGGACGGCAATTCGGCGAGTTCCAAATTTGTCTCGGCATGGGCAGGGAGGCTGACGAGAAGGCCGAAGGCGACGAGGGTGATGGTGTTTCTCACGGTCTGGCTCTCCTGTTGGGAGGTTTCCTTCGCGCGAAAAACACGTTCACCGGGGAATAGGTTCCTTGATCAAACGGAGAAGATCAGCTCCCGGAGCTGTTTCCCATGAAGCGCATCACCACGCGATAGAGGATCAGCAGAAGGATGGCGCCGAGGATGCTCGCGATCCAGCCAGCGGCTTCCCCGGAGGCATAGGTTTCATGAAAGAAGGTTTGCAGGATGAATTTCGCGACGAAGGAACCGGCGATACCAAGAAGGATGGTGATGATGAATCCCCCTGGATCCCGCCCAGGCATAAGGAATTTGGCGATGGCACCGACGATCAAACCGACGATGATCGTCGATAGAATACCCATGAGACTAAAATCCATCATATTGTCCTTTTCTGTTGCCCCGCTTTGCGGGATCGGTAAGAAAACGGAAGATTCTCCCGCTTGAGATCATTACCAAAGATTAACACTGTCGCAACGGTATCGTAAGGTTGAAAGTGGCATTGTGGCGTCGTTGGGTTACGGAAGATGTGTTGACGCCCTCCTTGAGCTCTTCCCGTGGCCCTGGCGGTCCGAACTCCTTAAATCCGCCGCGTGTTTTTCCTCTCCCTTTGGGATGACGCGCTTTTACCGGAGGACCGAGCAATCCCCCCCCCCGCTCGGTCCGACAGAAAGACCCCTCTGGCACCCCCCCGCCAGAGGGGTTTTTCATATCTTGAGACATTACGTAATTGTAACGCACTGGAAATCTTCACGTAAGATTGAAAGTGGTACCAATGAACGCATGGGAGCAGGTTGGAAGGTTCGAGGTTAGCGCTCTCCTCTCCTTCCTTGGCTCCGGTGGTTCCTCCGTGAACTGCCCTGTGCACCATTCCTTCCCTCCCCCCCCTTGAGGGATGGTGCGCTTCCCCGAAGGACCGGCATCCCCCCCCCCGCCCGGTCCATTCGGAAAATATCCCCCCCGCGAGCCCAGCCCCCCTTGGCATCGCGGGGGGGGCTTTTCGCCCAGATGACTTGGGAGTACACTTCGCAGTTATGCGTATTCTGCTCGTCGAGGACGATAAGGAGACCTTGGCCTATGTGGCTAAAGGCCTCAAAGAGGCGGGACACACGGTCGATCAAGCCGTGTCGGGAACCGATGGGCTCTTTCTCGCCTCGTCGGAGCGTTACGATGTCATGATCGTTGACCGCATGCTTCCCGGCGTTGACGGGCTTTCCATCATTCAAGCCATTCGCACGGCGGGCAATGCCACGCCGGTTCTGGTCCTTTCCGCCCTGGGTAAAGTGGAGGACCGAGTCCGAGGTTTGAAGGCCGGTGGCGATGATTATTTGGTCAAACCCTACGCCTTCGCTGAACTGCTAGCTCGGATCGAGGCCCTGACCCGCCGCGGTGCCAGTACGCTGCCAGAGACCCGTCTGACGGTAGAGGATCTTGAGATGGATCTGCTTGGTCGCACGGTCACGCGCTCCGGCAAGGACATCGAGCTTCAGCCGCGCGAGTTCCGTTTGCTGGAATACCTCATGCGGCACGCCGGTCAAGTGGTCACGCGCACCATGCTGCTGGAGAATGTTTGGGAATATCATTTCGATCCACAAACGAATTTGATTGATGTGCATATTAGCCGCCTGCGCCAGAAGATCGATAAAGATTTCAATCTTTCGCTGATTCAGACGGTGCGGGGTGCTGGATATAGTCTCCGTGCGGCCCGCTAGGTTTCCCCTCCCCCCGCTCCTGCGCGCCACGACGTTTCGTTTGGCTTTGTCTTATTTGGGTATTTTCACCGTATCGGCGGTGGCATTGCTCGCCTTGGTGTCGTGGAACACCTCGCTATTCCTGGAGTGGCAAGTCCAGGAAACCGTCGAGGCCGAGGTGAGAGGCCTTTCCGAACAATACAGCGAGCGCGGCATCCCCGGCTTGATTACCGTGATCAACGAACGAGCGGCCCAAGATGTGGAGCATCGCTCCGCCTATATGTTGCGCAACCCGCAAGAAGAGCATGTGGCCGGCAATCTGATCGGCTGGCCAGGAGGCATCGCCAAGGGCGCCGAGTGGATTCGCTTCACCATGGAGCGCCTGGACAACCAACGCATCGCTAGCGATGTTCTGGCGCGGATTTACGTCCTTCCCCAAGGTTATGCCCTCTTGGTGGGGCGTTCCATGAAAGAGGGAGAGCGCGTCAAAAGCGCCATCAACCGCGCTCTGGGCTGGGGTCTAGCTCTAACGATCCTGCTGGGGATTGTTGGCGGCTACCTGACCAGCCGTCATCTGCTGCAACGGGTAGACGCCATGAGCCGGACCGCTCGCAAGATCATCGGCGGCGACATGACCAGCCGCATGCGCCTCGCCGAGGCCAATGATGAGTTCGATCAACTGGCCACCAGTTTCAACGACATGATGGACGAGGTGGAGCAATCTGTCACCGGCATGCGCGCCGTGACCGACAACATCGCCCATGATTTGCGGACACCGCTCAATCGGTTACGCTCTCGGATTGACCTTGCTTTGCTGTCCAACAGCGATGCGCCGGCGCTGCGACGCGTGCTTGAGGAAACCATGGCCGAGGCCGATCATCTTCTCGCCACCTTCAACGCCCTTCTCGCCATCGGCTCCGCCGAATCAGGAGAGAGACTGCATTCCTTCGAGGATGTTTCCCCCGCTTTCCTGGTGCGCGATGTGGTGGAACTCTATGAGCCTCTGGCCGAGGAAAAAGGCATCCTCGTCTCCAGCCGCACCGATTGCGAGGTTTTGGTTCGCGGCGACCGTCATCTCTTATTCCAGGCCTTGGCTAATCTGGTGGATAACGCCGTCAAGTATACGCCCTCGGGGGGACGCTTGTTCGTCTCCGTCACCGAGTGCCCCGAAGGCGTGGCCATCACGGTCTCCGACTCCGGCCCGGGGATTCCTTTCGAGGCCCGCGCCACAATTTTTGGTCGGTTCGTCCGGCTGGACACCACCCGGAGCACCCCCGGCAATGGTTTGGGATTGGCTCTGGTTAAGGCGGTGGTGGACCTGCACGGCGCAACTCTTGCGTTGCAGGACAACATGCCGGGGCTCAGGGTCCGGCTGACCCTCAAATCAGAAAAAGGGAATCCAACGCCTTAAAGAGATCATCGCCGAAACTCGGACCTTTGTAGACCAAGGGAACCCGCTTGGGCAGCAGCGCCAAACGGTCGTCGGCAGGCTCCAGCGAGGTGATCACCGCTAAGGGAATATTGCGCGTGCTGGGCATCGACGCCAAGGCAATAGCCAAGTCAATCCCATCCAAATGCGCCATCAAGGCGGAAATGACGATCAAATCGGGCTTGGTTTGAACCGCTTGGGTAAACGCCTCCAGGGTGTCGGAGACGATGCTCACATGATAGCCGCACTGCTGCATTTCCCGCTCGACAAAGCGCGTCTGTGCCCCACCGGGCATGACCAGCAAGACTTCTTGGTTGCGCACCTGAATATCCTCGGTCCTTAGACCGAGATTGCGGGGCAGGGTGCGCACGACTTCGGCGGGAATCAAATCCTCGTCGTTTTTGCGTCCCTCCGCCTGGGCGAGCATCATGTCCAGGAAAATCTGGAGATCGTCCCACACCCGAGGGGGCAAATGCTCTGGTGTGTTGGTGAGATAATCGCTTAAGCGATTGGCGATGGTGGATAAAAGGCGCAACCCAAAGTTCCCCGCCGGAGCGCGGATGTGAATCGCCGCACGCCCAAAGGCTTGGATCACTTCTTTGCCGGAAGACCGGCCATTGCGCCCGGAATCGAGCAAGGAGTCTAATGATAACAACGTCTCAAGCGTCTCATCGAGAAACTCTTGACACATATCTCCAACAATGTTGCGGATGGATGCCCCCTCGCTGGGCGCACCGTGACGTTCAGGGCCGGCTGGATCAATCAACGTCAGAACTCCAAGCGTAGGTCGTCCTTTTAGAGTAGCGAGAGTTTTTCCATCCCGCTACTTAAAGATTCGACACCTTGGGGTAGGAGGAATGGGCTTACGCCCTTGCAAGGGGCGCTGCCCCCTTGCACCCCCGCGAAGGGTCGAGGGACCCTTGACCCAGTTTGCGGGAGATTATGAGATCAAAACATGAATATAAGGAATGTCTAAGACAGGCTGTGAAATTTGGCGAACGATCGTGAACCAGGCTCTGGAAGCGCCAATGTTCGCCCCAGATCCACCTCATTGCCCCTCAGATAGAGCCTCATAGCCAAGGATTTCATCGCTCGAGCTGCATTTCTTGCAGCAAAAATCGCTCATCTCCGTCGCCTCGGATTTTTCCAAGGTAAAGGCGCCACATGTCACATGGTTCCCTATGTCTCATGGTCGCACTCTCAAAACCAGAGGGTGGATCGAGGGAAATTCACAGACCCTAAACGATCCGAAAAACTTCGTTCGTTTGACTGCCTTTATCTTGAAGGGGAGGCGATGCTGTTCGCTTGGAAGGTGGATGAGCAGATGAAAAACCTGGGAGGAACGCCCCTCAATTTTGATAACCAAGGAACCCGGAAAGAGATGGAAAAGCGGTTCGGCGAGCCGAACTCAAAGCCGAGGTGCTGTCTCAATGGCCTCAGATGTCCGATAAAGAACGGAAGAACCCTCCGCGTTTCCTGATGGGCCAATGCAGGCTTCAAGGGGCAGGCGATGGAAAAACAGGGTTGCTGTGTTGAACAAAATGGCTATACTAGGAACATAGAGAGGTCATTAGCGATGGTGATGGCTTGAAGGGCGGAGAGGGGGGAGGAAATGATCAAATATGTCCTTGGGATGCTGGTGATCGTTGGAATGGGGATGGTTTCGAGCGGAGAGGCTGCCGGAGAGGAGAGAGAGATGCTCTCTTTTAAGCCGTGCTCCTTTGAAATCCCTTCTTGTCAGTGCCTTGAAGGGGG
>JAVBJO010000149.1:0-7946 GCA_031546925.1 Rhodospirillaceae bacterium
CCCCCCCCCCCCCGCGAGGCGTAAGCCAGCCAGCCCCTCCACCCGACAAACCCCACCGATCTATCCTGATGTATCAGGATAGATCGGTGGGGTTTGTCGGGTGGAGGGGCTGGCTGGCTTACGCCTCGCGGGGGCGCGCTGCCCCCCGCACCCCCGCGAAGGGGCAACGGCCCCTTGACCCCGTTGTTATTGCGGCCGTTTCACCACCGACAGGTATGCTTTTTCGATCCGCGTGGTAAATCCGGTAATATCGCCCAAGGTCCGCAACCACGTCCCCCCTTCCAGGGTCCGACGATATCCCTTCAACCGGTCCTGATCCTTGGAAAGCTTGATGGCTTCCTCAATATAGCCCGCGAGATTAGGAGCAATCAGCTCCGGCAGCCCGACAGCGGTCAGCAAGCTCCCCGCCATGCGAGAAACGAAGGTCTTCCCCTCGAAGGTCAACAGGGGAAGCTCCATGCGAAGCGCATCACTCCCCACGGTGCCAGAGTTGTACGGAGAGGTATCCAGGAACAGATCCGGCAAGCGCAACCGCGCCAGATAATCGGGGTGAGCAACACGTCCGGCGAATATCAACCGATCGGGACCAATCCCATGCCGAGCCGCCACTTCGGTCATATTAGCCTGAGACCACTCGTTATCGCCGGCGAGCCAGAGCACGGTATTCTCGGTCCGGCGCAGGATTTCCATCCAGGCGGAAAAAATCTGTTCCGTGATCTTGTAGTGCTTGGAGAAGCAGCAATAGACGAACTTATCCTGGGGCAATCCCACCGCCTCGCGGGTGGTGTTCGCCCCGATGGGCAGTTTGCTGTTATTGGCCTGGTAGACGCCATCCAGGTACAGGGGCTTGGGCTCGTACAAAGCGGCGGCATCGGGGGGGATGACATAATCGTCGCACAGGATGTAATCCAGCTCGGGCTGAGGGTTTGGCCCGATATACCCCAGATAAGTAATCTGCACCGGAGCTGGTTTCCAGCGCCACAAATCCACCCGTGCCCCCAAGGTCAAGCCATTCAGATCAATCAGGATATCGATTTCGTGGCTCCGGATGATCCGAGCGGCGGCTTCGTCCGTCATGGCGTTGATTTGGGTAAAACGATCAAAGAACGAGATGGCCTGCTTGCGGATATCGCTCCCATCATCGCGACTGGTGCAATATCCATAGACCTCGAACTTGGTCCGATCGTGCTTTTCAAACAACTCCGCGATCAGGAAGCTCATGGGATGGGTGCAGAAGTCCGACGACACATAGCCGACCCGAATCCGGTCGTGCTTATACCCTTCCGGACGACACAAAAGCTCCGGCGTGGGCGGAGACTTACGCTTCAACCATGCCTTATTGATTTCATTCTGGGTGGTCACGTCGTCAAACAGGGCCAAGGCCCCCAACGGCCCCATGGACATGACCACTTGCTCGCGGGTCAAGCCGGGAACCTCGGCGCTGACATCTTCCCAGCGGCACATTTTCTGGCACAGATGGGTCCAATGCTGCAACACATCATGCTGCAAGGGCTTTTCCATCAAACTGGCGCGCAACTGAGCTTCGGACTCGTTATAGCGCTTCAGGTCTTCCAGCAAGCGGCCACGATTGTTCATCAGGGCGGTGCGATCCTCGGTGGCCTGAAGGGCTCCCTTCCAGATGGCCAAAGCGACTTCGACTTGTCCCAACTTTTCGTACACCAACCCCAGGTTCACCGATGCCTGATACAGGGAGGGCTTCAACTGAAGGGCGCTTTGATAGGCGATGAGGGCGTTGTGGAGATCCCCCGCCTGCACCAAGCCGATCCCCAGATTGAACCACCCTGCGAACACATGGGGCGAGCTTGCGGCATTGGCCAAAATCCACTGCCGATAGAGATGGAGCGACATGGGATTGTCGATGGGCAGCTTTGCCTCTCCGATGACTCCCGTCAACACCTCGAACGAAACCTGCTGCATCAGGGCCGGAGGAATCTCCGACAAATTTCCCATCCCAATGAACTGGGTCAGGAAAGAACGCACCCACTGATCAGCGGAGGGAGCGGGTGGTGTCGCGGTCGAGGCGTTTTGATTCATGAGTCACTGCCTTTTAATGGCAAGGGGTATGTCAATGGTCCACGGTGAGGCTGGAATATCCCTCATCCCCCCTCCCCCCGCAAGCCTTTTCCCGTGTGGCTCCCCTCGCCGGATTCCCTTTCTGCGGAGGAGGCAGCGGTTTCCTCTTTCGATCCCCACCAGGACCAGGGGCGTTGGCCTTGCCAGTCGGCGACGCTTTCAACGTGCCCTCCTTGATCCGAGAGCCATACCGCATGAGGTCCTTTCTGACGCAACACCGTCTGGTCAAGGACCAAGGTCTCCTTGGGGCAAAAGTCGATTTTTACCGCCGAGACCACCACCTTGGCCAAGCAAATCTCTTCCCTGACGCCTTGCTGGGTTAACACCAAGGCGATCTGTCCGGCCTCTGTCTGGTAGCGGCACAAGCCTGGCACACACAGCAGCCGTCCCTCGTCCTGTCCCGGCCAAGGAGCCGAGGCGGAACGCCCCATTCGGCGTCGCCAGGCATCTTGCAGCAACGCACTGCCGCGATTGAGAATCAGTGTCCCATCGTTTCCTCGGATAGCGAAGGATCGCCCTTGATGATCCACCAAAAGATCCGGCGCCGGCGTGAGAGCCATGGAGCCCAAGCCTAGCGCCATGGGCACCAGTCCCCACAACCGCCAAGAGCGACGCCAAATCAGCAGCCACGCCCACCCCAAGGTAAACACCCCAAGCCCCCACGGCGGCATGGCGGGAAACATGAAGGTCGCCCCCGGCCAGCTGGCGACGCTCAAAGCGATCTGATTGACCGCCCAAATGCCCCATCCCATGGGAACGAGCGCCCAGGATTCCAGTCCGAAGGGCATCAAGACCAAGGCGGCCAAGGCAAAGGGCATGACGGCGACCCCGGTCAAGGGAACCGCGATCAGATTGGCGACCATGGACCAGACGGCGAAGCGATTGAAGTGATAAATCCCATACACGGCTGACGCCGTTCCCGCCACCAACGTCCCAAACAACAGCCCACCGATATAGAGCATCCCCCTTGGAACCCAATGAGAGGCCTTTTTCCTGGCGGAGGCCGGACGATCCCGCAGCGCCTCATAGGCGGCCACCAACGCCGCTACCGCCGCAAAGGACATCTGGAAGCTCGGACCGATGAGCTCCTCCGGGGCCAGCAGCAACACGAGGATCCCGGCCCAGGCGACCATGCGTGGCGTGATGGCCACCCGATCCAACAAGACGGCCAACAAAACGCACCCCGTCATGATGAAGGAGCGTTGTGCTGGCACCGGCGAGCCCGCCAGCAGCAAATAGAGAAACGTTGCTCCCAAGGCGATGCCTGCCGCCCACTTCTTGATGGGATAGCGCAGAACAATGGCAGGAATCAGCGCGAGCCCACCCCGAACAAGAAGAAACACCAAGGCGGCCACTTGGCTCATGTGCAACCCGGAGATGGACAAAAGATGCGCCAACCCCGAATCCCGATACCCCTCCATCAGGCGGGGCGTGATCGCCGCCATCTCCCCAGTGATCAAAGCCGTGGCGACGGGACCTTCCTCGCCAGGCAAGACCTTGAGGATCCGCTCGGTGACCTTCTGCCGCAACCGATTCAAGGCAAACAGAGGATGCACCCCCTCTTCATCCACGGGCTCCTCCACGCGAGCGACCGCTCCCCGGGCGGACCCCACCGCCCCCAGCCCCAAAAACCAAGCATGCCGAGAAAAATCGAAACTCCCCGGAGCCAACGGCTGAAACGGCGGCTGAAGCACCGCCTCCAGCGCGATGCGCTCCCCGATGAGAAACGTCGGCGGGGTATCCACGCGCAACCGGATCAAAGAGAACCGCGCGATACCCTCCGGGAGAGGCTTCCTCAGCACCACCGTTCCCCTGACGACGGCCACATCTTCAAGAAGGATGTGCCCTCCACCGGGGCGATTGACACTCTGGGTCAGCCTGCCCTCCACGCGAACGGGGCCGCTGGCATGCGCCAGAACGGGAGCCTCTTCCAGGAAGGATTGCGCTTGAATGGCGGTAAATCCCGTTGCCGCAGCCACCAGACTCCCCCCAAGGAAAGCCCCCAACGCAGCGTGACGCCCCAACCAAGCCCCCCCGAGGCTAAGCACCAGAAGCACACCCCCCAACCAAGCCGGAGGCTCCTGGGGCAAGAGAAAATAGACCGCAATCCCAACACCCAGAAAAACCGGGAACCATAACAACCACCGCTCGCGTTCATCCGAGAGGCGCTGAACAAAGGCAGGGCCAAAATTTATAAATACTATCAGAGAAATTTGCAGACACTGCCTCAACATTGAGTCACGTGCCTTCCAGGGGCTGAGGTCGAAGAGCTATGTTTGAAAAAATCCCTCTCTGATCGGCCGAGTGCGGGATCGTCCCATGCCCTTCGGGCCTTAATCCCATTTGCAGCGTCCTAATCCGAAAACACTTTCAACCCCACAATCCCAAGAACAATCATGCCCACACAGATCAACCGAATGATATCGGGACTTTCATCAAAGAGGAAGATGCCGAGAATCACGGTCCCCACCGTCCCAATCCCCGTCCAGACCGCATAAGCCGATCCAATGGGCAGACTGCGTACGGCGAGCCCGAGAAGAGCCATGCTGGCGGCCATGGCCCCGAGGGTGAGCACAGAAGGCCACAGCCGCGTGAACCCTTCTGTATATTTCAAACCGACGGCCCAACCGACCTCGAACAAGCCGGCAAAGAACAAAAAAATCCACGCCATGGCATCCTCCACGCCCCTCGGCTTGTCATCGCTCACAGGAGTGGCGAGATGGGCTGCAGGAGGTCTCTAAGGATCAATCAATCGCAGGAGAAAATTTCTGCTGCGCGTGTGCTTCACAGCGTTTGAAACGCACGCCTGCGATGAAAAAAGAGGGAGCGCGTTTCAAACGGCATGAGAAGAACCTTCACCAAACCGGGTCAAGCGCCGCGTCCCTTTCCCTCGATCTAGACGGTTTCCACCAGAACGAGTTCACAGTGGCTTTCGGTGGTGATGTTCAGAGCCTCCTCGTCCTGGATGGCGACACCATCCCGCGGGCCGAGGGTTAGGCCATTGACCACCAAAGTCCCCACGGCCGCCACCAGATACGCCCGGGGATGACGGAGCTGATGCACCAGGGTCTGCCCGTGATCCAGGACAGCCCCCAACACGCGGGCGTCTTGGTAAATGTGCGGAACGCCTTGATCCTCCGCCACGCCTGAGGCGAGAACCTCGAAGCTGCCGCTGGTGCGGGGGAAAGGTTTGGTTTCCCAGCGCGGCGGCAATCCTTTCTGGTTAGGATGGATCCAGATTTGAAACAGAGTGGTCGCGACATCTTCTTCGTTATACTCGGCGTGGGTGATGCCGCTTCCGGCGCTCATGACCTGCACCTGACCGGCGGCGGTCTTCCCGGTGTTGCCGAGGGAATCCTGATGCGTCACCACGCCCTCACGCACATAGGTGATGATTTCCATGTCGCGATGCCCGTGGGGAGGGAAGCCGGAATGAGGCTCAATGCGATCATCATTCCAAACGCGGAGCGCCCCCTCTCCCATGCGACTGTGGTCGTGATAATCGGCGAAGCTAAAGTGGTAATGGGCCGAGAGCCAATCATTGCTAAAGGTTCCCAGGCGGTCAAAGGGGCGATATTCCAGCATCCTGTTATCCTTTTAATTTTTCGGCGATGGAGGCCAAATGGCGCGCTTGGAACTGCACCATCTCCAATTCCTCGGGGCTGGGGCGACGGGAGCCATCTCCGCCGGCAATGGTCGTTGCGCCATAGGGGCTGCCTCCGGTGATCTGGTCCATGGCCATCTGCTGGGTGGCAGAATACGGCAGTCCCACCACCACCATGCCAAAGTGCAACAAATTGACGATCCCTGACAAGAGCGTTGTCTCCTGCCCCCCATGTTGGGTCGCGGTGCAGGTGAAGACTCCTGCGGGTTTGCCGACGAGAGCCCCCGACATCCACAATTTCCCCGTCTGATCCAGAAAGGTGCGCATCTGCCCGGCCATGTTTCCGTAACGGGTGGGAGTCCCAATCAAGAGACCGTCATAATCAGCCAATTCTAGCGGATCGGCGAGAGGTGCCGCTTGGTCTTCCTTGGCGTGGATTTGGCTCAAGACTTCAGCAGGAATGGTTTCGGGCACGCGCTTGATGGTGGCTTCCGCGCCGGTTTCACGAACGCCGGCGGCGGCTGCCTGGGCCATGGTTTCGATATGTCCCCAGGTGGAGTAATACAGAATCAAAATCCGTGTCATGGAGGAGCTCTCCCTAAAGCCGATGGATCCGCTGGGGCATATCGCTCTTGGTATTTCCCTGGACAAGGCCTCTCAGAGGACTCACGTCTTTAAGAGTTTTCCTGAAAAGGACGGTGTTAAACCTCATGCGGCTGAGTCCGGCGACGAGTCTGCTCTCCATCTCCATCTTGCTGTCGCTGCTGGCCATTGGCCTGACGGAGCGGTATTTGACCTCAACACGCCAGGATATGCTCTCCCTGGCTCAGAGCCACAACACCGTCCTCGTTCAATCCCTGGAAGAACACGCGAAGGGACTGCTCGATGCCGCCGAGCAGCAGTTGAGGGATTTCGCAGCAGATATCTCCATCCATCCCAACCACCTGAGCGTTGCCGCACGGCCGCAACGTCATCCCCTCCGCCCGTGGCCGGTCCTCGCGGTGGGGGCCAGCGGCGAGGTTGTCTTTCGCTCATCCCCTTTGGGGCCGCAGAACTTCGCCGAGACGGCCTACTTCAACGCCCTGCGCCAAGGGGCGGAGCGCTCCACGGGACGCTGGGATACGGAAAGCAGCAGTTTGAACGCCTCGCACTTTGCCGTGGCTCATCCCCTGTACGATCTTGAAGGAGTCTTCGTCGGCGCGGTGATCGTGGTCGTCCCCACCGCCACTTTCCTGGAGTTCTACGAACACCTGGCCCTGGCGGATACCGACAATATCAACGTCTTGGGCGCGACGGGCGTTTCCTTGATTCGTCGAACCGACCGCGAGCGCACTCGTCCCGAAGGGTTGGCGCTCCTGATGAAACAAGGCGTGGAAAGCGGTAGCGCCAGCGGCTTCTACACCTTGCCGAGCGTCGACGGCAATGATTACCGCTTGGGCGTATTGCGTCGCATCCAAGGGTGGCCGTTGGCGGTCTCCATCTCGTCCTCTCTGAAAACCGTGCTCGCTCCATGGCGGCTGGACGCCGTGTTGATGGCGGGGCTGTTGTGCTTGCTCCTCGGCACCATCGCTGGCCTCACCTTGCTGGGGTGGCGCAAAATCCAAGCGGAAAATGTGGCGGCACAGAGAACCCTCGCGTTACTGGACGAACTGCACCATCGGGTCAGAAACAACTTCGCCATGATCAATATGGTGCTGATGCTGGACTCGCGCTGGGTGCCAGAGTTCGCCCGACGGAACTATCAGGCCTCCATGGCGCGCATCCACGTGCTGAGCCTGGTCCACCGCCTGCTCGACGAGAGGGGGGATTTCGCAACCATCAATGGGGCGGCCTTGTTGGCACTCCTCGCCCAGGAGGCGCTGGGGGACCGTCTGAACCGGCAGATCACCCACCATCACCACGGCGAAGGCCTCATCCCCGCTGACCGTGCCATGTCCTTGGGGTTGATCGCCTTTGAAGCGCTCGATAATGCCGCTCGTCATGGCCTGCCTCTGGGATGCTCCGGGAGCATCGTGACGCGACTCGTCGTGGCTGCGGATCATATTCATCTGGAGATTAGCGACTCCGGGGGAGGCTTTCCCGCAGACCTCCTCGCGGGAAAAGGGCGAAACGCTGGGTTGAGCCTGATTGGGGCCTTGGGAAAAGGGTTGAGGCTACAAAATCAAGATGGGGCGCATCTGAGTGTGAGCGTCTAGGGCCTTGATGAAAAGAAAGGGGGTCCGGGGCATGGCCCCGGGCGGGGGTTGGG
>JAVBJO010000117.1:0-6907 GCA_031546925.1 Rhodospirillaceae bacterium
GGGGGGTCGGGGGGGATGGCTGGGGGATGGGCTTACGCCCTGGTCAGGGGCACCGCCCCCGACACCCCCGCAAGGGGCAGAGGCCCCTTGACCCGCTTATTCCTCCTCCGGACTCGCCGCCAACTGCTGTAAAATCTCCTCCACCCTCGTCTGCAACGTCGGATCATGCCGAACTGCCAGAGCGATTTGATTGTACCGATCAATGGTCAATCCATTCATCTCCACCACGGCCGTCATATCGCTGATTGCATTTTGTTTGATCCCCTCGACTCGGGCAGGGTCTTCCTCGTCGCGGAGCATCAAGAGGTACCCATGCCGAACACCGGTCAACCGCATGAAAGTCGAGACGAAATCGGCCAGTTCGGTATTGCTGGGCGGACCTTCCGCCGCTGGAACGGGAAGGGTGGCGAGCATGATGGCCCAAGGAACGAGCAGAAGCCGGAGTAGGAGTCTTCTCATGACGATCCTCGTTGTGGTTGGCTTTCCCTAGGGTAAATGCCTATCTCCGGGTGATTGTTCCCGCGTGTCCTTTTGGGCATCTTTTCGAGGAGGTTGAACCTTTCTGGTGTGCCGAGTGTTTTCCCCGAGTAGGCCTCCTAGGCCAAAGCATGCCGATTGGTTCGGCTCGACTGGGAACGAAGATCGGAGGATCCTCATGCATCACCAAGACCTTGACCGGATCCGGGGGACGAAAAGTCTGGATCCGATGTTTGCGAGGACGCACATCATGTCTCGCGGGCAGCGCCTGAACCGCTGGGCGGACCTGCTGGATCGGCAGGGACCTCGGGCCTTGCGGGCGTTGGAGGACGTGGAGTACGTTAGTCCCGCTGTGCGCCGTGATATGCGCAAAGAAGATTCCCCGCTGTCGGTCGCCTTCGCGGATCCTGTTTTACGCGCGGATGGCTTGAGTGGGGATCGTTTGGGCGATGCGATGGATTATTTTGGTCTATCGGAGCGTCAGGCTCATTGGTTATTGTGCGATTGCCATTACGGCGGACGCATGACCGCGAGTGAAGTCGGAGTCCGCGTTCGCGACGAGGCCCGCCCCTTGTATGACATCTTACGCCCGCAGTTACTGGCCTCCCTGACCGGGGCGGGCATTCTGGCGGGGACGATGATGGCCCTAGCGCTGTTGTGACTCTGAGGAGAAAGGCGGTTTCCCTCTCCTGGGGGCCGTCTCTTATATCGTTCAGCGTGCCCCCTTCTTTCATCAATTGGGGGAGCACGCTGAACCGGACTACAGCAACTGTTGGGGAAGCTTGAAAACGGTGGTTTCCTCCGTCACGCGGACCTCCCGTAAGATGACCTCGAAGCGCTCCCGCGCCGAGGCGATCACCTCCTCCACCAAGATCTCCGGTGCCGACGCTCCCGCCGTTAGGCCCAAGGTGTTGATGCCCTCTAGAGCCGTCCAATCAATCGCCGAAGCCCGCTGGACCAAAAGAGAGCGTTCACAGCCCCATCGCGCGGCAACCTCGACCAAACGCTGGGAATTGGACGAGTTCGGCGCTCCAATCACCATCACCACATCACACAACGGCGCAATGGTCCGGACGGCGGCTTGCCGATTGGTCGTCGCATAGCAAATATCATCACGACGCGGACCAACAATATCCGGGAAACGACGCTGGAGAACCGCAACAATCTCCGCCGCGTCATCCACCGAGAGGGTCGTCTGCGTAATGTAAGCCAGGCGATCCGGCGTGGAGGGGTGAAGAGCTTCCGCGTCCGCCGGAGTCTCCACCAGCAAAACGGCCCCTTCCGGGACTTGGCCCATGGTTCCGATGACCTCGGGATGGCCCTCGTGGCCAATCATGACGATCTGACGGCCAAACGCATGATGAGCCTCTGCCTCCCGGTGGACCTTCGTGACCAGGGGGCAGGTGGCGTCAAGATAGGTCAGGTTACGCGCGATTGCGCTGGCGGGGACCGACTTGGGAACGCCGTGAGCGGAAAAAACAACCGGGCGGCCATCGGGGACTTGGTCTAGCTCATCAATGAAAATGGCTCCCTGGGATTTTAGCGTGTCCACAACGAAGCGGTTGTGGACAATCTCATGGCGGACGTAAACGGGGGCGCCGAATTTTTCCAGGGCGGCTTCGACGATATGGATAGCGCGGTCAACGCCCGCGCAGAAGCCGCGGGGAGCGGCCAGAACGATTGTGAGGGGAGAAAGCACGCGAAGTTCCCATTGTTGTCAGCCCCTTGTCGTCAGCCCCCTTGTCGTCAGGAGGTCCAAGGGGCTCGTGTCCTTTAGGGCGCGGGGGGGGCGAAGATCTGCCGCGCTCTCTCCAGATCATAACACATCTGTATTTCCATCCAGAATCGCTCTGACGTTCCGAAATAACGTGCGAGGCGCAGCGCCATTTCGGCGTAGATATCCGCCGTGCCTTCCATGACCGCTCGCAACTGCTCTACGGGAATTTGCACATCGCCGGACAAACGGACCACGTCCAGCCCAGTTGGTTTCAGAAACTCTTCCCATAAAATCTCGCCCGGGTGAATGTTGGGGCGGGTATGGCTCATGCGATTTTCCTCCTTGATGGTCATGCTTCGCGCTGGGATTGTCATGCTTCGCGCTAGATTTCCCAGTCTTCGCGTTCCCAGTCTTCGCGCTAGATTTCCCAGTCCGTTTTGCCCCCAGCTTGCCCCCCAGCCTGCGGGTGGCAGACAATGCCGAAACATGTCCCCACTCTCAACCATCCGTCAGAGGTAAATGCAAGCGCTTGATATAGGCCAGAGGCCATAGATCCCACCTCTTTCGCTATCCCCTAATTAACATTTTGACACAGTTAAATATATACTGGAGTAGGCACTCCATCGTGTGGAAAAATCTTGGTTTGACAAACCGATCTGTACAATTCTATAAACCTCTAAATTCCGGAACCTCCAGGATAAGGATAAGGCGATGAACACCACTTTCAACGAGGGACATCATCGATTGCTCGGTGGCGTGCTGTTTGCCGCCGTCTTTGCAGCGGTGGTTGCTCTGATCGTCCCCGGTGCCCGTGCGGCAGAGGGCGTCAAGACGCTGCTCAATGTCTCCTACGACCCAACGCGAGAGCTGTATCAAGAGATTAATGCCGCCTTCGCCAAGCAGTGGAAGGACAAAACCGGCGCAACCATTACCATCAATCAATCCCATGGCGGTTCGGGGAAGCAGGCTCGCTCGGTGATTGATGGGTTGGAGGCCGATGTGGTCACCCTGGCTTTGGCCTACGATATCGACGCCATTGCCGATCGCGGTGTGGTGTCTCCCACCTGGCAGGGACGTTTGGCGGAGAACAGTGCGCCTTACACCTCTACGGTTGTGTTCCTGGTCAGGCAGGGGAACCCTAAGAAGATCCACGACTGGGGGGATTTGGTCAAGCCGGGCATTCAGGTGATTACCCCCAATCCGAAGTCATCGGGGGGGGCACGATGGAACTATCTCGCGGCGTGGGGGTATGCCCTTCAGTTGCCTGGCGGGAATGAGGAGTCGGCCATGGCTTTTGTGAAGGCTCTGTTCCAGAACGTCCCTGTGCTTGATTCGGGGGCGCGCGGCTCCACCACCACCTTTACCCAAAGAGGGATGGGAGACGTCTTGTTGGCGTGGGAAAACGAGGCTATCCTGGCTCTGAAAGAACTGGGTGGCGGATTCGAGATCGTGACTCCCTCCCTATCGATCCTGGCGGAGCCGTCCGTCGCCGTGGTGGATAAGGTGGCCGATCATCGCGGCTCCCGTCCCCTGGCTGAGGCGTATCTGAATTTCCTCTATACTCCGGAGGGTCAAAGGATCATCGCCAAGCATCATTACCGTCCCCGGGATCCTGCGGCAGCAGCGGCGTATGCGGCGGACTTCCCCGCGATCCGCCTGTTTACCATCGATGGGGTTTTTGGCGGATGGAGAAAGGCCCAGGCCACGCATTTCGCCGATGGCGGAACCTTTGATCGAATCGTGGCGAAGAAATAATGTCGAGTACGACCCTCGCCCAGACGCCCCAGCCGGTGATACCGAAATCCTTCGGGAGAAAGATCGGGAAAAGTGTGATTCCCGGCTTCGGGCTCACCGTGGGGGTCACCATCACCTACCTCTGCCTAGTGGTGCTGATCCCGTTGGCGCTGCTGTTCCTCAAGGCGAGCGGCTTGGCGGGAAAAGACTGGCTCGCCTTGCTGACCGACCCTCGGGTTTTGGCCGCTCTGCGCCTGTCTTTTGGGGGGGCTCTGTTGGCGTCCCTCGGGAATGCGGTGGCGGGGTTGCTGGTGGCTTGGGTGTTGGTGCGCTATGAATTCCCCGGGCGGCGTTTGGCCGATGCCATCGTCGATCTTCCTTTCGCCCTCCCCACTGCGGTTGCGGGCATCGCTCTTGCGGCGATCTACGCTCCCAATGGCTGGATCGGGGAACTGCTGGCTCCATTGGGGATAAAGATCGCCTTCACGCCCTTGGGGGTGATCGTTGCCATGATGTTTATTGGCCTCCCCTTTGTGGTGCGCACCGTGCAGCCGGTGCTTGCGGTCTTCGATACCGAGATGGAGGAAGCGGCCGCTTCTCTTGGGGCGGGACGCTGGCAAACATTTCGCCTAGTGATCGCTCCTGCCGTCGCCCCGGCGCTGTTGACGGGATTTTCCTTGGCTTTCGCGCGCTCGGTGGGAGAGTACGGTTCCATCATCTTCATCGCCGGAAATATTCCAGAAGTTTCCGAAATCGCACCGCTGTTGATCATTGGGAAGCTCGAACAATACGACTATGAAGGCGCTGCCGCTGTTGCCGTCTTGATGCTGCTGATCTCGTTCGTGCTGCTGCTTTCCATCAACGCCCTGCAAACCTGGCAACGGCGTCGCCGTGGGGGAGCCGGATAATGCAAACCAATTCGGCCAGAGCCGAGACCTCTGTTTTTCGCTGGCTGCTTATTGGGGCCGCGTTGACTTGCCTCGGGTTATTTTTGGTGCTGCCGCTGGTGGTGGTGCTGGTGGAGGCGCTGGACAAAGGGATTCTGCCTTACCTCGCGAAATTGAGCAACCCGGACACCCTTGCGGCGGTGCGGCTGACTCTTCTGGTTGCGGCGGTGGCCGTTCCTCTCAATCTGGTGTTTGGTCTGGTGGCGAGCTGGGCCATCGCGAAGTTCGACTTCCGTGGCAAGAGCTTGCTGGTCTCGCTGATTGATTTACCGTTTTCGGTTTCGCCGGTGATCTCGGGGCTGATCTATATCTTGGTGTTCGGGGCTCAAGGGGTGCTGGGGCCTTGGTTGGCGGCGCACGATATCAAAATCGTCTTCGCGGTTCCGGGCATCATCCTGGCCACGTTGTTTGTCACCTTCCCCTTCGTTGCTCGCGAGCTGATTCCCTTGATGGAGGAGCAAGGCCGAACCGAGGAAGAAGCCGCCGTCACCCTGGGCGCGGGAGGGTTCCGTACCTTCTGGCTGGTCACTCTGCCCAACATCAAATGGGGGCTGCTGTATGGGGTTCTGCTGTGCAATGCCCGAGCCATGGGCGAATTCGGTGCGGTTTCCGTGGTCTCTGGCCACATCCGTGGGTTGACTAATACCATGCCTTTGCATGTGGAGATTCTGTACAATGAATATGACTTCGTTGGGGCCTTCGCCGTCGCCTCCCTCCTCGCGCTCCTGGCCCTGGTCACGTTGGGCGCCAAAACCGCCGTTGAATGGTGGCACCAAGATGAAGTCGCAGCAACCCATCGGCACTGAGATGCCCAGTGGCACGGAAGTGTCCAGCGGCACGGAGATGATCGAAGCCGAGAATATCTCCAAGTTCTTCAATGGCCAACTGGCGTTGGATCGGGTGTCTTTGGTCATTCCCAAGGGACGCCTGATTGCTCTGCTTGGGCCGTCGGGATCGGGGAAAACCACCTTGTTGCGCATCCTCGCCGGGCTGGAGCAGCCTGACCAGGGTTCCTTACGCCTGGAGGGGGCCGATGCAACCGCTCTGAAAACCCGGGACCGAGGCATTGGCTTCGTCTTCCAGCACTACGCCCTGTTCCAACACATGACGGTTGCCGCCAACATCGCCTTTGGGCTGAAAGTCCGACGCGGTGCGGGGCGGCTGGACAAAACCACCATCGCTGAAAGGGTCGAGAGGCTCCTCTCCCTGGTGCGCCTTGAGGGACTGGGGGGGCGGTACCCCACCCAACTGTCTGGCGGACAACGCCAGCGCGTCGCCCTCGCCCGGGCGCTGGCCATTGAGCCGCGCTTGCTGCTGCTTGACGAGCCGTTCGGTGCCCTTGATGCCCAGGTCCGCAAGGATCTCCGGCGGTGGTTGCGCTCGCTCCACCAGGAAATGGGGCTCACTGGTGTGTTCGTCACCCATGATCAGGAAGAGGCTCTGGAAGTTGCCGATCAAGTCGTCGTCATGAATAAAGGGAGAATAGAGCAAGTGGGAAGTCCTACGGAAATCTATGATAATCCCGCAACGCCGTTCGTCTATAACTTCCTGGGGAATGTGAATGCGGTTCCTTGCCTCATTCGGAATGGAAGCGCCGAAGTTGAAGGGCTGACGCTCTATTGCGCTGACGGAAAATGTGAGGATGGACCGGGGACCGCCTTCATTCGACCCCACGATATCGAACTGCGGCCTGCCGACGCAGAGGGAGTTACGGCGCGCGTGCGCCACTGGACCGTACTGGGGCCGCTGGTTCGTGCCGATTTGGTCGTGGGGAAGAATACCACCCTGGAGGCAGAATTAACCCGGGAGGAGCACGAGAGGCTCGGCGTGGCTGTGGGGGGCGTGGTGCGCGTGGCGGTCAGGGCTGCGCGGTTGTTCAGTGGACAGGACGAGTAGTGGGGGGGGGGGGGGGGGGGGGGGGGGGGGCGCGCGCGCGGCCGCGGCCGGCGCCCGGGGCGCGGCGGCGGGTGGCGGGGGGGCGCCAGGACCGCAACCACAACCCCCCACGGAGCGGGCGGAGGCAGCAGAACCG
>JAVBJO010000072.1:0-4317 GCA_031546925.1 Rhodospirillaceae bacterium
TTCGAAGACGTACCAAAGTGGTTTCGAAATCAGAGGAAATGGTCGATCTGTCTTTGCGCCTATACCATCATCTTCATGATAATCCGCTGAACCTCGCGGCCATGCTGGGAAAATTCTTATCTATCTTTACGTAGCACTCTCGTAAATTCTTCATTCGATTGCATGATTGTTAGCAAAAACCCTCTTTCCTAAAACGACAGGCCGAGCAAGGCTGCCCCTATTGATTTGTATTAAAGTAAGCAAATTTTCTTCCATTACCACTCAACTCATGATAAGCTGATCATTCAGTGAATCCACTCAGTGATGCGTGGAGTCGAGCCAACAGCTTCGGAATTGGGGGAAAAATGGGAAACGGAATAACAATTAAACAGAGAATTTTTGGGGGCTTTGCAGCTCTCTTGATTTTCCTGATTATCGTCTCTCTCTTTGCCGTTATAAAGCTGCGGGCTATTAACGTGGACACCCAGGAGGGGAACACGGCAGCAGATGAGGTTGTTTCCGTTTTGAATTTATCCAACGAAACAATCGCCCTTCGGCGTCTCGCGTTTGTTTTTATGTCGAACGCAAAACAAGAGACGGCGACACAACTTCAACAGAGCGCCGCCAAAATTTTTGAGCAAATGGGGCCGATGTCTGCCAAGGCAACGCCGGAAAACAAGATTTTCTATGATAAGATGAAGTCGGAACTTCAAATCTATCTTGATATGTTTAATGAAGGTGCCAAGATCAGGTTGGATCGCGATTCTCTCATCCTCAATATGGCTGCCTCTGGAAAAGAAATTCTTACGTCGTTATCGAATGTCGCAGCCAAATCACGAGAAAATAAGCAAATCGATATTGTCGAGCGATCCGATACGCTTGTAAATCAAGTCTCCGTCGTGCGCATGTCTATTCTGAGCTATGTGATTTGGAGCAAAGAAGATGCCATGAACACGGCTGAGAAGGCGATCAGTACTCTGGAATCCTCATTGAAAGAATGGGCGGCTCAGGAAACAAACCCGGAGTATCAAGCTCAGCTTAAGATCGCCTCGGAACAAGTTCCGATCTATCGTCAGTATATTGAGACGCTCCATACATCAACCAAAAAGATGAATGAGATTTTCAATACCACGCTTCCTCCTCATGGCGTTCTTTTTGCTGAGGCAGCCAACAACCTTCGCATCAGTAACGAAAAGGATCTGGACGAGCTTCAGGCGCGGATTTCCTCGGCCATCGAAACTACTTCAACGTTGAGCATGGTTGTGGGCAGCCTCGCGGTTCTGGTCGGCGTGTTTATGGCGTTCTTCATCGCGCGCTCCATCAGCTCCCCCCTTCTCAACATGACGGGCGCCATGGAAAAGCTGGCGGATGGGCAGTTGAACACCGAAGTTCCCGCCCTGGAGCGCGGTGACGAGATCGGCGCCATGGCCAAGGCGGTCCAAGTGTTCAAGCAAAACGGTATTCGTGCCAGGGATCTCGCAGCCGAACAGGAAAGCCAACGCACGGCGCGGGAGGCGCGGGGCCGGACCATCGAAGAGCTCACCCGAAACTTCAACAGCAGCGTTTCCAGCGTGCTTGAAGTGGTTACCGGAGCCTCTACGGTGCTGGAAAGTACTGCCCAGGGAATGTCCTCCACCGCTGAGGAAACCAGCCGTCAGGCGACTGCGGTGGCCTCGAGCACCGAAGAAACCACGGTCAGCATTCAAACGGTAGCCGCCGCCGCCGAGGAATTGTCCGCCTCCATCAGCGAGATCGGACGTCAGGTGGCCCAGTCGAGCCACGTTTCCCAGCAAGCCGCAGAGGATGCTCATCGCACCGATATGACCGTGAAAGGTCTGGCGGAAAGCTCGGCCAAGATCGGCACCGTGGTGAGCCTGATCAACGATATCGCCAGTCAGACCAACCTGCTTGCCCTCAACGCCACCATTGAGGCGGCTCGGGCGGGGGAGGCCGGGAAAGGCTTTGCCGTTGTCGCCAACGAAGTCAAGGCGCTGGCGAACCAGACCACCAAGGCCACCGAGGAAATCGGCAACCAGATTGGTGCGGTTCAGTCCGCCACCGCCGAGGCCGTCCGAGCCATTGCTGGAATTGTGACCCGAGTCGAGGAAATCAACCACATCGCCGCCTCCATCGCCGCCGCCGTGGACGAACAAGCGGCAGCCACCGGGGAAATCGCCCGGAGCGTCAGTCAAGCGGCCGAAGGGGCACGGAGCGTCAGCACCACCATCGGTGGAGTCACTGTCGCCGCTGGGGAGACCGGTGCCGCCGCTGGGGATGTCCTGGCTGCGGCCCAATCCCTGTCCCAGGAGGCGCGGGAACTGAAGAGCTTGGTGAGCAAGTTCCTAGCGGGCGTTGGGAACGCTTAAGGCTGGGATCCATAACCCGGCTGCTGAAAAACGAAGTTGGGGGGATGCTTGTCCCCCCCTCTTCCTTTTCAAAAGGGATTTCTCTTATATTTTCAAGAGGAACCCTCTTTCGGAAAAACCACAAATCTGGTAGAGCTATTCATCCTGAATGGATCGGCCCCGAAAAACGAGGTCGCTCTCAAAAGTTCGCTTGAAGGAGGGTTTCCGATGGACGTTCTTCCGAAGGTTCTCGGCATGACCGTGGCCGGCGTGTTGGTGATCGCACTTTATCTT
The DNA here is from genome assembly GCA_031546925.1 of Rhodospirillaceae bacterium. Classification (GTDB taxonomy): domain Bacteria; phylum Pseudomonadota; class Alphaproteobacteria; order Rhodospirillales; family Magnetospirillaceae; genus Magnetospirillum. The sequence goes on from JAVBJO010000072.1 coordinate 2,619, forward strand.
TCAGTTCCCGTGACCAGTGCCCTCCTGGGGGGCGTGACCAATCCCGGCCCCAGCAGCGGCGCGATGGGTTTTGCCATTTATTTGGGCTTGGCTCTTACCGCTTTTTTCTTGATTGTGGTGATGGTCCTGGCGTCCACGGGCGGCGCCGAAGACTAAATACGGTTGCTAAGGTCATGACGCCCCCGGTCATATCCGGGGCGTCGTGAGCTTGTTTTTTGCGGATTACCGCTCCCTTCGCCCGGGAAGGGGCAAGGTTTCTCGTACCCGAGAAAGAACGAAGCTCCTTGTGCCCTTCGATTTCTCCCCGCTTTTCTCTCCCCCTATCTTGCGCTTTTCTCGGTCTTGGGAGCAATCTTGGCGACCGGCTCGATAATTTGAGGGCGGCGGTTGCCGCGCTCGAGGGTATTGTCATCATCAAGGCGCTCTCCAAGGTTTACGAGACGGCTCCCATGCATCTTCCCGACCAGCCGATGTTTTTAAACATGGCGGTGCGAATTGGCACGGATCTCGCTCCATTGGCTCTTTTGACGGCCTTGAAGGGGATTGAGTCGGCACTGGGCCGCAAAAGAGGTATCCGTTGGGGTCCTCGCTTGATTGATCTCGATATTTTGTTGTACGAGGATGTTGTTATGAACGATACGGGGCTGACGATTCCCCATCCTCGGCTTGCGGAGCGGCGGTTTGCCTTGGCTCCGCTTGCGGATGTTGCAGGGTGTTGCAAGGTCCATCCACAAACGGGACAAACGGTAGGAGACATGATCAAAGCCCTTGCCGAGGCGGACCCCATTATCGTCATGACCGAGACTTTGATGTGAAAGAGAGCGTCCGTGTCCGAGACTTCTATATCCCAAATTTATCGAATTTTGATTCGTGATCTTGTGATCAAGTGCTCAATTGGCGTCCATGATTACGAGCGTCTCGCGCCACAGCGGATCCGGATCAACGTGGAGATGACGGTTCGAGAGCAAGCCAACAGACGAACGGATGACATTGCCGGCGTGGTATCCTATGAGGATATCATCAACATGATCAAGGCCCTCGTGACGGGGGAGCACATTAACTTGGTGGAGACCCTGGCAGCGATGATTGCGAGGGCCTGCCTGCAAGAAAGCAAGGTGGAGGCTGTCAAGCTCCGCGTCGAGAAGCTGGATGTGTATGCGGAGGCAGCTTCGGTTGGGGTGGAGATTGAACGTACCCGAGGTCCATCGCCTCTTTCCGCGTAATCTTTTCCTCCTCCGGCGTCTCTATTCCCTTGTCATGGTCTCTGAAAGCCGTTATAAGGCGTTCGTCTTTCCCGACAGCATCTGTTTGCCCAGGTAGCTCAGTTGGTAGAGCATGCGACTGAAAATCGCAGTGTCGGTGGTTCGATCCCGCCCCTGGGCACCATCCAACCCCTTGAAAGGTGACTCCTTTCAAGGGGTTTTGCTTTGTTCCGGTTGGGGCGGAGTGGCTAGCGGCTAGGCACTTTCTCTGCCAGAGAGGTTCATAGGAAGCTTCAAGGGGCCTGTTGCTCTGAAGCAACGATCCTCTGTTATACCGATTGCCCCCCCTCCCATAGCTCTGTTAACCGGAGCAGGGAGAGACGGGAGGTGACGATGATTCCGGATTATCGCAGTTTGATCACCGAGAGCTTAGGGACGCTTGTTCGCCTGGAGCGTGAGGAGCGTCATCGTTTATGGTCTGATCGATTGCGTTTTCT
>JAVBJO010000013.1:0-16585 GCA_031546925.1 Rhodospirillaceae bacterium
CAACCATAGGCATTTTTTTAGATTCTATAATTGTTCGGTTGTCTGGCTTGGGCGGGGGTCATGGGGCGAAACCCCCTTGACCCCCTCACATGTGGAGCGGTCGCCCATCCACCGCAAGGCAAGCTTCCTTCACCGTCTCCCCCAAGGCTGGGTGAGCGTGGCAGGTTCTCGCCACGTCTTCCGCCGCAGCACCAAACTCCATGGCCAAGACGATCTCGGCGATGAGGTCGCCCGCCGCAGCTCCGACGATATGGGCTCCCAGGATGCGATCCGTCCGAGCATCCGCCAATACCTTGACGAAGCCCTCGCTTTCGTTCATGGAGCGCGCTCGTCCATTGGCGGTGAAGGGGAATTTCCCGGCTTTATAGGGAACCCCCTCCGCCTTCAACTGCTCTTCGGTCTTCCCCACCGAGGCAACTTCCGGCCAGGTATAGACCACAGACGGGATCGCCTCGTAATTGACGTGCCCATGTTGTCCGGCCAGCAATTCCGCCAGGGCGACGGCTTCTTCCTCGGCCTTGTGGGCGAGCATAGCCCCCCCGATCACGTCGCCAATGGCATAAATCCCCGGCACCGAGGTGCGGAAGCTGCCATCCACCTGAACAAACCCGCGAGGCGTCATCACGACCCCCACTTTATCCAGCCCCAATCCCTCGACGAAAGGCCTGCGCCCGATCGCCACCAGTACCACATCGGCTTTGATGTCCTCGGCCGGACCCCCGGCGGCAGGCTCGACGGTGAGCGTCACTTGCCCCCCCTTCTTGATGGCCTTGGTGACCTTGGTTCCCAGTTTGAAGGTCATCCCCTGCTTGGTGAGGATCTTCTGCATGGTCTTGGAGACCTCGCCATCATTGAGCGGCAGGATCTTATCCAAGAACTCGACCACGGTGACCTCGGTCCCCAACCGACGCCAGACGGTTCCCAATTCCAGACCGATGACTCCGCCGCCGATGACCACCATGGACTTCGGCACCTTGGGCAAGGACAGCGCCCCGGTAGAGGAAACAATGGTTTCCTCGTCGATCTCGACGCCAGGCAGAGGCGTCACTTCGGATCCGGTGGCGATGATGATATGCTTGGCCGAGAGAGTCTTCCCTTCCACCGTCACCTGTCCCGGAGCCGAAATCGAGGCTGCACCGACAATATAGGTCACCTTGTTCTTCTTAAAGAGGAACTCGATACCCTTGGTATTATCACTGACGACTTTTTCCTTGTGCCCGAGCATGGCCGGGAGATCCAACTCCACTTTGCCGACCTTGACTCCAAAGGCACCCAGGTGATGGCTCGCGGCTTCAAAGTGGTGAGAGGCGGTCAGCAGCGCCTTGGACGGAATGCAGCCCACGTTGAGGCAGGTTCCCCCCAGGGTGGCGCGTTTTTCTACACAGGCGGACTTGAGACCCAGTTGGGCGGCACGAATGGCGGCAACGTACCCGGCAGGGCCTCCGCCGATGACGATGACGTCGAAAGCGTTCTCGGACATGAGCAATGCGTCCCTTTTCCATCAAACAAAAGAAAAAGAGAGGGAGATGCACCATCCCCCTCTCCGTCTTCATTACATATCGAGCAGAATGCGCTGCGGATCCTCGATGCACTCCTTGACGCGCACCAGGAACGAGACCGCCTCGCGACCGTCGATGATGCGGTGGTCGTAGGAGAGGGCGAGGTACATCATCGGCCGCGCCTCGATCTTGCCGTCTGGCATCACCATGGGGCGTTGCTGCACTTTGTGCATCCCGAGAATGGCCGACTGCGGCGGATTCAGGATGGGCGTGCTCATGAGCGACCCATACACCCCGCCGTTAGAGATGGTGAAGGTTCCGCCCAGCAGGTCCTCCATGGAGAGCTTGCCATCCCGAGCCTTCCGTCCCAACCCGGCGATGGTCTTTTCCACGTCGGCAAAGGAGAGTTGGTCCGCATTGCGCACCACCGGCACCACCAGCCCCGAGGGAGTCCCCACGGCCACGCCGATATCGTAATAGTTCTTATAGACGAGATCCTCGCCATCAACCTCGGCATTGACGGCCGGCCAATCCTTCAGTCCCGACAAACACGCCTTGACGAAGAAAGACATGAAGCCAAGCTTGGTCCCATGCTTCTTCTCGAACTGATCCTTGTACTGGTTGCGCAGGGCAAACAGCGCCGTCATATCCACTTCGTTAAAAGTGGTGAGCATGGCGGCGGTGTTCTGGGCTTCCTTCAAACGCTCGGCAATACGCTTGCGCAGACGGGTCATGCGGACCCGCTCTTCCAAAGCGGCCTTGTTGCGCGGCCCGGAAGGAGCCGGAGCCGCCTTAGGCTGGGCAATCGCATCCAATACGTCACCCTTGGTGACACGCCCGCCCTTACCCGAGCCCGCCACCCCAGAGGGATCCACCCCTGCATCGGCGGCGATTTTCTTGGCCGAAGGCATCACTCCTGGCCCACTGCTCACCGCAGCAAGTGCCGGAGCGGCAGCAGCCGGAGCCGCCACGGCGGGAGTCGCAGCCACGGCGGTACCAGAGGCAGCAATCTCTCCCAATGCGGCACCGACTTCAACGGTGCTCCCTGCAGGAGCAAGGATATTCGCCAAGACTCCATTGGCGGGAGCGGGGACCTCAACGGTCACCTTGTCGGTTTCCAGCTCCACCAAAGGCTCGTCTGCCTTCACGGTATCGCCGACGTTTTTGAACCACTTGGCGATGGTGGCCTCGGTAACGGATTCGCCCAAGGTGGGCACTACGATTTTGGTCGTCATTTCTGGCGTTTCCTTATTCTTTGGCCTCAGGCGGTGAGGCGGCTCAGTTTGGTTGCACGTCGGAAGGGTTGAGGAATGTCCTCGGCTTTGCCGGTCAAAGCCGTGGTGACAATCCAATCCTGCTCCGCGTTATGAGTCTTATAAAGCCCCGTGGCCGGAGAGGCCGCCGCAGCGCGACCACAATAGACCGCTCGCGTGGCCTTGATGTCGTCCAATTCCTCGCACATGAACTCGATGCGGCGATCCACGAAGGTCCATGGCCCCATGTTGGCGGGCTCTTCCTGAGCCCACACCAGATCGGCATTGGGATAACGCGCCAATTCCTGCTTGATGGTGTCCTTCGGCCAGGGATAAAGCTGCTCGATGCGGATGATGGCGACATCGTTGATGGCACGCTTGGCCCGCTCCTCAAACAGGTCATAGTAGACCTTGCCCGAGCACAAAACCACCCGGCGCACCTTTGCATCGGCCACCAAACGCTCGGTTTCTGGCAAAATCCTGCGGAAGCGGGTGCCGCTCCCCATGTCTGCAAGCGAACTCACCGCGAGCTTGTGGCGCAGCAGGGACTTCGGCGTCATGAGAATCAACGGCTTGCGGAAGTTCCGATGCAACTGTCGCCGCAAGACGTGGAAGTAGTTGGCCGGCGTGGTCACATTACACACCTGCCAATTGTCCTCGGCGGACATTTGCAGGTAGCGCTCCCACCGGGCCGAAGAGTGCTCTGGCCCCTGGCCCTCGTAGCCGTGCGGCAACAGCATCACCAAGCCGGACATACGCAGCCACTTCGACTCGCCCGAGTTGATGAACTGATCGATGACCACCTGAGCCCCGTTGGCGAAATCGCCAAACTGCCCCTCCCACAAGGTGAGACAATGAGGGTCGGTGACGGAATAACCGTACTCGAAGGCCAACACGGCTTCTTCGCTCAAGGGGGAGTCGAGCACCTCGAACTCCACTTGCCCCTCGCGCAGATGGTTGAGCGGCTCATACCGGCTTTCGTTTTCCTGATCGATCAACCGGGCATGACGCTGCGAGAACGTCCCGCGCCCGCAATCTTGTCCCGACAGCCGCACCGGATGATTCTCCAGCAGCAACGAGCCGAACGCCAGGGACTCCGCCGTGGACCAGTCGATGCCCGCGCCGGAGGTCATCATCTCCTTCTTGGCCTGGAACTGGCGAGCGATCTTGCGGTTGAGGTTGAAGTTCGCCGGAACCTCCGCCAGCTTGTTCCCCATGTCCTTCAAGGTGCTTTCGGTCACCCCGGTCAGTTCCTCGCGGAACTCTTCCTCGTCGGCCAACTGCACCAGGCCCTGCCATTTGCCCTCCAGCCAGTCGGCCTTGTTGGGCTTGAAGCTTGAGGCGGCCTGGAATTCTTCCTCCAGATGGTTCTGGAAGTCGGTGACCATGGCCTCGGCCTCCGCCTCGGTCATGGTGCCCTCGGTAACCAACTGCTTGGCGTAAATGGCCCGGGTGGTGGGATGGCTCGCGATCTTACGATACATCAAGGGCTGGGTGAACGCCGGCTCATCGGATTCATTGTGGCCGTGACGACGGTAGCAGATCATGTCGATCACCACATCGGCCTTGAATTCCTGACGGAACTCGGTGGCGATACGGGCGACGTGGACCACGGCCTCGGCATCGTCGGCATTGACGTGGAAAACCGGAGCTTGCACCCCCTTGGCGATGTCCGACGAATACGGCCCCGAGCGCGAGTACTGCGGACTGGTCGTAAAGCCGATCTGGTTGTTAACGATGATGTGGATGGTGCCGCCGGTGGTGTAGCCCTGCAACTGGGACAGCAGCATGGTTTCCGGCACAACTCCCTGCCCCGCGAACGCCGCGTCGCCATGGAGCAGAATCCCAGCAACCTCCACCCGTTCGTTATCGTTGCGCATGCGTTGCTTGGCGCGCACCCGCCCGATCACCACGGGATTGACGATCTCCAGGTGAGAGGGATTGGCCTGGAGACTGAGATCAATGACGTTCCCGTCGAAATCCCGCGCACCTGAGGTCCCCAGGTGATACTTCACGTCCCCCGACCCTTGCACATCCGAGGGATTGGCCGGATTACCCTGGAATTCCGAGAAGATCGCCTTGTAGGGCTTCTTCATAAAGTTGGCGAGGATATTCAACCGCCCCCGGTGCGCCATGCCGATGATGACGTCCTTCATGCCCAGCTGGCCGCCGCGCTTCAAGATTTGCTCCAGCGCGGGGATGACGCTCTCGCCCCCCTCCAGACCGAAGCGCTTGGTGCCGGTGTACTTCAGTTGCAGAAAGCGCTCGAATCCTTCCGCCTCCACCAGGCGTTGCAGGATCGCCTTCTTGCCCTTGTCGGTGAATTGGGTTTGGTTGCGAATGGACTCGATACGCTTTTGAATCCACGCTTTCTCGTCGGGATCCTGGACGTGCATGAACTCGACGCCGATGCGTCCGCAATAGGTATCGCGCACCAACGCCACGATCTGGCGCAAGGTGGCGGTCTCTAGCCCCAACACGTGATCGATGAAGATAGAACGGTCTAGATCGGCCTCGGTAAAGCCGTAGCTGCGATAATCCAACTCAGGATGAGGCTCGCGCTTGGCGAGATGGAGGGGATCGAGATCGGCCTCCAAATGGCCGCGCACGCGATAGGCGCGGATCATCATCAAAGCGCGCACCGAATCCAGCACCGCCTGACGCTGCTCCGCCGGACTTTGCGCCGAAGCCGTCGCTGCTGCCTTATCGGTCTTTGCCTTGGGCGGCACCACGGCCTCGGGATCGACCGCGCCGATCACCTTAAGATCGCGCGGTGCCCACTCCGTCCCCTTAAAGTCGCGACGTAAGGCGCCGCTTTCGTCTTTCAACTCTTGGAAAAAACGCACCCAAGAGGCATCGACCGAGGAGGGGTCTTCCCTATAGCGCGTATAAAGCTCGGCGATAAAAACCGCATTACCGCCAGATAAAAAAGACGCATCATCGAATTGCTTGGTCATCGTCTGGGCTCGACGCGGGCGGACCCACGTCCCTTTCCTTCGTATGGGCCTGGGCCGGAGCCATCTTAGAGTCGAAAGAGGGGGGAGTCCCCCCTGTGGAGGACTCCCAATCGCTCAACCCTTGAGAACCTTCACCATGGTGGATCCCAGCGCTGCTGGAGAATCCGCCACCACAATCCCTGCGGAACGCATGGCTTCCATCTTGGAGCCGGCATCGCCCTTACCACCCGAAATGATGGCTCCAGCATGCCCCATGCGGCGTCCGGGCGGAGCCGTCACCCCCGCGATGAAGCCAACCACCGGCTTCTTCACCTTCGAGCGCATCAGGAACTCTGCGGCGGCTTCTTCGGCGTCGCCGCCAATCTCGCCGATCATGATGATGCACTGGGTTTCTTCATCGGCCAGGAACAGCTCCAGGGCATCGACGAAGTTGGTGCCATTGACGGGGTCGCCACCAATGCCGATGCACGAGGACTGCCCCAACCCGGCGGCCGTGGTCTGCGCCACCGCCTCGTAGGTCAAGGTGCCAGAGCGGGACACAATCCCCACCTTGCCGCGACGATGGATATGCCCCGGCATGATGCCGATCTTGCACTCGCCGGGGGTGATAACGCCCGGACAATTCGGCCCGACCAGCCGAGTCTTCGAGCCTTGCAACGCCCGCTTGACCGCCAGCATGTCCACCACGGGAATCCCCTCGGTGATGCAAACGGCCAATTCGATTTCGGCGTCGATGGCCTCCAGGATGGCGTCCGCCGCGAACGGCGGAGGCACATAGATCACCGAGGCATTACACCCGGTCTTGGCGCGCGCCTCGTGCACGGTGTTGAACACCGGCAGATCCAGGTGGGTGGTCCCCCCCTTCCCGGGGGTGACGCCGCCGACCATCTTGGTCCCATAGGCGATGGCCTGCTCCGAGTGGAACGTCCCTTGCGCTCCGGTGAAGCCTTGGCAGATGACCTTGGTATTTTTATTGACGAGAACGGCCATGTTATGCGGCCTCCTTGACGGCTTTGACCACTTTTTCGGCGGCGTCCGCCAGGTTGTCGGCGGCAATGATGGGCAGCCCCGACTGGGCCATGATCTTCTTCCCGAGTTCCACGTTGGTCCCCTCCAGACGCACCACCAACGGTACGTTCAGGCTGACCTCCCGCGCGGCGGCGATAACGCCCTCGGCGATAACGTCGCAACGCATGATGCCACCGAAAATGTTGACCAGAATGCCTTCCACGTTGGGATCGGACAGAATGATCTTGAACGCGGTGGTGACACGTTCTTTGGTGGCTCCGCCGCCGACATCCAAGAAGTTGGCGGGATCGCCACCATACAGCTTGATAATATCCATGGTGGCCATGGCCAAGCCCGCGCCATTGACCATGCAGCCAATGGACCCAGACAGCTTGATGTAGTTCAGCGAATGCCGTGCGGCTTCCAACTCGGCCGGATCTTCCTCGGCCTCGTCGCGCATGTCTTCGATGTCTTTGTGACGGTAAAGAGCGTTGTCATCGAAGGTGATCTTCGCATCCAGCGCAATCAACTGATCGTCGCCCGTCACCACCAGAGGGTTAATCTCCACAATGGCGCAATCCAGATCAACGAACGCCTTGTACATAGCGGCCATGAACTTGACGGCAGCACCCACTTGCTTGCCTTCAAGCCCCAGACCGAAGGCCAACTGCCGTCCGTGGTACTGTTGGAAGCCCTGGACCGGATCAATGGCGGCCTTCAGAATCTTCTCGGGATGCTTGGCGGCGACTTCCTCGATTTCCATCCCGCCCTCGGTGGAGGCCATGATCGTCACCCGCGAGGTGGTCCGATCCACCAGCATGCCGAGATACAACTCGCGTCGGATATCGCAGCCTTGTTCCACGTAGATGCGCTTGACTTCCTTACCGACCGGACCCGTCTGGTGAGTCACCAGGGTCTTGCCCAACATGGCGGAAGCGCTGGCCGACACGTCATCGATGGACTTAACGACGCGAACGCCGCCCTTCCCGGAGGTATCCTCCTTAAAGGTCCCCTTCCCGCGTCCACCCGCATGAATCTGCGACTTCACCACCCACACAGGACCGCCCAATTCCTTGGCGACTTGTGCCGCCTCGGCCGGGGTGTAGGCGACGCCGCCCTTGAGGACGGCAACGCCGTACCTCGCCAAGAGCTGCTTGCCTTGATACTCGTGAATATTCATGGAGGTTCCCCCTATTCCTTATTTGCCCATCAGACCCTTGGCGATGGTCATCAACCCTCGCACGGCATCGGCGGACTTGTTGAAGGCGGCTTGTTCGTCGGCATTCATTTCAATCTCGACGACGCGCTCGACGCCACCGGCACCGATGACTACCGGCACGCCGACGAAGACATCATCCGCCTGGCCATAGGTTCCCTTCTTGACTTCGACGGCGCAGGGCAGCACGCGCTTCTTGTCCTTAAGGAACGCTTCCGCCATGGCGATGCCCGACGCTGCCGGGGCATAATACGCCGACCCGGTCTTGAGCAGATTGACGATCTCGGCTCCGCCATCCCTGGTGCGCTGGACGATTTGGTCGAGCTTGGCCTGGGTGGTCCAGCCCATCTTGACCAGGTCCGGCAGCGGAATGCCGGCGACGGTGGAATAGCGGGTCAGCGGCACCATGGTGTCCCCATGCCCGCCGAGCACGAACGCGGTCACATCCTCGACCGAGACGTTGAACTCCTCGGCCAGGAAGTAACGGAAGCGCGCCGAATCAAGCACACCCGCCATGCCGGTGATCATGTTCTTGGGCACGCCGGAATAGTGCTGAAGCGCCCAAACCATCACATCCAGGGGATTGGTGATGCAAATAACGAAAGCCTTGGGGCAATTCTCCTTAATGCCCTTGCCGACGGCTTCCATGACCTTGAGGTTGATGCTGACCAAATCGTCGCGCGACATGCCTGGCTTGCGAGGAACCCCAGCGGTGACGATCACCACATCGGCGCCCTTGATGGCCGCATAGTCGTTGGCACCGGAATAGCGTGCATTGGCACCTTCCACCGGAGTGGACTGGGCGATATCAAGCCCCTTGCCCTGGGGGACGCCTTCGGCGATGTCGAACATCACGACGTCGCCCAACTCTTTCAAGCCGATCAAGTGTGCCAGGGTGCCGCCAATATTGCCGGAACCAACGAGGGCGATTTTTTTACGTGCCATGGGTGAAATTTCCTCCGATCTCAAGGTCGGGATTGCAGTCGATAAGGTCTGGCTGCGATTAATCGCAGCAGGGATCTGAATATGTTTTGGTATCGCGATTCCCTCTTGAGAGCAAGGGGGTTAGCATAGATCGAACGAAGATGTTGCCCCAAGAGGGGGCTATCGAGCCTCTAAGGTATGACTTTGGTCCTATCACCCCCCTCTGGCCAGCGTCAGGAATAGGACCAAAGATCATCAAGACGCCTTCCGTCGATCAGGGAAAATATAATTGCAAAATAAAAATATGAGCCCACATGACAACTATAAGAGCATTAAACATAGTCAGATGAGAATTAAAAAATAGCAACTATTCAGATATCTATGATATTAAATTATAAAAAATCATATTTAATATATTTAAAATTATCCATAGAGTTGGCGTGGAAAGAATTAAACTTATTAAAAAAATGATCTACAAAGTAAAAATTTAATTTTTTACTGTTAAAGAAATTAGATATTTTTCATTTTCGTGATTAATATGTCTAGAGCTGTTAATGTTAATAAAGTTATTGACGCATACCCTGCTGCAAGCATATAGAATCCATTGGGAGGCAGATAAAAGACACCTTCTGCCTCCTCTTCCTGAGAGAAAGAAAACCAGAGGTTGAAAAACAATTAATGGCACAAATACAATTAAAGTACATATATATCTATATTTTATTCTGCATAATATTGAGACGAATATATCAAACAAACCTGCAAGCGCAATGCAAAATGAATAGAATATAAAATACCAAGGATGACTCATTGCCTAACCGCTTATCTTCATTGGCATGAAAACTAAAACGCCAATAAAAAGCATAATTACACTGAGCCACGGAATAATTTTTCTTTCTGCGCTATATTGATGATAATATTTATCTTCATTAAATTCTTGTTCCTTGCCCATTTTTGCCTCAATTTATTTATTTGCACTCTTTATTTTTATCTATTTTTACTTCATCTTCTTGCCCAATCACATTTTCTTCGTTTCCGGTGTCGCTGTCGATTGGTTGGAGTGAATTTGCCCGCTATCGTCCCGGCTCGACAATACCCAGGATAGCAGGGGAAGCACAAAATGGCAGTGGAAATGCAATCGGTGGCATCCCTGGAGAGGCCTTCTGCCAATTCATCGAGCCCCTTGATCCCAGATGTATTGGCGAAAGTCGTCGGAGATCAGGCCGCGATCAATGATGATCCTTTCGGGAAGGGGGGGGCCATTTGGGAGAAGCAGGATCGAACAGGCCCTCGATCTTGAGTGAGTCTAAGGTCGGACACGTTTCCGCCGCCGCAAGGCATTGAGCAAAATGCCAATGGTCGCGCCATTGTGGAGCAGAGCCGTTGCAATCGGTGAGAGCAGCCCCAAGGCTGCCGCCGACAGAATTCCCGTATTCACGCCCACGGTCAGCCGGTAATTGCTGGCAATCGTTGCCATGGCTTGATTGGCGATGGCCTTGGCGTCGGCGACACGTTCGATGTTGTCCTCGAGCAAAGCGACATCCGCCGTGAGACGAGCGATATCGGCTCCCTTCTGCATGGCGATGCCCACATGGGCCCCGGCCAAGGCGGGGGCATCGTTGATGCCATCGCCGATAAAGGCGATACAAGCGCCTTGACCCGTCATTTCCTCGACAAGACGCGCCTTGTCCTGAGGCATCAATTCGGCATGGTAACCGTCCAGCCCGAGTTGTTCGGCCATTTCAGCGGCGCGGTCGCGATGGTCTCCGGTCAAGAGCAGGATCTTGCGCACCCCCAATTGACGCAAGCGGCCGATGGTAGCGGCGCTGTTGTCGCGCACCTGGTCCTTCAGGGTGAGAATCCCCAACAAAGTCCCGCCGAAACCAATGAACAGCAGGGTCTTGCCTTCGCGAAAGAGCCGATCAACCACGGAATGATGGGGCGAAATATCGATCCCCTCGTCTTCCTCAATGAAGTGACGGGAACCGACCACGATGCGCTTACCATCAATGACGCTGGCCACGCCATGAGCGGCGATGAATTCGACCTCTTGATGGTCGAAATGGGCACGATTCGTGGTTCGAGCGGCGGCGACGACGGCCATGGCGAGGGGATGGAAGTAATGTTCCTCCACCGAGGCTGCGAGACAAATCAAATCTTCGGCGCTATAGGCGGTATCGAAGGTGATGGAATCGATCACCTGAAGCGAGCCCGTGGTCAGGGTGCCGGTTTTGTCGAAAATAAAGGTATCGGCCTGGGCGAGACGTTCCAGCGCACTGGCTCCCTTGACCAGGATACCGGCTTGTCCCGCGCTGTACATGGCCGATTTAAAGGCGACGGGCGTCGCCAGCTTCAGGGCGCAGGAATAGTCGGCTTGCAGCACCGAGGCCGCGCGACGCCAATCTCCCGACAGCATATACGAGGCTCCGGCCAGTTTCAGCACGGTGGGAACCAGACGGTCGGCCAGACGAGCTGCCTCTAACTGGGCTTCGCTTTTGGTCGCGAGAGACTGTTCCACATAATCGGCAATGCGAGCGGCGGCGGTTCCTTCGCCGACCTGCTCGGCATAGATGGACAGCCGCCCGTCCTCCACCAGGGTACCCGACAGCACCCCGGCACCGCGTGCCTTAAGGATCGACACGCTTTCTCCGGTCATGGCGGCTTCGTTGACGGTGGCCTCTCCGCCGAGAACGGTGCCATCCACGGGAATAACCGCCCCCGCCCCCACGATCACCGTATCACCGATGGTCACCTCTGCTGCCGGAATCAGGATCTCTTGCCGCTCCCGCATCACCCAGATCGCGTCACTCGACGGGCGCAGCAGGTGTTTCAGCAGGGCATCGGAGCGCCGCGCAATGGACTCTTCCAGATATTCACCCAAGGCCAGCATGAAGGTGGTGGTGTTGGCTGCGGTATAATCAGACCGCGCTAACGAAATAGACACCGCCATGCCCTCCAGGGCCTCGGAGGTCACGCCGTTCGCGGCATAATCCGCCGCTGCGTGCCGAAGCCGGGGAATCGCCCCGGCCAGACTCACCGGCAATTGCAGCGGTCGCGGCAGGAAGCCTGTTCCCACCAAGGTCGCCAAACTGCGGACAATGCCCGATGTCCCTCCTGCTGGCTCGGGCTTGCGGGCACGGGCTGCCGGAGCGCCAAGCCCTACCAATGTCGCCAGCAAGGCGTCCTCATCGGTGCGGGCCGGGTCGTAATGCAGAACCAGGGTGTGAATCCGTCCATTGACGCGCGCAGCGGTGACACCCGGCAGCTCGCCGACGGCACGCTCCAGCTCTCCCGGTGAGAGGCTTGCCTTCGGATGGTAACGCAGACGGACCCGCCCCGGTACGCGGTGAACGATGTCCACCGCTTTGAACCAGGCGCTGGATGTCATGAATCGGCGCTTTGTTCTGCCTGCATTTCCGCCTGAATATCGGCGACTTGCTCCTTCATTTCCTCGACCCCGCCGAGCAATCCGCTATAGAGCTTAAGACCCGACTTGATCATCTTGCCGCGCAATTCATCATCACTCAGCACATAGGCTGCGGCAGCACCGATCAGGGCGCCCAGGAGGAATTGGTTTGAACGGCTCGACGGCAGCAGCTTGGAGAGCCCCCCGAGCAGGCCCGCGTTCTGAGGCGGGCCGTTCCAACCCATCCCCTGGTTTTCTGGACCGTGTTTGCCGTTCTTCGACTTCTTTTTATTCTTCTTGGCCAAGACCATTCTCCTTCTCATCCAACAGATATTCGGCGGCTATCAACCCGGCCGCCCCAGCGGCAACCGCGATCATGGCCAAAGAGATATTTCGGCTCTGTAAAGCGTCTGCCGCCAAGGTTCCAGCCGCGAGCGCGGTCCCGCCTTGGACAGCATAACGCAGGATTTTGCGCACCGGCGGCGCGGTAAACGCCGCCTCGCGACGCCCCTGTAGACCGGCCACCAAGGCGGTGGTCACGAAACCCCGGGCAAAAGCCCCAGGGAGCTGGTTGGCCAGAGCGTTCTTGCGTTTGCCCCGCTTCACGATTTGCTCCCCGTGTCGGGCGCGGGTTGAGGCTTCGCTTTCTGGCGGTGAGATGCTGACTTGGGCTTGGGGGACTGCTGCGGCGCAGACTCTTTCTTGTCCTTTGTCGGCCCCGCCTCGATGTTCCTTGTCGGCCCCGCCTTGAGGACCGGCTCGGATTTAGGTTCTGGCGTCGGCGGTACCGTCAATTTTTCCCGCAGGCTGGCCGAGGATTTCTCGATCACGCTCAGTCCCGAGACGGTGGCTTGGCGCAGACCGGTCTGAGCCTTATCGAGACCGTACCGCGCCTTATCCCCCATCGCTCCCCATTGCGCTCCAGAGGCGGCACTTATGCCTTTCGAGGCCTGGGCGGATTTCAGCAGGCGGACACCGACGATGCCAGCCAGCAATCCCGAAGTAAAGGTCAGTAAGGGAAGCATTGCGGGTTCCTTTCACAAAAACAGAGCAAAAAAGACCCAAGGATTAGGTCTCGACCAGAGCCTGCAAGAAAATATCAACGGCAGCAGAGCGCGTTCCACACACCAGATCTTGCCAAACCTCTGGCGGAATAACCTTGGCATCGTATTCGATGGTGCAGGATTGGGCGAGCGGATTAAGGTTGACCGAGCGAATCCCCGCCACCTTGTTAACCGACTGACCAAACCGCTTGGCTTCGCTGATCACCTGGGCCAGACCAGAGGCGCCCTCGGCGGCCAGTTTCAGGCGAACACGACCGGGAATGTGGTGGGCCACACGCAAATTCGTCGCGAAGCGCAACAGGTTTTCAACGGAACCCAGGCCGGACGGTTGAGCGCACATGGCCGGCTATTTCAGCAATTTGTTACGATGATTGGCGAGATGCACCAATAAAAACGCCAGATACGCGGTTCCAGCGGTGGCATGGAGACGTTTGCCCACGGAGAGCGCCAGCAACGTCGCCGCAAGGCTCCCCAGCATGCCGATCTTAGCGGCGCGATTCATCCGCCAGAGAGTCGCCCCGAATCCATTCTCGCCCAACCCACTCTCGGATGGATCTGATCCTGCACCCTCCGGCTTGACCTCCGACGCAACGGAGCCCCCGCGCAGAATCTCCAACCGCTGGATCATCCGCGCCTCCATTTCCGACGGGGAAACACGGCTGACATCGTAACACAGCAGGATACTGCCGGCGGTCGGATTGCCCTCGACCGAGACCACACCGGTCCAGTCGGCCAGCTCTGTCCGCAGAGCCTCGTTGCGTTGCGGCTGGCGCAAGCCTGGATCCCGTACTCTGAGGCGTCCGGGAAGGCGAGATACGATGGCGGATCGGGTCATCCCTCGATTATCCTCACTCGATTGCCCTCACGGGTCGATTGCCGCCCTCGAAGGCGGCTCGCGATTTAAGCTAGCTTATCTGAAACCTTTGTTCAAGCTGCGCCCCGAGGCGGCCAGGGGCACCCGCCCTGGACCCGAGGCGGAACGCTCGCTAATGGGGAAAACGGACGGAAAGAGGGCAAAGTTTTACACACCTCTCAACGCGGAAGGTGCGGCGCAAAAACCTGTCCAGAGAAATCATTGCTCGCGATGCTTTTTTTGTCGTTGACTTTATCTAAGCAATTGTTTTTCCTATATATCATGATTTCTGCCCAAATTTTAAGCAGGCCGATGGAGCCCTTGCCAGTCCTACTCCATCACCGGTCTTTCCAGGGGTTGCGCACAGAGTTACCCACAGGATTGGTGGATAGTCTGGCAAAACCTTTCCATACCCACGGGTTACGGGTTATTCCTCAGTTGAGGTAAGAACGAAGATGGAAGAATCCCCTGCTGACTCTGCCTCCGCCCCGGCTTGCGTTCGAGGAATCGATCAAGGGGTCTCGGTGATCAGCGACAACCTAAAGACGATGCCCTCCTCGCCGGGGGTTTACCGGATGCTGAACGCCGCCGAGGGGGTTCTGTATGTGGGAAAAGCCAAAAATCTGAAGAAGCGTGTCGCGGCCTACACCCACCTAGAGCGCCTGCCCACGCGCCTTCAGCGCATGGTGTCGGAGACCGTCGCCATGGAGGTCATCGTCACGCGCACCGAGGCGGAAGCCCTGTTGCTCGAAGGAACGCTGATCAAGACCCTGGCACCGCGCTACAATATCCTCCTGCGCGACGATAAAAGTTTCCCCCACATTCTCATTACCGGCGATCACCCGTGGCCGCAGATTGTGAAACATCGGGGGGCTCGGTCGCAGAAGGGGCAATATTTCGGGCCGTTTGCCTCGGCGGGAGCGGTCAACCATACCTTGGCGGGGCTCCAGCGGGCGTTTCTGTTGCGCTCGTGTTCGGATAGCGTGTTTTCCGGGCGCACGCGACCTTGTTTGCTCTACCAGATCAAGCGCTGCTCCGGCCCGTGCGTGGAGAAAATCCGCCACGAGGACTACATGGCTCTGGTGGAGGAAGCGCGTGCGTTCCTCTCCGGGCAAAGCCGTCGCGTTCAGGAGGATCTCGTCAAACGCATGGAGGCCGCGAGCGAAGCCCTGGAGTATGAAGAGGCGGCCCTCTTCCGTGACCGCCTCCGCGCTTTCGCCAAGATCCAAGCCCACCAAGACGTGCATCCCGCCGATGTCACCGAGGCCGATGTCATCGCCCTCCATCAAGCCGGAGGACGCAGCTGTGTCCAGGTGTTTTTCTTCCGCTCGGGCTGCAATTATGGCAATCGCGCGTATTTCCCCTACCACGCCCCCGAGGTGGAGGCCGATGAAATCATGGCCGCTTTTCTCGGTCAGTTTTACGCCGGACGAGACCCCCCGCGGGAGGTGATCGTCTCCCAGGAGCCCGCCGACAGGACTCTCGTTGCTGAGGCGCTCTCCACCAAGGCCGGAAGCAAGGTTCTCCTCTCCTGTCCCAAGCGGGGGGACCGGCGGCGCATGCTGGAACAGGTTCTCGACAACGCTCGGGAGGCCCTGGGGCGACGACTGGCGGAAAGCTCCGCCCAGGCGGAGATCCTGCGTCGTGTCGCCGATGTGTTGGGACTAGAGGCGCCCCCCGCGCGCATCGAAGTATACGATAACAGCCACATCCAAGGCACCAACGCCGTCGGCGCCATGATCGTGGCGGGGTCGGAGGGGCTGATGAAAGCCGCTTATCGCACCTTCAACATCAAATCCGAGGACATCACCCCCGGCGACGACTACGCCATGATGCGCGAGGTGTTGACTCGTCGTTTCAAGCGTGCCCGCAAGGAAGACCCGGATCGAATGTTGGGACAGTGGCCGGATTTGGTGCTGATCGACGGTGGACAAGGGCAGCTCCAAGTGGCCGTGACTCTTTTCGAGGAATTGGGCATTGAGGATCTCCCGGTGATCGGAATCGCCAAGGGACCAGACCGCAACGCCGGACAAGAGCGCTTCTTCATGCCGGGGCGTGAGGTTCCGTTTTCCTTGGCTCCCAAGGATCCCGTCCTTTACTTCTTCCAACGCCTGCGCGACGAGGCGCATCGCTTCGCCATCGGGACCCATCGAGCCAAGCGGTCTCGGGGGTTGAGCCAGTCGGCTCTGGATGACATTCCCGGGATTGGGGCGCGGCGGAAGAAGGCGTTGCTGCACCATTTCGGCTCGGCTCGGGCGGTGGAAGAGGCGGGACAAGTCGACCTCGAAGCGGTGGAAGGAATCTCTCAGGCGATGGCTAAAAAAATCTATGAGTATTTTCATGCACGAGGATAGTATGCGACAGGGTTCCAAGGGGCCTTGCCCTTTGGCGGGGGTGTCGGGGGCAGC
>JAVBJO010000096.1:0-3375 GCA_031546925.1 Rhodospirillaceae bacterium
CGACCCCCCAACAAAAAACCCCCGATTGTTTCGGGGGTTTTTTGTTGGGGGGTCGGGGTGGTTGGCTGGGGTGTGGGCTTACGCCCTCGTCAGGGGCGCTGCCCCCGACACCCCCGCAAGGGGCAAAGGCCCCTTGACCCAAGTTCCTAGCGCAACGCCTCGCAGAACCGCTTGATCCGCTCGCACGCCGACGTTAACGCCGTCAGAGAGGTGGCGTAGGAGATGCGGAAATACGGCTCCAGCCCGAAGGCCGCGCCCTGGACCACCGCAACCCCTTCGTCTTCCAGCAAGGCCGCAACGAAATCGCTATCGTTGGTGAGGACTTTGCCCGAAGCCGTGGTCTTGCCAATGACTCCTTGGCACGAGGGATAGACGTAAAAAGCCCCTTCGGGCGTGCGGCAGGTGATGCCGGGACAAGCGTTCAGCATCTTCACCACGGCGTCGCGACGAGACTTGAAGATCTCGGCATGCTTAGGGATGAAGTCCTGAGGTCCGTTCAACGCCTCGACGGCGGCAGCTTGGCTGATGGACGAGGTGTGGCTAACCGACTGGGATTGAATCATGTTGATCGCCTTGATCAACGCCAGACTTCCCGCCGCGTAGCCAACACGCCACCCGGTCATCGCATAGGCCTTGGAGACGCCATTCATGGTCAAGGTCCGCTCGTAAAGACGAGGCTCCACCTGCGCGGGGGTGCAGAACTTGAACCCGTCGTAAATCAGGTGTTCGTACATGTCATCGGCCATGATCCAGACATGAGGATGCTTCAGAAGAACATCCGTTAGGGCCTTCATTTCGTCCCAGGAATAAGCCGCTCCACTGGGGTTGGAGGGAGAGTTCAATACCAGCCACTTGGTTTTGGGCGTAATGGCCTTATCAAGATCGGCAGCGGTCAGTTTGAAGCCTTTGTCCTCGGAACAGGGCACGAAAACAGGTTTCCCGCCGAACATCAGGGCGATATCGGGATAGGACACCCAATAGGGTGCCGGAACGATGACCTCGTCGCCCGGATTGATGGTGGCCATGAAGGCGTTGAAAATCACGCCCTTACCGCCGACACCCACCGTCACCTGATCGGGCGTATACTCCAGCCCGTTTTCCCGTTTGAACTTAGCGCAAATGGCCTTGCGCAGGTCCAGGGTTCCAGCGGGAGGCGTATAACGAGTCTGCCCCTTATCCATCGCAGTCTTGGCTGCGTCCCGAATGTTCTCGGGGGTATCGAAGTCCGGCTCTCCCGCGCCCAGACCGATGACATCACGACCGGCGGCTTTCAACTCGGCGGCCTTCTGGGTCACGGCAATGGTGGGAGACGGCTTGATGACGGAGAGCCTGTCAGCAATAAAGGGCATGATGGATTCCGGGTCAGAGTTTTTAAGGCGATGGAGTATAATCGCCAATTAAGATCTTGACAAGGCATCCAAAGCCCCCTGCAAGATATACGCAGCCGCTAATTTATCCACCACTTCTGCCCGTCGGGCCCGCGTGGCCCCCCCGTCCAGCAAGACCCGAGTCACGGCGGCTGTAGAGAAACGCTCGTCCCAAAACAAGATCGGCACGTCTCGCAGACGGAGGAGCCCTTGGGCGAAGGCTCGGGTCGCCTGGCACCGAGACCCCTCGCCGCCGTCCATCTCCACCGGCCAGCCGAACACCAAACCCGTCCCCCCTTGTTGGTCGAGAACATCCAAAAGGGCGAGGGCATCCTTGGTGAATTTCACCCGTTTCAGGGTGCCGAAGGGCGAGGCGATGCTGAGCAGAATATCGCTCAGGGCCAAGCCGATGGTCTTGGTCCCAAGGTCAACCCCAACCAAACGCGTCCGAGGCGGTAAAGCGGCTTTAATCTCGGCTAGACCCAAGATCATTCCGCTTCCGCTCCAAAACAGGCGGCGACCAATTTGCGGAAGGCATCGGCGCGATGACTGATGCGATGTTTGTCGGCGGCGGGCATCTCGCCGAAGGTCTGTTGAGAGCCCTCGGGGAGAAACATGGGGTCGTAGCCGAATCCGAAGTTCCCTCGGGGGGGCCACACCAAGGTGCCCTCGACGATACCCTCGAAGGTCTGGCAAGTTCCGTCCGGCCACGCCAGCGCCAGGGCGCAGATGAACTGCCCCGAACGGTCCGCCTTTCCCGCCAGGAGATCATGAATGCGCGCCATCGCTTGGGCGAAGTCCTTCTCTGGCCCGGCCCAGCGCGCCGAGTAGATCCCGGGGTCTCCGCCCAACGCCGTCACCGCCAGGCCGGAATCATCCGCCAAGGCCGGAAATCCCGCCACAACCGCCGCTCTGGCCTTCAGTTCCGCATTCGCAACGAAAGTTGTCCCGGTTTCCTCGGGCTCGGGAAGGCCGAGGGTGGCCGCAGAAACGACCTCGACCCCGAAGGGAGCCAGCAAGGTTGCAATCTCGCTGACCTTGCCGGCGTTGTGGCTGGCGATCACCAGCTTCCCCGTGAGACGGCGCATGGGACTTAAGAGCCCAACACGGATTTTTGCGCGGCGATGATTTCGGCAATGCCTTTTTCCGCCAGGCTCAACAACGCTTCAAACTGAGTGCGAGAAAAGGGGCGATCCTCGGCGGTTCCTTGGATCTCGACGATCCCGCCTTGTCCGGTCAGGACAAAATTACCATCGGCTTGAGCGCTGGAGTCCTCGATGTAGTCCAGATCCAGCAAAGCCTCGTCGCCCCGGATGCCGCACGACACCGCTGCAACATGATCGACCAAGGGGATTGACTTCAAAACGCCGGTCTCGACCAGTTTGCGAAAGGCCAGGTGAAGCGCCACATAAGCCCCAGAAATAGAGGCCGTGCGCGTCCCACCGTCTGCCTGGAGAACGTCGCAATCAATCTTGATCTGACGCTCCCCCATGGCCGGAAGATCGGTTACGGCGCGAAGAGAACGGCCAATCAGACGTTGAATCTCGTGAGTCCGGCCCGATTGACGCCCCTTGGCCGCCTCGCGGTCGGTGCGGGTGTGGGTGGAACGCGGCAGCATTCCATATTCGGCCGTCACCCAACCTTTCCCACCGCCGCGCAGGAAGGGGGGAACTTTCTCGTCCACCGAGGCCGTGCACAGAACATGGGTATGGCCAAACTTGACCAAACAAGAGCCCTCCGCATGGCGCGTGGCATTGGGTTCAAAAACGACAGCGCGAAGTTGGTCGGGCGTGCGGCCAGAAGGTCTCATGTGAGGAAAAATCCTATAAGGAGGGAAACAAGAAAGCAAAGTAGCCCTTTGAAAGGGAGCGGGGAACCCCCCAAAGTTGATGCGCCCCCTGCAGTGAAAGAAAAGGGGGTCCGGGGCAATGGCGCCCTAAGCGGGGTATGGGGCGGCAGCCCCGTAGAGTCGATCAGCCCCCTCCCGCATCCTGGAGGGGGCTGATCG
>JAVBJO010000122.1:0-5261 GCA_031546925.1 Rhodospirillaceae bacterium
GCTGCATAAGATGAAGGAGCGCATGGCGAGGCTGGAGCACATTTGGAACAACCCGTGTTTCCGTCTGCGGGAGCCGGGCGATGTCAGTCCTCTGCCCACCACGTTGCCGTGCGTCCGAGCCCATCCTTACGCCTTCGAGCGAGCCGTGGACGAGGTGATGGAGAAGACCTATCGTCGCGTGGTGCGCAATATGCGACCGCGGGTTATTTAAGGGTCAAGGGTCAGGGACCCTTGACCCTTTCCCGCTCACCCAATTCGGTGTAGGGTCCACAACCATGCTTATTATCTCTGACTCTCAAGAGCTCGCGGCCTTCTGCGCCCGCCTTTCCGCCTCTCCCGTGGTCACCATCGACACGGAGTTCATGCGGGAAAAGACCTATTACCCGCAACTGTGTCTGGTTCAGCTTGCCGGTCCCGAGGAGGCTCGGGCGGTGGATCCTCTGGCGGAGGGACTGGATCTCGCTCCGCTGTTTGATCTTCTGACCAATCCGGCTGTTCTCAAGGTTTTTCATTCCGCGCGCCAAGACATCGAGCTGTTTATCCAGGTGAGTGGTCGTGTCCCCTCGCCCTTGTTTGATACGCAAGTTGCCGCGATGGCATGCGGCTTTGGGGATTCGGCGAGTTACGAGACTCTGGCATATCAGCTTGCGGGGGTGCGGATTGATAAGTCGATGCGCTTCACCGACTGGGCGCTTCGTCCTTTAACACCGAAGCAGGTTCAATACGCCTTGGCGGATGTGACGCATTTGCGGGTGGTTCACCAGCGGTTGGTCGCGATGTTGGAGGAGAATGGTCGAACGGCCTGGTTGGATGACGACATGGCGGCATTGACCAATCCCAGCAGTTACCAGGTTCCGTTAGAGGACATCTGGCGGAGACTGCGGCCTCGCTCTTCGGCACCGCGCTTTCTGGCGGTTCTGCAAGAGGTGGCCATTTGGCGTGAGCTGGAGGCGCAGCAACGCAATCTCCCCCGGCAACATTTCGTGCGCGACGAGGCGTTGCTCGAGGTTGCCGCGCATCATCCTTCCTCGGAGGGCGAATTGGATCGGGTTCGAGGGCTCTCCCACGGGTTTGGCCAAAGCCAGAGCGGTCAGAAGCTGTTGGCGGCGGTTCAGCGGGGGCTGGCGGCGCATCAAAGTGGGAAGCTTCCTCTGACGTTGCCGGAGCGGGTGGAACTTCCTCGGGGGCTCGGCCCGGTGAGCGACTTGCTGAAGGTGCTGCTGAAAATGAAGTGCGATCAGCATGGAGTGGCGCAGAAGTTGGTCGCCTCGGCGGCGGAGCTGGATGCCATCGTCGCCAGCGACGAGGCGGATGTGCCCGCTTTGCAAGGTTGGCGTCGGGCGCTGTTTGGCGCGGACGCCCTCAGGATGAAGCACGGACAGCTCGGCATCGGCTTGCATTCCGACGGTCGCCGATTAAGGGTTATTCCGCTCGGTGGCGAAGATTCGGAAGAAAGAGACCCTTAAGGAGGTCTCCTTATTGCTTTTTGGTGGAAGCCTTCCGCAACAAATGCTATGCCAAGCCTCAGTGCGGTGGATCGACCCTTTTGCTCTCGACCCTCTCGCCCTCGACACTGGGGAACGCGGATGCAGGAAATCATTCATCAACTTGAAGAGAAACGGAATCGGGCCCGCTTGGGGGGAGGTTTGCAACGCATTGCCTCTCAACACAAGAAGGGCAAGCTGACGGCTCGTGAGCGCATCGAGGTTCTGCTCGATCCCTCCTCGTTTGAAGAGTGGGACATGTTCAAGGAACATCGTTGCAACGATTTCGATATGGACCAACAATCCATTCCCAGCGACGGCGTGGTGACCGGCTATGGGACCATCAATGGACGCATGGTTTTCGTGTTTAGTCAGGATTTCACCGTGTTTGGTGGCTCCCTGTCCGAGGCGCACGCCGAAAAGATCTGCAAGATCATGGATAAGGCGGTCCAAGTCGGTGCTCCGGTGATTGGGCTGAACGATTCCGGCGGCGCGCGGATCCAAGAAGGTGTTGCCTCCCTCGCGGGGTACGCCGAGGTGTTCCAGCGCAACGTCATGGCCTCTGGCGTGGTGCCGCAGATCTCCATGATCATGGGGCCATGCGCTGGAGGTGCGGTGTACTCGCCGGCCATGACCGACTTTATCTTCATGGTCAAGGACAGCTCCTACATGTTCGTCACCGGTCCTGACGTGGTCAAGACCGTGACCCACGAGACCGTCACCGCCGAGGAATTGGGCGGTGCCATCACCCACAGCACCCGCTCGGGCGTGGCCGACCTCGCCTTCGAGAATGATGTGGAAGCGTTGCTGCAATTGCGTCGCTTCATGGATTTCCTGCCGTCTTCCAACCAAGCCCGGCCGCCGCTCCGCCCTACCGACGATTCGGGCGAGCGCAAGGAAATGAGCCTCGATACCCTGATTCCCGATAATGCCAACAAGCCCTACGATATGAAGGAATTGATCCTCAAGACCGTGGACGAGAGCGATTTCTTTGAAATTCAACCCGGCTACGCCGGCAATATCATCGTTGGATTTGCTCGCATGGAAGGCTCGACGGTGGGAATCGTCGCCAACCAGCCCATGGTGCTGGCGGGATGTTTGGATATCGCCTCGGCCACCAAGGCCGGGCGTTTCGTCCGCTTCTGCGATGCCTTCAATATCCCCATCCTCACCTTTGTCGATGTGCCGGGCTTCCTGCCGGGAACCTCGCAGGAGTTCGGTGGGATCATCAAGCACGGCGCGAAGCTGCTTTACGCCTATGCCGAGGCCACCGTGCCCAAGATTACCGTGATCACCCGCAAGGCTTATGGTGGAGCGTATGACGTGATGTCGTCCAAGCACCTCCGGGGCGATGTCAACTTCGCTTGGCCCACCGCTGAAATCGCGGTGATGGGGCCGAAGGGCGCGGTGGAGATCATCTTCCGCCAGGATATTGGCGACGCCGAGAAAATCGCCCTCCGGACCGAGGAGTATCGTCAAAAATTCGCCAATCCCTTCATCGCCGGACATCGTGGCTTCATTGACGATGTCATCATGCCGCACTCGACCCGGAAGCGGATTTGCCGCTCGTTGTCGATGTTGAAGAGCAAGGATGTGAAAAACCCGTGGAAAAAACACGGGAATATTCCGCTGTGAAGGGGGTTCGACGGATGTTTACGAAGATACTCATCGCCAATCGTGGCGAAATCGCCTGTCGCGTCATCAAGACCTGCCGCAAGATGGGCATCAAGACGGTTGCGGTTTATTCCGACGCCGACCGGGACGCCCTCCATGTGCAGATGGCCGACGAGGCGGTGCACATCGGGGGCTCCGCCTCATCGGACAGCTATCTGCGGATTGATCGTCTGGTGGACGCCTGCAAGCAGACGGGCGCCCAGGCGGTTCATCCCGGCTATGGCTTCTTGTCGGAAAAGCGCGAGTTCCAAGAGGCACTCCAGGCGGCCGGTATCACCTTTATCGGTCCTGACGCTCATGCGATTTTCGCTATGGGCGACAAGATCGAGTCGAAGAAGCTGGCCCAGGAGGCCGGAGTGACCACCGTCCCCGGCTTCATGGATGTGATTAAGGATCCCGAGGACGCCGTTCGGATTGCTCGCGAAATTGGCTATCCGGTGATGATTAAAGCCTCCGCCGGTGGCGGTGGGAAAGGCATGCGCCTGGCCTGGAACGATGCCGAGGCCCGGGAAGGGTTCGTGTCGGCCAGCAATGAGGCGCGGTCCTCCTTCGCCGATGATCGCGTCTTCATCGAAAAGTTCATCGAGCAGCCCCGGCACATCGAGATCCAGGTGCTGGCCGATGGGCAAGGGACCGTGCTGTACCTGGGGGAGCGGGAATGCTCGATCCAGCGTCGCCACCAGAAGGTTATCGAGGAAGCGCCTTCCCCTTACCTGTCCGCCGAGACCCGTAAGGCCATGGGCGAGCAGGCTTGTGCCTTGGCGCGCGCCGTCAACTACAAGTCGGCCGGAACGGTGGAGTTCATTGTCGGTGCCACCTCTGGACAGTTTTACTTCCTGGAAATGAACACGCGGCTTCAGGTCGAGCACCCCGTGACGGAAATGATCACCGGGCTGGACTTGGTGGAGCAGATGATCCGTGTGGCGGCTGGACACAAGCTCACCCTGAAGCAAGCCGATGTCCGTTTGAATGGTTGGGCGCTGGAGGCGCGTATTTACGCCGAGGATCCTTTCCGTAACTTCCTGCCCTCGACCGGACGGTTGGTACGGTACAGCCCGCCGCTGGAAAGCTCCTATGTGCGCGTCGATACCGGCGTGTATGAAGGCGGCGAGATCAGCATGTTCTACGATCCCATGATCGCCAAGCTGGTGACCTATGGCCCAACCCGAGCCGCCGCTATCGCCCACATGCGCGAGGCGCTGGACGCCTATCACATTCGCGGGGTGTCCCATAATATTCCCTTCCTCTCCTCGCTCATGAGCAAGGAGAAGTTCATCAAAGGAAACATGACCACCAACTTCATCGCCGAGGAATATCCCACCGGATTCCATGGCGATACCTTGGGAGAAGTCGTTACCAAGACCCTGATTTCCGCCGCCGTCTCGATTATTTGCCGGATGGCAACCCGAGATGTGGCCATCTCTGGACAGTTCCGCGGCCGGGAGTCGTCCCTGCCCGTGGAATGGACGGTTATCCTGGATGGCGCGTACCACGATGTGGAATGCCGGGCTGCCGAAAGCGGCTTCGCTGTTGTCACCAAGGGCGATGTTCTCACCATCAAAACCGATTGGAAAATCGGACAGCCCCTATTCCGCGCCACCATCGATGGCCACCCCGTGTGCGTCCAAGTCAATGGCAACGATGGGATGTCTTTGACGCTCTTCCACGCCGGAACCCGAGTCAAGGCTCAGGTTATGACGCGCGCCATTGCAGCCATGAACCGGTTGATGCCCATTAAGGCACCGCCGGACATGTCGCGCTTCCTGCTCTCTCCCATGCCGGGGCTGCTCCGCAGTCTGACGGTTGACGAGGGACAGGAAGTCAAGGCCGGGGAGGCATTGGCTGTCATCGAGGCCATGAAGATGGAGAACGTTTTGAAAGCCGAGCGGGATGGGACCATTGGGAAGGTCCATGCGAAGCCCGGCGAATCCTTGTCGGTAGATCAGAAGATATTGGAATTTGCATAAAATCAGGCGCTTTGCGCCTAACACCGTTTGAAACATCCCCCTGAAAGAAAAGGGGGTCCGGGGCAATGGCCCTGGGCGGGGGTTGGGGCGGCAGCCCCGGCGCAAGCCAAACCACCCATCCCCCCCGACCCCCCAA
>JAVBJO010000140.1:0-11804 GCA_031546925.1 Rhodospirillaceae bacterium
ACCCCCCAATAAAAACCCCCGAAATAATCGGGGGTTTTTATTGGGGGGTCGGGGGGGATAGGGGGTCTGGCTTACGCCTCGTCAGGGGCGCCGCCCCCGACACCCCCGCAAGGGCGAAAGCCCTTGACCCGATCCCTCATCGATAGCGGTGCAGTCCCGCCCCATGACGTTTCAACCAGGCCCTTGACGTGTCCGCATCTTCCACCAACGTGGCCACCACACGCCAGAACGCCGGAGCGTGGTTCATTTCCACTAGATGCGCCACCTCGTGCGCCACCACGTAATCCAGAACGGCCTCTGGCGCGAGCACCAACCGCCAGGAAAACGCGAGGTCGCCTCGGCTGGAGCAACTCCCCCACCGGGTCCGAGTATCCTTGACGGTGATTCGCCCCGGCGTCCGACCGACGCGTTTCGCCAACTCTCGCACCCGAGGACAGAGGATCCGACGCGCCTCTTCCTTCAAAAAATCCCCCACGCGACGTGCGACGTATTCCTCTGCCCCAGAGACCAGGATAGCTTGGTCTTCGATCCACACCCCGCGTCGTGCCTCGGGGCAATGGCGGATTTCGTGGGAGAGTCCTCGCAAGGGGATGATTTCTCCTGCCGCGAAGGGAACCCTTTCGGGCCGTCGTGCGCTGCGTTCCGCCAGCCACGTTCGATGCTGAAGCAAGAAGCTCTCAGCGGTGGCGAGGGAAACCCGCAGCGGCAGCGTGAGCACCGCCCCCTTTGCGGGATCAAGCCGCAAGGTCATGCGTCGGGCTCGGGCGGAGGAGCGCACGGTCACGGGGACACTATGGCCTCCGAGGTCGATATGGAGCAGATTCATGCTCGATCCACGAGATGCACGAACGACCCCATCACCGTCCCTAGGCAGAGGCCCGCGCGATGGTTTTCCCTCTCGGCGGCGTCAGAGGTCTCGAACAGCGACGGTCCTTCTTCTGTGAGGACAGTGGAGAAGTGGAAGGCATGACCGCGAAAGGGGGTCCCAACGCCTCCCAAGGGGCACGCCGTGGCCACTTTCGCATGACGATAACCCAACTGCCGCCGGGGTTGGGCAAAACTGGTCTCCAAGGGCAGCAACCCCGCCATGGCGTGGGGATGCCCGTCTTTGTCCACGAGCCTCCGCCCCAGCACCATATAGCCACCGCATTCCCCATAAACGGTTCCTCCGGCGGCGGCGATGGCGCTCAATCCGGCGAAGAAGCGTTGGTTTTGCGCCAGCTTGCCCGCATGGAGTTCGGGGTATCCGCCCGGAAGATAGACGGCGGTTCCTTGGGGCGACTCGTCGGCGAGAGGGGAGAAGAACGACACCTCGGCCCCTTGGCGGCGCCAACCTTCGAGCACGGTCGGGTAGGCGAAGGCGAAGGCGTCGTCTCGGGCAACACTGATGTGCCGCCCCAAAGGCGGAAGCGGCATCGGCGGGGCTTCGGCGGGGAGGCGCAACGGCTGGGCCAACGCCACCAACCCGGCCACATCCACATGAATGGCCACGGCGGCGGCGGCGGTGGCGAGGAAGGTGGCGAGATCGGGATGCTCTCGCGCCTGAACCAGCCCAAGATGTCGACTGGGCAGACGCAGCGCCTCCAGGGTGGGGAGGAACCCGAGCAACCGCACTTCGGGGCAGTGAAGCGCACAGGCTGCAGCGATCATGCGGCGATGCCGCTCGGTGGAGACGCGATTAAAAATCACCCCCGCGATGCGGAGCCTCGGCTGGAGGTGGACGAACCCGGCCAGGACCGCAGCGGCAGAGGCGGCCATGGCCCGAGCATCCAAAACCATAACCACGGGCCAGCCGGTCAGAAGCGCAATCTCAGCGGTGGAGCCGGTGGGCCCACCCACGGGAACGTCGGCCCCATCGAACAAGCCCATGACGCCCTCGCACAGAACGATTTCGGCGCTGATGGAGGCCTCATGGGCAATCCCGGCAGCGGTCTGGCCGCGCATGGCCCAGGAGTCCAGATTGGGGCAGTCTCGTCCGGTGGCGGCGGCATGGAAGGCCGGATCAAGGTAATCCGGCCCCACCTTAACCGAGGCGACGCGTATCCCTCGAGCGGTCAAATGCGCCAGCAAGCCCAACGTCACCAACGTCTTGCCACTGCCCGAGGACGGGGCCGCCAGGATCACCCCCGGCCCCGAAGAAAACTCAGCCCTGGGGGGAATCAAGTCTTTTTCTCAGCTCGGCGGCCATGGTCTCGCTGGGGGTGCCGTAGGAGAAGTGCGTAACATAATGCCCATCGGGAGCCATCAGGTAGAAAAGTGCGGAATGATCCATCGCATAGGTCTGAGAATCGCTGCCCGGAACCTTAGCGGCATAAACACGGTACGCCTTGATGACCGAGGCGATTTGCTCCGGCGTGCCGCTCAGGCCGATCAAAGCGGGATGAAAGTTGCTGACGTAAGCCTTGACGGCATCGGGGGTATCGCGCTCGGGATCGACGGTGATGAAGAGCGGCGCAATTTTTTCCCGTTGTTCCGACGAAAGCCGGTCCAAGGCCCCCCCGATGGTGGTGAGAGAGGTTGGGCAAACATCGGGGCACGCCATGTAGCCAAACACCACGAGCTTCCATTTTCCTTGAAAATCCGTGTCTCTGACGATGTTTCCCGCGCCGGAGGCCAGGGTAAACGGCCCCCCGACGGCGGCTCCCTCCGTTAAAGAGGACACAGGAGGGGGCAGAGAATGCGCATCGTCGCTCTGCCACACCAGGAGACGCGCCCCAACGGCAAGGGCCAAAACCACGCCGACGGCAAGACCAACCCCCACAAGGCGGAAACGAGAAGACATCGAAGCTCCTGCCAATCAGAATGAACCCCCTCCCTTATATCGTGCCGTTTTCCCTTTGACGAGAGTCCTGTCGAACGGAATCCCTTGACTCCGGGTTTCCACTCGATATAGTGCCGCTTCCGCGAACCGGGGGCCTCGGTACGTGCGCTCATTTTTTGAATTAGGACGGATGCGATGTTCGCAGTCATTCAAACCGGCGGTAAACAGTACAGAGTATCGAAAGACGACGTGATTCGCGTCGAAAAACTTGCCGCAGAAGCCGGTGCCGACGTCGTGCTCGACCAGGTGCTGATGCTCGGTGAGCAGATCGGTGCTCCCTTGGTCGCCGGTGCCAAGGTTACCGCAACCGTGGTCGCTCAGGCCCGTGGCGAAAAGATTATCATCTTCAAGAAACGCCGCCGGCAGAATTCGCGTCGCAAAAACGGTCATCGCCAGGATATCACCATCCTGCGTATCACCGATATCGCCGCTAGCTAAGAGGTACCTCTTCCATGGCTCATAAAAAAGCAGGCGGCTCGTCTCGGAACGGTCGCGATTCCGCAGGTCAACGCCTCGGCGTCAAGAAGTTTGGCGGCGAAGCCGTCATTCCCGGCAATATCATCGTGCGTCAGCGCGGGACCAAGTTCCATCCTGGTGCCAACGTTGGAATGGGGAAAGATCACACCCTGTTCGCGAAGGTGCCCGGCAAAGTGCTGTTCCAGCACAAGGCCGAGGGACGGACTTTCGTTTGCGTCGATCCGATCGTCCAAGCTGCAGAATAAAGGGTCAAGGGTCTTTGACCCTTGACCCTGAGCTGGACCGACGCCATGGATCTTTCCACCACCGAAATGATAACCTTTGCCGCCATGCTTGTGGCTGCTGGGGTCGGTGCGGGAATTATCGCGGGCCTTCTGGGCGTTGGGGGCGGACTCGTTATCGTCCCGGTTCTTTCCTACATTTTATCCCACCTTGGGGTCCACAAGGACATTCTTCATCAGGTGTGCGTCGGCACGTCGCTTGCCACAATCATGGCGACGGCCTGGTCCTCGACGGCGGCCCATTATCGCCGGGGCGGCGTTGATCTTGCCTTCCTGAAAGCTTACGGCCCTGCGGTTATTTTCGGCGTCTTCCTTGGGGCCGCGATAGCGGCGCACGTCAAGGGGCAGACCATGACATTGATTTTTGCTGTGGTGGGAACGCTGCTTGCGGCGCAGATTGCGCTCGGCAATCCTCGGTGGCGGCTGGGCAATGAACTTCCCCAAGGACCGTTACGTTTGGTTATCGGTACGGTGATTGGTACTTTGTCGTCGATGATGGGAATTGGCGGCGGAAGCATAACGGTCCCGGTCATGACCATGTACGGAACGCAAATTCATCGTGCCGTTGGCACCGCGGCAGCGACGGGATTTCTGATTGGAGTACCGGGAGCGATTGGTTATATCATCGGAGGCTGGGGTGTAGAAGGCCTTCCCCCGGGGAGTCTCGGATTCGTCAACGTGATCGCCTTGGTTTTGATCATTCCGACGTCAGTTCTGTGCGCTCCCTTGGGGGCACGATTGGCCCATCGGCTGGATATGGTGGTTCTGCGGCGGATATTTGCGGTTTTCTTGGTCGTGACCATGGCGAAGATGCTGTTCGGATGAGGAAAGGGCGGATTTCATGCGATTTGAACAACTCCACCTTCATGCCTATGGCCGCTTCAAGGATCAGACTCTTGATTTTGGGTCGGGCGCCCCTGATTTTCACATTATTTATGGCCCCAATGAGGCGGGAAAGACCACAACTCTTGCGGCAATTTCTGACATTTTGTTTGGGATCGAGGAACGAACGCCATACGGTTTTCTTCATGGTTACCAACAGCTTCAGCTTGGCGCGACCATTTCTGGCCGAGAAGGGGCTCGTCTTTCCTTTCGCCGCCACAAGAAACGGACGAACTCTCTCTCGGATGCACAGGGTTGTTTGTTAGACGAAACGTGTCTCACAAGCTTCCTCGGATCAAAGGATCGCACCTTTTTCACCAAAATGTTTGGTTTGGATCACCACACCCTGCGGGAGGGAGGAGAATTGATCGTTCAAGAAAAGGGCGATCTTGGGCAGATTCTCTTTCAGGCTGGCGTTGCGACGCAAAATCTAAAAGAGCTTTCGTCTCGTCTTGAGGAAGAGGCGCGAGGATTGTTTATCAGTGGTGGGCAAAAACCTACAATCAATGCGAATTTGTCCAGCTACAAAAGCACAAAGACCTCGACAAATAGATATTTTCTCAAAAGGTCTCGTTGGACTCAACTTCTGAAAACTTTGGCCGGTGACGAAGAAGCTCTAAAAAAAATCCGCACGGAAAAACAGCAGTTAGAAACAGAGCGGTCTCGGCTGGAGCGGATCCGACGGATTCGTCCCTTGCTGCCGGCGTATCTCGCGGCGAAGGCGAAAATCGAGGAATTGGTTGATGTTCCTCATCTCCCCGACGACGCTCCCACGCGTCGCAAGGGAGCGGAGCAGGCGAAACAGGCCAATCTCCAGGCAATTTCCCACGCCGAGAAAGCCTTGGCCCGGCTGAAGGCGAATCGAGCGGAATTGACCCCAAACCCCCTCCTGGTGGCCCAGGCGGAAGAGGTGCAACGTCTTCAACTCGAACAGGGGGGTATCCTCAAGGCGCAGGTGGATCTTGTCCGCCGTCGGGCCGAGTTAACCCAGGCTGAGGCAACGCTCGCAGGCGTGCTCCATAATTTGGGGCGTCCCAAGATGGTGGTGGAAGAGGCGAAAGCCATCCTTTTGCCGCGTCCGAAAGCGGCTGCGATCCGGGCCTTGATCAGTGAGGCGACAGGACAAAGTGCCCGCCTTTTGGAACTCGCCGACGCCGAGGATAAGGCACGGGATAAGGTCGAGCGCTTGGAGCGGGAATGCCTGGATCTTCCGCCCGTTCCCTCGCCCGAGCGCCTGCGCGAAACCCTGCGCGAGGCCACCCGGCATGGCCGTTTGGACGATCTCCTCGTCGAGCGGACGCGCGGGCTTGAGGCGGAGGAACAGGCGCTCGCCAAGAGATTAAGCGCGCTGCCGCTCTGGAGCGACAATCTCGACGCCTTGGCCAACCTGGTGACGCCCAGTGAGGCCGCCGTCATGGAAGGGGAGACCCGTTGGTCCGAGGCAATGCAGCGCCACACGCAAGCCCTGATCCACCTCACGCAAACCCAGGAGGAGGAACAACAGCGCGAGATTGCCCTAAGAGCGCTCACCGACGTCGAAAGCATCGTCACCGAGGACCGCATCGACGCGGCACGTCAGGATCGCGATCGGCACTGGCATGTTCTGCGCCGTGTGGTCGCCGGGCAAGAGCCCCTGCCCGAGGGCACCGTCGAGCGTTACGAACAGGCCCTTATCGCCGCTGATCGTCTGGCTGACCGGGGCCGGACCGAGGCGGGGCGGCGGGCACGCTATGAAGATGCCGTGCAGCATCATTTGAAGGCACAACAAGCGCAAAGCAAGGCCGAGACCGCGTTGGCGACCGCTGTTCTCGCTCGGGAGAACGAAGAACGCGCCTGGAAAATGCTTTGGGGCACATTCACCCCCGGAGAGCCTCGGGTCATGCGGGGGTGGCTGGGTCAGCGGCGCGAGATTCTCCAGCAAGCGAAGCTCCTGGGCAAAGAACAAGACGAAGGGAAGCGGCTGTGCACCCTGATGGAGGAACAGCAAAAAAATCTCGCCCTGCTGCTGGGGGAAGAGGGCACCTATCGGGCTCTGGTGGACAGGGCGGAGCGCTGTTTGGGACAACTGGAACAACGCACCCTCGCCGAGCGGGATCTGGATGCAGCGCGGAAAGAGCAGGACATGGCTCGGAAGCGCCGCGCTGCTTTCGACGAAGCGCGCAACGAATGGCGGGAGCGCTGGAAAATCGCCCTCCTCCCCCTGGAGAGAACCGTCGACACCAGTGTGGTCGAGGTCGAGGCTCTTCTGGACCTCTTGGGCGATCTCGATAAGGCCCTTGGCGAGGCGGAGGAGCTGAGTCGCCGCATCAGGGCCATGGAAAAAGACGCAGAGACGTTCAAGGACGCCGTCGCTCGCTTGATGGCGGCGGTTGCGCCGGATTTGACCGGGAAACCCGCCCTTGAGGCCATGGGACTGTTGGAGGTGCGGACCACGCAGGCGCTTGAGGCAGAGCGCGATGCGCGCCGCATCCAAGGGGAAATTGAGGCTACCGAGGCCGCCCACCGTGCCGCTACGACCCAATTGACGGGAAGCCTAGAGGCGCTTGACATCCTGTGCCGCCAAGCCGGGTGCATGGGGCAACCCGAACGGTTGGAAGGCATCGAAAATCGCTTCCTGTCCCGTGCCCAGGCCGAGCAGGATAAAAAGGACCTGGAGCGGCGCATCCTGGAGGCCGGAGACGGTTTTCATCTGGAGCAGCTCCAGGAGGAAGCCGAAAGTATCAGCCCGGATAGCCTCGGCAATGCGGTGGAGGAGGTTAAAAACAAACTCCACGCCCTCGATGACGAGGCGACAACGGTGCAGGCCAGGCTGGCCCAAAGTCGCGCAGAGCACAAAGAAATGCTTTCCGGGGAAAGCATTTCCGCAGAAATGCAGCAAGAAATGGCGATGCTGTCCAGCAAGATTACCGAGGATGCCGAGCGCTATATCCGACTTCGCATGGGCTCTGCCTTGCTGTCCCAAGCAATCGAAAATTACCGAAAGCGCTTCCAAGGACCACTGATGAACCGAGGATCGGAAATTTTCCGCCATTTGACCCTGGGAAACTTCTCCGGACTCGATACCAACCTTGATAGCGACCGGAAACTCGTGCTCCGCGCCGTGCGCGATACGCAGACTCAAGTCGATGTGGACAGGTTGAGCGAAGGAAGTCGAGATCAATTGTACCTTGCTCTTCGTCTTGCCTCGATCGAACTCCACCTTGATTCCGCATGGAAGCTTCCCTTTGTCGCGGATGATTTGCTCGTCCACTTCGACGATGATCGCGTCGTCGCTGCGCTGGAGGTGCTAGCGCAATTGGCAAAGCGGACGCAGGTTTTGTTCTTTACTCACAATTGGCACATGGTCGAATTGGCGCGAAAGCGGCTGGCACCAGAAACATATCGGGAGCAAAACATTGGTTGAGACACCAGATCGTCACAGCGAAAAAATGGCCAAAAAGAAAGCCACGCGCGATAAAATCATGGCGACGAAGCAAGGGGAAAAAGGCCTCTTCATTGTCCACACCGGCCCCGGTAAGGGAAAATCAACGGCAGCCTTTGGCATGGCGCTTCGTTGCGTTGGGCATGGCTTCAAGGTTGGGATTGTCCAATTCATCAAGGGTGCCTGGGACACAGCAGAGCGTCGGGTTCTCGAATCCTTTACGGATCATGTGGTCTTCAAGGCCATGGGCGAAGGGTTCACCTGGGAAACCCAAGATCGCGAGCGGGATATTGCCGCTGCCACCCGGGCCTGGAGCGTGGCCGAGGCGATGTTGTCCGATCCCTCCTTCCGCATGGTCATTCTGGACGAGATCAATATCGCGCTTCGTTACGATTACTTAACTCCGGCCACGGTTCTCCCTCTCCTGCAAGGTCGCCCCGAAGGCCAGCATGTGGTCCTCACCGGCCGGAACGCCTTGGCCGAGATTCTCGAAGCCGCAGATCTGGTTACCGAGATGGTTGCGGTAAAACATCCGTTCCGTTCAGGAATCAAAGGCCAGCCCGGAGTCGAATTTTAATCAACTGTAAAATTATGAGGAAGTGGGGCCGCTGTGAATGAGAGATCCAAAGGAATCATCTTAAAATTTTTCCACACAGCACTTGCCTCTAGCGCTGTTGGTGCTCTTTTCGGCGTATATGATGTTTTTTTTCATCAGGAAAACGTAAAATATCTTTATGATATCAAATTATTAGCATTCTCTTTTGCCGGACTTTTTGCGCTTGCTGGTGGTTTATATTATATCATGGCGGAGGAGTGCGAATACAATCCCTCCGAACTTGGGTTCATTGTGACTGTTTTTGCAAGTTTGTTATTTGTGTCAGAGCCCTATATGGGATCTTACGCTCTTATGCAAAACCCTCCAAAGGGGATAATTCCCTTCCTGATCAAATTGTTGCTGCCTATTTCCCGGATTTTATATTTGATCGTCTTATTAAGAAATATTGCATCAGCGATCATCAATGGGAAGCGACAAACGTATATTGGTCTCATGATAATCGCACCTCTGATGGGAATGTCTGGACTCTGCCTGGCTCTTTTCAGAGAAGGAGGTTCTAGCGTGAATACAGAGATGATATTTCTCTGGTCGTCCGCCATGAATACATTGATGATGCTTGCTATTTTAACGTTTTTGCTGCTTCAAATGACCAAGATTGACCTTCGATATCTTGTTTTCTGGTTGTGTGGCATCCTTGGTCTGACGATTTTTTGTGGCCTTCTGCATTTTGCTATGCTCTCCGAGGGGGTCCTCAAGGATTCCGGGACGGCATTTCTGCCCTGGATCGATCGGCTTCCCTACATCGCCATGGCGCTTTTCGTCCTCCAGACCCTGCGCCAGACCGTGCGCCACACCCTGCGGACGAAGAAGAGATTGTCCGCCAACGTCGCAGCCACGCTTTGGCTCCTAGGGGGGCCGATTGTGACGGCGATTTTGGTTCCTTTGCCGTCCTCTTTCGTCGCGTCCAGCATGCTCCTTGTGGCCTTGATCACGTATGCCCTGCCGATCCTGCAAGGGCGTCCACCCTATAAACAGCTTATCAACAGCATTGGTTTTCTCGTCTGCATCGGGGGAGGTCTTTTTACGGCACTTGACCGAAGTTGGGGGCAAGGGGTGCTTTTTGCTGGTATCCTTCTCGTGGTTCTCGCCCTTGTTCCCCCCAGCCCCTTGCGTTCGCACCGCGCTTAAGGGCTTTCCTCTTGGCGTGCTCTGGAGAGCTTTCCCGTGACCTCATCGCCTGCTGGCTCCGTGCCGTTCTATCTTCCCGTCGGTAACGAATGCGCCGTGTTCGAACTGGCCTACCATCACAAGCTCCCGCTGCTCCTGAAGGGACCGACCGGGTGCGGCAAGACGCGCTTCGTGGCCCACATGGCGGCCAAGTTGGGGCGGAGCCTCTACACGGTATCCTGTCACGATGATTTGACGGCGGCCGATCTCACCGGGCGCTACCTCCTGAAGGGAGGCGATACCGTTTGGGCCGATGGGCCTCTGACCCGCGCCGTCCGGACCGGTGGCATCGCCTATCTTGACGAAGTGGTCGAGGCCCGCAAAGATGTCACCGTGGTGTTGCATCCTTTGACGGATGATCGACGGATCCTCCCCCTGGATCGCACCGGGGAGACCTTGCAGGCACCGGATGAGTTCATGTTGGTGGTGTCGTACAATCCGGGATATCAGAATGTCCTGAAGCAATTGAAGCCCTCGACACGGCAACGCTTCCTCGCCTTGGAGTTCGATTTTCCGCCCACCAACGTCGAATGCCAAGTGGTCGCCACCGAGACCGGGTTGAGCGAAGATAAAGTCGCCTCGTTGGTGGCGCTTGCGCAGCGGCTCCGCGCCCTCAAGGGGCACGACCTGGAAGAGGGCGTTTCAACGCGGCTTCTCGTGTATTGCGCCACCTTGATGGTCGCCGGAATGAACATGCGTGAAGCAATCCGCGTTGCCATGATCGAGCCTCTGACCGATGATATTGACGTCAAGAAGGGACTGGATGAAGTCGTCTTGGCGGTGCTTGGCTGAACCTATTCTAGGAGGATACGATGACGTGGGATCCCGCTCAGTATAGCCTGTTTAGCCAACCTCGTCTTCGGCCGGCCTTGGATCTTCTCGCTCGCATCAAGGTGAGCCAGCCGAAAACCGTGGTCGATCTGGGGTGTGGAACCGGAAATATCACGCGGATCCTCGCCGAGCGGTGGCCTCAGGCCAAAATTATCGGAGTGGATTCCTCCGCCGAGATGCTGGCCACCGCTCGGCAAACGCCAAGCCCTATCCAGTGGGTCCAGGCCGATGCTGCGACGTGGGAGCCCGAGGCGCCGATTGACGTCCTCTTCTCCAACGCCGCGCTCCAGTGGCTCGGAGACCACCCGAGGCTTTTTCCACGCCTCGCCGGGTTGGTTGCGCCGGGCGGAGGTGTGTTCGCGATCCAGATCCCACGTCATTACGATGCGCCGTCTCATCAATTGGTGGCAGCCGCCATCGACGCCTCCCCCAAGGCCGAGGATTTGCGGCCCTTCCTCTTGCGCAAAGCTCCCGTTGGGGCGATGGCGTTCTACCATCGATTGCTGCGCCCCTTGGTGACAGAGCTGGATATCTGGGAAACCGACTACCTGCATGTGCTGACAGGAGACCATCCCGTCGTCGAATGGATGAAGGGGACGACGTTGCGGCCACTGCTGAATGTTCTCACCGAACCAGAGCAAGAACAGTTTCTCGCCGATTATACCCAGAGCATCGCCGAGGCTTATCCCCCCGAGGCGGATGGAACCACCTTGTTTCCGTTCCGCAGATTGTTCTTGGTGGCGGAGAAGCGGTAAAAGACAAAAGATTGTCACGATATCAGCCAACAACAGGTTGACGGGGAATGTGGGAGTCGTGATCGAATCACTCTGAAAGTGCTCCTGAGACGGTTGGAAAAATGGAAGGGTGGCCTTTCTGTAGCGAGGGACTACGCCGCCTGTGCTTCGGAAATTCCAAATTTTCAACCGTTTCAGGAGCACTTTCAGGGTGCTTCAATCACGACTCCCACATTCCCAGTCAACCAATTCGCCGGTATCTCGACAATAAGCCTTCCAGATCCACAGTTTGCAGGCTTTTTTTCAAAGAATGTCCCATCTCATCCAGCTCCATGACCACGACCCCTCCGGCAGAAGGTTCTGGTTTCTCAGCGTATTTTTCTGCGAATTCCGCCACCCACCTCATGATCGTTGGTGTTGAGACGCCCATGATCTTGGCTGTCGCATTCAGAGAAAGGCCGTTGAGGTGCAGGAGAAGGACTTGAATTTTTTCTTTTAACGGTACCCCTCGACGCGGCTTATCGACAAAATTGTAGCCGCACTCTTTGCAAAGAAAACGTTGTTCATTGCGGAC
>JAVBJO010000171.1:0-21709 GCA_031546925.1 Rhodospirillaceae bacterium
GACCCCCCAACAAAAAACCCCCGAAAAAATCGGGGGTTTTTTGTTGGGGGGTCGGGGGGATGGGCTGTCTGGCTTGCGCCGGGGCTGCCGCCCCAACCCCCGCCCGAGGCGATGCCCCGGACCCCCTTCTTTTTCGGCGGAAAACCGCCCTAAATCCGGACCAAATGCACCGACGTAATCGGCTTATGCCGCAACATATCCCACAGCACCCGCCGGATTCCCCGCCGAATTGCCTCTCGCGCCACGGTATCATTTAACCGAGCCACCAAGGGTAACGCCTCGAAGGCTTCCCGCACCGCCTCAACCACGGTTTCGTGTTCCTCGGCGAAGTGCTCTTCATCAAGCAGACCCAAGGCGGTCACCTGAGGCTCGCTGACCAGATCACCTCTTCGATCCACGACCACGGTACAGACGGCAGAGCCGTTATAAACCATGCGCCGACGATCTCTCAGAATGGCGGAATCCAGTCGGACCTGTCTCGGTCCATCCTGCGCTAGTCGTCCGGTTGGCACATGATCGACGATGGTGGCCGGCCCGGGTGCCAGCCGCACCATGGAGCCATTTTCGACCACTAAGGCTTCTGGCACCTGGCACGCCCTTGCCAGGAGGCAATGCTCCCGAATGTGCCGCGCTTCCCCATGAACCGGAATAGCGATCTGCGGCCGCACCAGTTGATACATGACCTCCATTTCCGGTCGCCCTGGATGCCCAGAGACATGGACATGCTCATCGCGGTCGGTGATGACTTCCGCTCCCAGGCGGACCAGATCGTTTTGCAGCTTGAAGATGGCTTTTTCGTTTCCGGGAATAACGCGGGAGGAAAAAATCACCGCATCGCCCTTGCCTAAGCTCACATGGGGTTGGGACTGGTTGGCGATCCGGGACAAGGCCGCTCGGGCTTCTCCCTGACTTCCCGTGCACAGATAGAGGATCTTCCCGGCGGGAAGATACCCGGCGTCGTGTTCGCTGAGGAACGGCGACACCCCATCCAGGTACCCGAGATCCCTTGCCGCCTTCGCCACGCGCCACAAGGAGCGTCCCACCAAGGCCACCGACCGCCCATGGGCTTCGGCGGCGAGGGCGATGCTGCGGACCCGAGCCACGTTGGTGGCGAAACACCCCACCGCCACGCGCCCCTGAAACCGCGACAGCAGCTTGAAGAAGGTGGCTTGAACGTCGGCCTCGGACCCCGAGTGGGTTTGAGTGAAAACGTTGGTGGAGTCGCCAATCATGGCCAACACCCCCTCGTTGCCGATGCGGCGCAGAGAGTCGGTGTCGGCGGGCTCGCCGATCAATGGATTGGGATCGAACTTCCAATCCCCCGTATGGAACACCGTCCCCGCCGGGGTGCGGATCGCCACCGAGTTCGGCTCGGGGATAGAGTGGGTGAGGGTCACATACTCCACATTGAACGGTCCCACATCGAAGCGCGAGCCCAACGGCATCACGTGCACGGGAACGCGGTCTTGCAATCCGGCTTCGTGCAGCTTCCCGTGGAGCAACGCCGCAGCAAAGGGCGTGGCATAAACGGGACAGCGCAACCGAGGCCACAAGTAGTGGATGGCCCCCAAATGGTCCTCGTGGGCATGGGTCACTACCAGGCCGACGAGGTTCTCGGCTTGAGCCTCGATCCAAGCGGGGTCGGGCATGACCACATCGATCATGGGCATGCTATCGTCGCCAAAGGTCACCCCAAGGTCGACCATCAACCACTTGCCACCGTACCCATACAAATTGAGGTTCATGCCAATTTCGCCCGCCCCCCCAAGAGGAAGGAAGAACAACTCATCATGACCCATGGTAGAAGGCGGCATGCTTACTCCGGTCGTGCGTTGCGGCGATGGATTTCCAACAAGCCGCGCAAGGTAAGATCGAGATCCAAGGTATTAATGCTCTTGGTAGCATCAGCAAACAATGGAGCCAATCCACCCGTGGCAATTACTCGGGTCTTGGTTCCTAACTCTTCTTCTATTCGCGTCACCAGTCCTTCGATCAGCCCCACGTACCCCCAGAATATTCCGGAGCGCATGGCCGGGACGGTGGCCTTGCCGATGACGGTCTTGGGGCGACCGATCGCCACCCGAGGCAGCTTCGCCGCCGCCATGTGCAGGGCTTCCAGGGAGAGATTAATCCCCGGCGCAATGGCTCCCCCGCAGTAATTCCCCGTGGCATCCACCACATCGAACGTCGTTGCAGTGCCAAAATCGATGATGATCAGCGGGCCAGGATAGCACCGATGCGCCGCGACCGCATTCACCAAGCGGTCCGCACCCACTTCCTCGGGGCGATCCAGCAAAATGGTGATACCGAGGTCAACTCCTTCTTCTCCCACCACCACCGGCGAGCAGGCAAAATACCGCCGACACAACATCCGCAACGAGAACACCATGGCGGGAACCACGCTGGCGATGATGGCGGCGCTGACATCCTCGCGCTTCAGTCCCTCAATGGCCATCAGCTGCATCAACCAGACGCCCAACTCGTCGGCGGTGCGATCCGTGTCAGTGGACGCACGCCACTCCCCTCGAACTTGTTCGCCATCGAACACAGCAAAGACGATGTTTGTATTGCCGACATCAATCGCAAGAAGCATAACCCATAACCCTTGTTCCACGCGCGAGGGAAGCAATCTCCCCCGAGGCTGTCAATGCCCCAAGAGCCCTAGCGCTTTTAGCCACCGGGGAAATACACATCGCCCGCCCAGATTCGCCGTATTCCAACGTCGACTTGTTCTAAAACCAAGGCCCCACCCTCGTCCAGACCGATAAATGTCCCGGTCAAGGTCTCCTCGGTCAGACGCACCACCACCGGCGCCCCCACGCCCTCGGCCCGTGCCAGCCAAGCGGCGCGAATCGGCGCAAATCCCTCCTCACGCCAAACCCTTACCCACGGCACGAAAGCCGCCAGAAATGCGGACAGAACCGTCTCCTGGTCTCCTTGATACCCAAGATCGGCCAACGCCACTGCGGGATGGTTCAGCCCCTCGGGCGGCGGAGCCTCGACCACATTAACGCCCACACCCAGCACCAACCACGCGTCCCCAACGGCCTCCAACAACATCCCGGAGCACTTCCGTCCTCCCGCCAACACATCGTTGGGCCACTTGGCAACGAAGCGCCCCTCGGGTGCCAGCGCCCGAAACGCGTCCACCAGCGCCACTGAGGCAGCAAACCCCAACTGGGCCGCTCGTCCCAAATCCCCGGTCAGTCGCAGCAGCACCGAGACCTGGAGATTTCCCGGCGGACTAATCCACACTCGCCCGCGTCGTCCTCGACCAGCGGTCTGCTCCCGGGCCGTAACCACAAGAAAATCGGCGGCGGCACCAGAAAGCGCCAACCGCCGAGCCTCATCATTGGTGCTATCGACGCAATCCAACCGGCAGAGGCGGACTTGCGTCGATGGATCCTCAAACATCACCCAGGCTTCGCCACGGCTTCCGCGGGCGGCGGCGGCGGAGGCGTCACC
The DNA here is from genome assembly GCA_031546925.1 of Rhodospirillaceae bacterium. Taxonomy (GTDB): domain Bacteria; phylum Pseudomonadota; class Alphaproteobacteria; order Rhodospirillales; family Magnetospirillaceae; genus Magnetospirillum. The sequence goes on from JAVBJO010000171.1 coordinate 3,466, forward strand.
ACCACCGAGCCTTCCGTTGCGATGGGGGCCTGGAAGCTCCCCGCGGCGGCATTCGCCCCGCGCTCCAGGGAGGGCATGGGGAACAGGGGAAACACCACCACCGCGACGGCAGAGACCGCCATCACCACGCCCATGATCCGGCTGGAGGGCCGATCAAACGGCTCGGCGGCTTCGTCGAAGTACATCACCTTGATGATGCGCAGGTAATAGAAGGCGCTCACCACGCTGGTCAGAATGCCCAAAATCGCGAGGGGGAACAATCCCGCCGCGACAGCGGCCTCGAAGACGAACAGCTTACCGAAGAACCCGGCCATGGGTGGGATTCCCGCCATGGAGAACATCATGATCACCATGGCCAAGGCCATCATGGGACGGGTCTTGGACAGCCCCGCCAAGTCATTGATATCTTCCACCATGCGCCCGCCGCGCCGCATGGAAAGGATAATGGCAAAAGTCCCCACGTTCATGATGACGTAGGCCGCCAAATAGATCAGCATCCCCTTCACGCCCATGAGGCCAGCGGCCAGGCCCACCAGGATGAACCCCACATGCCCGATGGAGGAATAGGCCATCAGGCGCTTGATATTGGTCTGAACGATGGCGGCGAACGCGCCGATAAACATGGACAGGATGGCGATAACGCTGACCACCTGACGCCACTGGTCCCCCATCTCCCCGAACGGTCCGATCATAACGCGCGCCACCAAGGCCACCGCCGCGATCTTCGGCGCTACTGCGAAGAACGAGGTCACGGGCGTGGGCGCGCCTTCATACACATCGGGTGCCCACATGTGGAACGGTGCCGCCGACAGCTTGAACGCCAATCCAGCAAGGATGAACACCAACCCGGCGATCACGCCGAGATGGGGCGCCCCATGGTGTTCCCCGCCGAAAAGTCCGGCCAGAACGGGGAACGACATGCTGCCCGAGAATCCATACACCAAGGAAATGCCGTACAGCAGCATGCCCGAGGCCAAGGCTCCCAGGACGAAATACTTCAGCCCCGCCTCGGTGGAACGAGCATTATCGCGATGATAGGCCGCAAGCACATAGAGCGACAACGACTGCAACTCCAGCCCCAGATAAAGGGACATGAAGGAGTTGGCCGATACCATCATCATCATGCCCGTGGTGGCGAACAGCACCAAGACGGGATACTCGAACCGCCCCAGCTTTTCCTCTTCCAGATAAGGCAGGCTCATCAGCGCGGTCAGGGCGGAGGCTGCCAAGATCATCACCTTGACAAAAGCCGAGAACTTATCGGCGATGAACATGCCGCCAAACGCCAGCGTATCCCCACGACTGTAGACAAGGACAAGAACGGCGGCCACCAGCAAAACGCCCACGGCGAGCCAGGTCGTGCTCCGCGTGCTATCGCGTTTCATGAAAACGCCGCGCATCAACAACACCAAGGCCGCCAACACCAAGAGGAGTTCGGGCAAAACCGAGGAAAGATTCAACGAGCCGGTCATATCCGTTCCCCTCAGCGAGCCGCAACGGCCGGGTTGGCAGGTGCGTTCTTGGCGACCTGAAAGTTCGATATCAGCCCCTTGACCGAGGCATGCATGGGATCAAGGAAGGTCGGCGGGTAAATTCCCATCCACAGCACCAACAGGACCAAGGGCGCGAACATGGCGATTTCTCGCGGGCCCACATCCAAGATGCCCTTGAGATCCTCACGCGTTAGTTTGCCGAAGATCACTCGGCGATAGAGGTAGAGCATGTAGGCGGCGCCCAACACCAAGCCGGTGGCGGCAAAGAAGGCCACCCAGGTATTGACTTGGAACACCCCCACCAACACCAGGAATTCACCGACGAATCCGCCAGTCCCCGGCAGCCCGACCGAGGCCATGGTAAACAGCATGAAAATGGCAGCATACTTGGGCATCCGTCCCGCCAGCCCACCATACCGAGAAATCTCACGGGTGTGCATGCGATCGTAGATGACGCCCACGCACAGGAACAGCGCCGCCGAGACGATGCCATGGGACAGCATCTGATAGAGGGCACCCTCCACCCCTTGCGTCGTCATGGAGAAGATGCCGATGGTGACATAGCCCATGTGCGCGACGGACGAATAAGCGATCAGCTTTTTCATGTCCTCCTGCACCAGCGCCACCAGGGAGGTGTAGATCACCGCGACGATGGAGAGGGTGTAGACCAGTGGCGTGAAAAACTCCGTGGCATAGGGCAGCATCGGCACCGAGAAGCGTAGGAAGCCATAGGCTCCCATCTTCAACAGGACGCCCGCCAGGATCACCGAGCCCGCCGTGGGCGCCTCCACGTGGGCATCGGGCAACCAGGTGTGCACCGGCCACATGGGCACCTTGACCGCGAACGAGGCAAAGAAGGCCAGCCACAGCCAGATCTGCATGTCCTTGGCAAAACCAGACGTCATGGCGAAGTGAATCAATTCGCCGATATCGCTGGTCCCCGCCTGGAGATACATGGCCAGCATGGCGATCAGCATCAGCACCGAGCCCAGCAGGGTATAGAGGAAGAACTTGAACGCGGCATAAACCCGCCGCGCTCCGCCCCACACCCCAATGATGATGAACATGGGGATGAGAACGCCCTCGAAGAACAGATAGAACAGGATCATGTCAACGGCGCAGAACATGCCGACCATCATGGTTTCCAGCACCAGGAAGGCGATCATGTATTCCTTGACCCGGGTCTCCACCGCGCCCATCGACGACAGGATACACACCGGCGTCAAAAACGTGGACAGGAGCACGAACCAGAGGGAGATGCCATCCACCCCCATGGCGTAGGTGAGGGTCGATTCCGGCAGCCAAGCGACGGTCTCGCGCAATTGGAAAGCGGCGGAGCTCCCATCGAAGCCCTTCAAAATGAAGAGCGAGACGATAAAGGTCGCCACCGAGGTGAGCAACGCCACATTACGAGCGTTACGCGCCACCACTTTGGCATCGCCTCGGATCGCCAGGATGAACAACGCCCCGACCAGCGGCAGAAACGTCGTCAGCGAAAGAAGAGGCCAGTCGGTCATGGGTTCGGTCATGGGGACGTTCCTCAGTCCTAGCGTGCGTTGAACATGTACCAGGTTACGAAAACCGCCACGCCGATCAGCATCGCGAAGGCATAGTGGTAAAGGTATCCCGACTGGAGCTTGCCAACTTTCTTGGCAATCACCCCGGTTGCCGCGGCCACGCCGTCCGGCCCCACGCCGTCGATAAGCGCCCCATCGCCGCCGTGCCACAAGCCCTTACCGAGTCTGAAAGCGGGACGAACGAACAGGAAGTCGTACAACTCGTCGAAGTACCACTTGTTCAACAAGAACAGGTAGACGCCCCGGAAGGTGGTGGCGAGCTTCCCCGGGATGGACGGGAAGAACGAGTACAGCAGATAGGCCAGGGCGATCCCCGCAGCGGCCAGGATGGTGGGGGTCAACTTCACCAATTCCGAGACATGATGCGCCTGGTGCATGGCGGGGTGGCCTGCGAGCACCTGGATCGAATCCCGCCAGAACCCGCCCAGCTTCTCGCCCACGAACAAGTCGTATCCCAACATGCCCGCAAACACGGCCCCCGCCGCCAGCACCGCGAGCGGCAGAACCATGACCAAGGGGCTTTCATGCACATGAGCCATCACATGCTCGTCGGCCCGAGGCTTGCCGTGGAAGGTGAGGATGAGGAGACGCCAAGAGTAGAACGCGGTCAGGAACGCGGCCATGATGCCCAGGATATAGGCCAACTGCCCCGCCCACGACCCGGAACCCCAAGCCGCTTCCAGAATGAAGTCCTTGGAATAATATCCGGCGAAGAAGGGAATCCCCGCCAACGCCAGCGACCCGATCCACATCAAGGCCCAGGTCACCTTCACATGGGACCAGATGCCACCCATCTTGCGAATGTCCTGCTCGTCGCTCATGGCGTGGATCACGGAGCCAGCACCAAGGAACAGCAACGCTTTAAAGAAGGCATGGGTCATGAGGTGGAAAATGGCGGCCTGATAGGCCGACACGCCAATGGCGAAAAACATGTAGCCCAACTGGGAGCAGGTCGAATACGCGATGATGCGCTTGATATCGTTCTGCACGCAGCCCACCGTAGCGGCGAAGAACGCCGTTGCCGCACCTACCAGGGTCACGACGGTCAGGGCGGTGTCGGAGTACTCGAACAACGGGCTCATCCGCGCGACCATGAACACGCCCGCCGTCACCATGGTGGCGGCGTGGATCAGGGCGGACACGGGGGTCGGGCCTTCCATGGCGTCAGGCAGCCAAGTGTGCAGTCCCAACTGGGCCGATTTTCCCATAGCCCCCACGAACAGCAGTAAACAACACAGGGTAATGGCATTGGCCTCGATACCGAAGAAGGTCACCACCGTGGCGGCCTGGGTCGGCGCGGCGGAGAAGATCGCGGCAAGATTAACGCTGCCGAACAGCATGTAGACGCCGAAAATCCCCAAGGCGAAGCCGAAGTCTCCCACGCGGTTGACCACGAAGGCCTTGATGGCGGCGGCCGAGGCCGACGGCTTTTCGTACCAGAAGCCGATCAACAGGTAAGAGGCGACGCCAACCCCTTCCCAACCAAAGAACATCTGCACCAGGTTGTCGGCCGTCACCAGCATCAGCATGGCGAAGGTGAACAGGGAGAGATAGCTCATGAAGCGGGGAATGGAGGAATCGTGGCTCATGTAGCCCACGGAGTAGACGTGGACCATGAACGAGACCCAGGTAACGACCACCATCATGACGGCAGTTAGGGTATCGAACTTCAAGGCCCAGAACACGTCCAGGGTCCCGGATTGAATCCAGTGCAAGAGCAACTGGGTATGCTGATTGCCTTCGAGAGCGACCTCCTTGAAGATCAGCCCCGACAGGACCGCCGAGATCCCCAGCAAGGTGCAGGTGACGATTTGCGCCCCGCGATCGCCCATGAAGCGGCCGAAAAACCCGGCCACGATCGCACCCAGCAGCGGCAGGAAGACTGCGGCGACGTAGATATTCATCGCTGATTACCCCTTCAGCTCGCTGACTTCCTCGACCGCGATGGTGCCGCGGTTACGGAAGAAGACGACGACGATAGCCAGACCAATAGCAGCCTCGGCGGCGGCGACGGTGAGGATGAACATCGCCATCACCTGCCCCACCATGTCGTGCAAATACGACGAGAACGCCACCAGATTGATATTGACAGCCAACAGCATCAACTCGATGGACATCATGATGACGATGATGTTCTTCCGGTTGAGGAAGATGCCGAAGACCCCCAAGGTGAACAGGATTGCCGCCACCGTCAGATAGTGGGCTAGGCCGATTTCAAACATCAGATGCCCCTCCCGCTGGAAACCTTACGAACTTCGACGGAATTGGCGGCAGTGCGCGCCAACTGATCCTTGATTTTCTGCTTGCGCACGCCGGGACGGGTTCGCAGCGTCAACAAAATGGTCCCGATCATCGCCACCAAGAGGATCACCCCCGAGGCCTGGAACAGGTAGGCGTAATCCGTGTAGAGTAACCGCCCCAGAGCCTCGGTATTGGTGATGGCGTTACTTGCCGGAGCAGCAGCCGCTACCACGCCCTTCAGGCTGGGAGGGGTGAAAGCTCGGCTGCCCAACATGGCCACCAATTCCACCAGCAGGACAAGGCCGACCACGCCGCCCAAAGGCAGATACTGCAAGAAGCCCTGGCGCAGGCGGACATAGTTGATGTCCAGCATCATCACCACGAACAGGAACAGCACAGCCACCGCGCCGACGTAAACGATCACCAACAGCATGGCGAGGAATTCCGCTCCCAGCAGCAGGAACAATCCTGCGGCGTTGAAGAAGCAGAGGATCAGGAACAGGACGGAATGCACCGGGTTGCGGGCGGAGATAACCATCACCCCGCTGGCCAGGGCGATCCCTGCGAACATGTAGAAAACGAGTGCCGCGATCATGCTATCCCCCCTGCTCAGCGGTAAGGCGCGTCGGCGGTGATGCGCATGGCCAGCTCGGCCTCCCAGCGATCACCGTTCGCGAGCAATTTTTGTTTGTTGTACATCAGCTCCGCCCGCGTTTCGGTGGCGAACTCATAGTTCGGTCCCTCAACGATGGCGTCCACCGGGCAGGCTTCCTGACAGAAACCGCAGTAGATGCACTTGGTCATGTCGATATCGTAACGCCGTGCCCGCCGCGACCCATCCGCCCGAGGCTCCGCCTCGATGGTGATGGCCTGGGCGGGACACACCGCCTCGCACAGCTTACACGCGATGCAGCGCTCTTCACCACTGGCGTAGCGCCGCAGGGCGTGTTCCCCACGGAACCGAGGCGACAGCGGCCCCTTCTCATAGGGATAGTTGATGGTCACCGTTGGCTTGAACATGTAGCTCAAGGTCAGGGCCAAGCCTTGCAGCAGCTCAACCAAGAGAAACCCTCGCGCAGTGCGGTCGAAAAACGACATCGCCTAAAGCCTCCCTACAACAGCGGTACCGGTCGGCAGCCAGTCGAACGCAAGCAACACGCCGGCGGTCAGCACCAGCCAGAACAGCGAGAACGGCAGGAACACCTTCCATCCCAAGCGCATCAACTGATCGTAGCGATAGCGCGGGAAGGTGGCGCGAACCCACAGGAACACGAACAACACCAGGGCGATCTTCAGGCAGAACCAGACGATGCCGGGGATCCAATTGAACGGCGCAATGTCCAGCGGCGGCAACCAGCCTCCCAGGAACAAGATCGACGTCATGGCGCTCATGAGGATCATGTTGGCGTATTCGCCGAGGAAGAACAGGGCGAAAGCCATGGACGAGTATTCGACGTTATAGCCCGCCACCAGTTCCGATTCCGCTTCCGGCAGATCGAAGGGCGAGCGATTGGTCTCCGCCAATCCCGACACCAGGAAGATCACGAACATGGGCAGATGGGGGATGATGAACCACACCGTCCTCTGCCGCTCGACCACATCGGACAGGTTGAGCGAGCCGACGCTCAAGAGGATCGACACCAGCACGAAGCCGATGGATACCTCGTAGGACACCATCTGCGCCGCCGAGCGCAGCCCGCCCAGGAACGCATACTTGGAGTTCGACGCCCACCCCGACATGATGATGCCGTAAACCCCAAGCGAGGAAATCGCAAACAGGTACAGCACGCCCACGTTGATGTTGGCCAGCACCCATCCCTTATCGAAGGGGATCACCGCCCAGGCGACCAACGCCAACGAGAAGGTGATCATCGGGGCCAGCAGGAACACGCCTTTGTTGGCCCCGGTGGGGAGGACGGTTTCCTTGAAGAACAGCTTGGCACCGTCCGCCAGGGGCTGCAACAGCCCCAACGGTCCCACCACATTGGGGCCTTTGCGCATGTGCATGGCACCGATCACCTTGCGCTCGGCATAGGTGAGGTACGCCACCGCCATCAGCAACGGCACGGTGATGAGGAGAATCCAAGCGACGATGACGATCAGGCGCAGGAGCTCTGGAGGGAGAATCTCAGCCATGGGTGCCCGTCTTCTTATGGGAGTTGCAGCCGCAGCCCGCCCCGAATGCCGTCATGCACTCCGCCATGGTCTTGGAGGCACGGCTGATGGGATCGGTCATGTAGAAATTATCGACAGCGGAGACCAAGGGCTGGTCACTCAGCGCCCCCGAGGTGCCAAACGCCCCCCAAGCCGCGGCCTTGATCTCGTCCAGGGTGGCGAACAGGGGATTGACCGCAGCCAACCGTTCGCGCACCTGGCGCGGGCTGTCGTAAGGTAACGCCTTGCCCAGGGCCTCGGACAACGCGCGGATCACTCGCCAATCTTCCTTGGCCTCGCCGGGCGGGAACACCGCCAGATGAGTCCGCTGCACCCGTCCTTCGGTGTTGACGAAGGTGGCCGACTTTTCCGTGTAGGCCGCACCGGGAAGCACCACGTCCGCCCGATGCGCCCCGGCGTCGCCGTGGCTGCCCAGATAGACGACGAAGGCGTTGCCCAGTCCGCCCATGTCCACCTCGTCGGCCCCCACCAGGAACACCGTCGAGATGTCTCCGGAGGCGGCACCTGCCACGATTCCGGCCACATCGCGACCGCCCGCTCCGGGAACGAACCCGAGGTCCAGGCCACCCACCCGCGCTGCCGCGGTGTGCAACACGTTAAATCCGTTCCAGCCGTCGATGATCATGCCGGTGGCCTCGGCCACGCGCCGCGCCAGTTCCAGGATCGCGGCCCCATCGGCGCGCGCCAACGCGCCTTGTCCCAGGATCAAGGCAGGCTTCTTGGCCGCTTTCAGCACTTCAAGGAAGGGATGCCGTCCCTCCGCGAGGTCGAGCAGGATCTTGGCGTCTTCGCCCAGCCACTCGTGCTGGAAGGTGAGATCCGCCTTGGGACCGATCACTGCCGCCTTGAAGCCGCCCTTCAGCCAGCGCTTGCGCAACCGGGCATTCAGCACCGGAGCCTCGCGCCGAGGATTGGAGCCAAGGATCAGCACCGCGTCGGCCTCTTCGATTCCGGCGAGGGTGCTGTTGAACAGATACGACGCCCGTACCGTGGCATCCAACGCCGCGCCATCTTGGCGGCAATCGAGATGGGGGCTGCCCAGGGCAGCCATCAAATCCTTGACCACCACCAAGGTCTCGCAATCGACTTGATCGCCGGCGATGGCGGCAATTCCCTCCCCCGCGACGCCTTGCAGGCGCTTGGCGATGACGCCCAGGGCCTCGCTCCAGCCCACCGGCAGGAGCTTGCCGTCTTTGCGCACATAACAGCGATCCAAGCGCTGCCGCTTCAGCCCATCACAGGCAAAGCGCGAGCGATCCGACAGCCATTCCTCGTTCACGTCGTCATTGACGCGGGGCAGGATGCGGACGACCTCGTTGCCACGGGTATCCACCCGGATGGCTGAACCCAGCGCATCCATGGTGTCCACCGACTCGGTCTTCTTCAATTCCCACGAGCGGTAGGTGTAGGCCGCTGGACGATTGGTCAGCGCCCCCACCGGACAGAGGTCAATGAGGTTGCCCGACAATTCCGAGCTCAAGGCCGCGCCCACGTACTTCGATACTTCCATGTGCTCGGAGCGGCCCAGCCCTCCCAGCACCGGCGTCCCGGCAATCTCGGTAATAAAACGGATGCAGCGGGTGCAGTGAATGCAGCGCGTCATCCAGGTCTGGATCAAGGGACCATAATCCCGATCCTCAATGGAGCGCTTCTCTTCCTGGTAGCGGCTGTGCGTGCCGCCGTAGGCCATCGCCTGATCCTGGAGATCGCACTCCCCGCCTTGATCGCAAATGGGGCAATCGAGGGGGTGATTGATAAGCAGGAACTCCATCACCCCTTGACGCGCTTTACGCACGGTGGCGCTCTTGGTGTGAACCACCATGCCCTCACCCACCGGCATGGCGCAGGAGGCCACCGGCTTCGGCATTTTTTCCACGTCCACCAAGCACATGCGGCAATTGCCCGCAATGGCTAAGCGCTCGTGGTAGCAAAAGCGAGGAATTTCAATGCCGAGGGCGTCGGCCGCCTGAAGGATGGTGGTCCCGGCCTCGACGTCGATCGGATGTCCATCAATGGTTAGCTTGGGCATGATCTCTTGTCTCTCCTCAGGCCACGCTCTGCGTCTGCTTGGTGATCTTTTTCTCGACCTCCGAGCGGAAATTGCGGATCAGGCCCTGGATCGGCCATGCCGCGGCATCGCCAAGGGCGCAAATGGTATGACCTTCCACCTGGCGGGTGATCTGCTCCAGCAGATCCACGTCTTCGGCCGAGGACTCGCCCCGCGCCAGACGCTCCATCATCCGCCACATCCAGCCGGTGCCTTCGCGGCACGGGGTGCACTGGCCACAAGACTCGTGCTTGTAAAAGCGCGACAGCCGCGTAATGGCCCGCACGATGTCGGTGGACTTGTCCATCACGATCACCGCCGCCGTTCCCAGTCCCGAGCGAACATCGCGCAACGAGTCGAAATCCATCAACACCGTCTCGCATACCGCAATCGGCAGGGCCGGGACCGATGAGCCGCCGGGAATGACGGCCAGCAGGTTGTCCCACCCGCCGCGCACGCCACCGGCATGCTTCTCCAGCAGTTCCTTCAAGGGGATCCCCATCTCCTCTTCCACGTTGCACGGCTTGTTGACGTGCCCGGAGATGCAAAACAACTTGGTGCCGGAATTTTTCGGCCGGCCCAGGCCCGCGAACCAACTGGCTCCGCGCCGCAGGATGGTGGGGACCACCGCGATGGATTCCACGTTGTTCACCGTGGTCGGACAGCCCCACAACCCGACGCCCGCCGGGAACGGAGGCTTCAGACGCGGCTGGCCCTTCTTGCCTTCCAAACTTTCGATCAGCGCCGATTCCTCGCCGCAGATATAGGCCCCGGCCCCCCGATGCACGTAGCAATCGAAGTCCCAGCCCGAGCCACAGGCGTTCTTGCCGATCAGATGGGCGGCGTAGGCTTGATCAATGGCCGCCTGAAGGTTCTGCGCCTCACGGATGAACTCGCCGCGAATGTAGATGTAGGCGGCACGCGCTCCCACGGCGAAGGCTGCGATCAACGCGCCTTCCACCAACTTATGGGGATCGAAGCGCATGATCTCGCGATCCTTGCAGGTTCCCGGCTCGCCTTCATCGGCGTTGATCACCAGGTAGTGCGGACGCGCGCCCTCGGTCTTGGGCATGAACGACCACTTCATTCCGGTGGAGAAACCTGCCCCCCCGCGTCCCCGCAGACCCGAGTTCTTAATATCCTCGATAATCGCGTCACGGCCCTTGTCCAAGAGCGCCTTGGTCCGATCCCAATCGCCGCGCGCCTGAGCCCCTTTGAGACCCCAATCGTGGAGTCCATAGAGATTGGTGAAGATCCGGTCCTGGTCGCGCAGCATCACGCCTTCTCCCTCGGGGTCGAAAAGGACAACTCGGTCAGGGTGGTGGGGCCGCCCAGGGGAGCCGAATTCTGGCGTCCATTCCAGGGGCCTGTCTTGGGAGTCTCTCCGCGCTTCAGTGTCTCCAAGATGGTCTTGGTGCTGTCGGGCGTTAGATCCTCGTAATAATCATCGTTGATCTGCATCATCGGCGCGTTGGTACAGGCCCCCAGGCACTCCACCTCGCTTAAGGTAAACAGGCCGTCGCTGGTGGTTTCGCCGAAACTGACCCCCAGGGCACCCTTGCACGCCTCCGACACCCCATCCGAGCCGGTCAACAGGCAGCAGATGTTGGTACACACCTGAACGTGGAATTTCCCCACCGGCTTTTGATTGTACATGGTGTAGAAGGTGACGACCTCCTGCACCCGGATCGGGGCCATATCGAGCAACTCGGCGATGGCCTCGATCACGCTCATGCTGACCCAGCCTTCTTGGCGCTGCGCCAAGTCCAGCAACGGCATCACGGCGGATTGCTGACGCCCGGCGGGATACTTGGCGACGATCGTCTTGACCATCGCGAGGTTCTCGGGGGTGAAAGCGAAGGGAGTCTGTGGGGATGTGCTCATCGGTCGATCTCGCCGAAAACGATGTCGATGGAGCCGATATTGGCAACCACGTCAGCCAACATGTGCCCCTTGGACATCATGTCGAGAGCTTGAAGGTGGGCGTAGCCAGGCGGCCGGATTTTACAACGATAGGGCTTGTTGCTGCCGTCCGAGATCATATAGACCGCGAACTCGCCCTTGGGCGCTTCCACCGCCGCATAAACCTCGCCCGCGGGAACGTGGAAGCCCTCGCTGAACAGCTTGAAGTGATGAATCAGGGCCTCCATGGACCGCTTCATCTCCGCCCGAGGGGGTGGACTGACCTTCCAATCCTGGGTCTTGATCGGCCCTACCGGCATCTGGGCGATGCACTGACGCATGATCTTCACCGACTCCCGCATCTCGATGATGCGCATCAGGTAACGATCATAGCAATCGCCGTGCTTCCCAACCGGAATATCGAATTCGAGCCGGTCGTAAACCTCGTAGGGCTGCGCCCGGCGCAAATCCCAAGCGACGCCACAGGCGCGCAAGTTCGGTCCCGTAAAGCCCCAATCCAGGGCTTGTTCCATGGAAACGGTGCCGATATCCACCGTGCGTTGCTTGAAAATCCGATTCTCCGTCACCAGAGTCTCGATATCGTCCAGAACCTTGGGGAAGGTCTGGCACCACGCCAGGATGTCTTCGCACAACCCGGCGGGCAGGTCGGCTGCGACTCCGCCCACACGGAAATAGTTGGAATGTAAGCGGGCACCACTGGCCCGCTCATAAAATTCCATCAGCTTCTCGCGTTCCTCGAACCCCCACAACATGGGGGTCATGCCGCCCACGTCGAACACGAACGAACAGACGTTCAGCAGGTGGTTGAGAATGCGGCCAATCTCGCAATAGAGCACCCGGACATATTGCCCGCGCTCTGGCACCACCACCCCCAGCAGCTTTTCCGCCGCGAGCACGAAGGCGTGCTCCTGGTTCATGGTGCCGACGTAATCCATCCGGTCGAAATAGGGCGTCGATTGCTGATAGGCCTTGTGCTCGATCAGTTTCTCGGTACCGCGATGGAGCAGACCGATATGCGGGTCGGCCCGTTCGACCACCTCGCCCGACATTTCCAAGATCAGGCGGAGCACCCCGTGCGCAGCGGGATGCTGCGGCCCGAAGTTGATGTTGTAGGTTTTAATCGTCGCTTCAGCCATATCAGCGATTCCCTTCCGCTTTCTCATCGCCGGGAAGCATGCCTGCCCCTTCCCACGGCGAGAGGAAATCGAAGCTGCGATAGTCTTGGGTGAGCTTCACCGGCTCATAGACACACCGCTTCTGCTGTTCGTCGTACCGCACCTCCACCATGCCCGTCAGGGGGAAGTCCTTGCGCAACGGATGTCCCTCGAACCCGTAATCGGTGAGGAGCCGCCGCAAGTCCGGATGATCGGAGAAAATCACCCCGTACATGTCCCAGGTCTCGCGCTCGAACCACCCAGCGGTGGAAAATAGCCCCGTCACCGAGGGAACCGGCGTGACCTCATCCGTGGCCACCTTGACCCGCACCCGTTGGTTGTGCTTCATGGATAAGAGGTGATAAACCACGTCGAAGCGCAGTTCGCGCCCCGGCCAATCGACGCCACACACATCCATCAGTTGCGAGAACAAGCACCCTGGATCATCGCGCAACAGCGTCAACACTTTGACGATAGCCGAGGCTCGCACGGTGATGGTCAGCTCGCCGACCCGATTGATGGTGGTGTCGAGCACGTCATTCGGCAGGGTGGAGGCGACAAAATCACCCAAATCCCTCAATGCTTGCGTCATTGGCCGTCCCTGCTGTCTAACGAAGAATGGAGCCGGTCCGCCGAATCTTCTTTTGTAACTGCATAATGCCGTACAAAAGAGCTTCCGCGGTCGGTGGGCACCCTGGGACGTAAACGTCCACCGGGACGATGCGGTCACACCCGCGCACCACCGAATAGGAATAATGGTAATAGCCCCCGCCATTGGCACACGACCCCATGGAGATGACCCAGCGTGGCTCGGACATCTGGTCGTACACGCGGCGCAGGGCTGGGGCCATCTTATTGGTCAGCGTCCCGGCGACGATCATCACGTCCGACTGGCGCGGCGAGGGCCGAAACACCACGCCGAAGCGATCCAGATCGTAGCGCGAGCAACCCGCGTGGATCATCTCCACCGCACAGCAGGCTAACCCGAAGGTCATGGGCCATAAACTGCCGGTGCGGACGTAGTTGGCCAACTTATCGACGTTGGCGACGATGAACCCCTTGTTCTGGAGTTCGTCGGAGACGAAGTCCAACACACGATCCTGCGCGGGGCCAGGCGGCAACGGCGCGGCGTGTGTGGGCGTCACCAGACCAGACTTGGTCACTCCCATTCCAAGGCTCCCTTTCGCCACTCATAGATGAAGCCGATGGTCAGCACCCCAAGGAACAGCATCATCGACCAGAATCCGAACACGCCAATTTTCCCCAGGCTGATGGCCCAAGGAAACAGGAAGGCGATTTCCAGATCGAAGATGATGAACAGGATGGCGACAAGGTAAAAGCGCACCTCGAACTTCGAGCGAGCGTCGCCAAACGCTTCAAACCCGCATTCATAGGCGGACCCTTTCTCAGGGTCGGGGCGTTGTTTCGCCACCAGCCACGACGCCCCCACCATGAAGACGGAGAGCCCGATGGCGATCACCAAGAAGATCAGAATCGGCAGGTATTTTGGTAGGATATCATTGAGCCAGCTACTATCCATCGTTCCCACCCTACACTTGGGGTCCGAACTCCAGGAGAGCCTTCCGATGGCATCTCGGCAGAGACCTTAGCCCGAACCCGACCACAATGCCACAAAAGACTTCAATCTTATGGCGGGAGTGACGGGACTCGAACCCGCGACCTTCGGCGTGACAGGCCGACGCTCTAACCAACTGAGCTACACCCCCGAGACCTTGTGGCTACACCACGAGGACGAGGTTGTGTAGGACAGGGAGGAAGGCTTGTCAAGGGGGAGCCGTTGAAAGAAGGGGGGCGGGGCGCTCCTTGATCATGAGATGCAGCATCATGGCGATCAAAGCGAGTATGACCAAGACCACCCACATGATGTCGTAGGTTCCCGTGAGCGCAAAAATTTTCCCGCCGAGCCAGGCCCCGAAGAAGGCGCCCACCTGGTGGCAAAGAAAGGTAAGACCGAAGAGAGTTGCAAGGTATTCTGTTCCGAAGGCCTCGCCAATGAAGCCGCTGGTCAAAGGAACGGTTGCGAGCCAGAGAAACCCTTCAACAGCGGCGAAGATAAGAAAGATCGTGGGCGTGGGTTGAATGCAAAGGAGAACAGCGATGCTGATCGCTCGGAGCAAATAAATCCCCGCGAGAACACGGGTTTTGGAATAGAGTCCCCCAAGATGTCCGGCGAGGAAGGTTCCCACAATATTGAAGAAGCCGACGATGCTGAGGGCGGCAGCTCCGGCGACGGGCGCCGCGCCGCAGATTTCGCCGTATGCTGGTAGGTGGGTGGCGATGAAGGAGACGTGAAAGCCGCAGGTTGTGAACCCCAGGCTGATCAGCAAAAAGCCTCGGTGGCGGAAGGCGTTGGCGAGAATTTTGGAGAGGCCGCCCAGGGAGGGGGAGGCAAGGGAGGGGGAGGCAAGGGAGGGAGGGGCAAAGGAGGCGCAGGGGTGGGCAGAGGGGCGCTTTGGTAGATTCAACCCGGCGGCCATCATGGCCAGCGTCAGAGGAATGAGCAGCAGCAACGCATTGGACCATCCCCAAGCGTTGATGAGCCAATAGGCCAAGGGCGGCAGGGCGAACTGGCCAAAGGAACCAAGGGCGCTGGCGACGCCCAAGTTCCGACTGCGCTCGGCGGCGGAGGTCAAGCGCCCGACGGCGCTGAGGGTGATCGAGAAGCCGCAAGCACCGATGGCGAGGCCAATGAGCAAACCGCCGCCGACCATCAGCCCGAAGGGGGAGCCCAGCAGGCCCATCATGGCCAGGCCGACCCCATAGGCCGCAGCGCCGAGGGCGATGACCGGGGCCGCGCCGTAGCGATCTGCCACATACCCGATGAACGGCTGGGATGCGCCCAAAATGAGGTTTTGCCACGCGATAGCAAGGGCAAAGGTTCCCACGCCTATGTCCGGAACCTTCGCGAGGGGCTCAAGAAACAGGCCGAAGGTCTGCCGAACGCCCAAGCAGACCGCGAGAATGAGACCGCCCAGGAGGCCCCAGCGAAGGTCTTTCATGTTCGGGCGGTCTTACAGAGCGGTCTCAGGAATCGCGCGCACCAACGCGTGGCGCTTTTTCCCGGCCGTCAGCTTGAGCACGCCATCCTTCAGGGCGTCCTCATCGACCTTTGCGGCGGGGTCTTTGATGACCACGTCGTTGAGCTTGGCCCCGCCCTGTTGGATCAGCCGCTTGGCCTCGCCGAGGGAGGCCGAGAGTCCCGCAGCGACCAGCAAGGAGCTCAGCGCCATCCCTCCCCTCAGGTCTTGTGTCGCCACGTCCACGGAGGGAAGATTCTGGGAGAGCGCCCCTTCCTCGAAGGTTCTCCGCGCGGTTTCTGCGGCTTCAGCGGTGGCCTCGGCCCCGTGGGCGAGGGCGGTGACCGCATTGGCGAGGATTTTCTTCGCCTCGTTCCGCTCTGCCCCGTCGAGGGCCTCCAAGCGCGCGATTTCGTCCAGGGGAAGCTCGGTGTAGAGCCGCAAGAAGCGCCCCACATCGGCGTCCTCGGTATTGCGCCAGAACTGCCAGAAGTCGTAAGGCGAAAGCATTTCCGCGTTCAGCCACACCGCTCCCGAGGCGGTTTTGCCCATCTTGGCCCCCGAACTGGTGGTCAGGAGGGGACTGGTGAGTCCGTACAACGCCGCCTGATGGACGCGCCGCCCCAACTCTACGCCATTGACGATATTCCCCCACTGGTCCGAGCCCCCCATCTGGAGAACGCAGCGGTTTCGCTTCCACAATTCGACGAAATCATAGGCTTGCAGGATCATGTAGTTAAATTCGAGGAAGGTCAGTGCCTGTTCCCGTTCCAGACGGAGTTTCACGGAATCGAAGGTCAGCATGCGATTGATGGTAAAGTGACGCCCATAATCCCGTAAAAAAGAAATATAATTCAGACCATCCAGCCAATCGGCGTTATTAAGCATAAGCGCATCCGTCGGCCCTTCGCCAAAGGTGAGGTAGTTGGCAAAGACCTTCCGAATACCTTCCATATTGTTGGCAATATCGGCGTCAGAGAGGAGTTTCCGAGAATCGTCGCGTCCGGTAGGATCGCCGATGCGGGTGGTTCCACCGCCCATCAGGACGATGGGTTGGTTGCCGGAGCGTTGCCACCAGCGCAACAACATGATCTGCATGAGCGAACCGACGTGAAGGGAAGATGCGGTGGCGTCAAAACCGATGTAAGCTCCCGCCGGACCGAGGGAAGAAGAGGCCAGACGCTCGCTCAGAGCCTCCATATCCGTGCACTGATGGAGAAAACCACGGTCGATGATGGTGCGAAGAAAGTCGGCGCGAGAGGAGATCATGGGTCTGTTTTCCAACGGCTTTAAGGGCGTTCGCCCATTTAACACGGCGTTCGCCCATTTAACACAATGAGGGAAGGGGTCAAGAGGTGACCCCTCGTTCTGGAGTATTTTTATGACGATGTTGTCTCTTGGTTTGATGAGTGGAACCTCCCTTGATGGCGTGGACGCCGCTCTTGTCCTGACGGACGGCATCGCCATCGAGCGCTTTGGACCCGCTTTGACAGTAGCCTATTCCCCGTGGCAACGGCAACGCCTGCGCGCCATTCTGGGGGGAGAGGCCCCAAAGGAGGAGATTGCCGCTGTCGAGCGAGATGTGACCCTGTTCCACGCCGAGGCCGTCGCCCGGTTGCTGGCGGAGCATGGTCTTGCGCCAGCGGAGATCGACGTGATCGGCTTTCATGGACATACCATCCTCCACCGGCCTCAACAGAGGCGCACCTGGCAAATCGGCGATGGGAATCTCTTGGCTCAAAGCACAGGAATCCCCGTGGTCAACGACTTTCGTAGTGCCGACGTGGCCGCCGGAGGACAAGGCGCTCCGTTGGTTCCCGTGTTCCATCGCGCTCTGGCCTTGGGCATAGCCCGGCCCGTGGTGTTGCTCAATTTGGGGGGGGTGGGCAATATCACCTGGATTGGCGAAGATGATCATCTGTTGGCCTTCGACACCGGACCCGCCAACGCCTTGATTGATGATTGGTCGCAAGTTCACCTCGGGCGGCCGGTGGATGAGGGAGGGGCGTTGGCACGCTCTGGTCGGGTGGCTTGGGATGCGGTAGAGGCTTTCTCGCGCCATCCGTATTTTGCTCAGAAACCGCCGAAATCCCTGGATCGAGATGACTTCCGTCAGTTCACCGCGCGACTGGTGGAAGGACTGGGAGCCGCCGATGGGGCGGCCACTCTCACCGCCTTTACCGCCCGAGCCGTGGCGTTGGCCCAGAGTCATTTCCCCCGGCCCGTGGCGCGGTGGTTGGTCTGTGGCGGAGGACGACACAATATAACGCTGATGGAGGCTCTGGCCCAAGAACTTGCCGCTCCGGTGGAGGCCGTGGAGCGAGAGGGATGGGATGGCGACGCCTTGGAAGCTCAAGCCTTCGCTTACCTCGCGGTGCGCTCCTTGCGGGGGTTGCCTTTGACGTTTCCAGAGACCACAGGGGGAGGCAGGGCGTTGAGTGGGGGGCGGTTCTGGCGGTGAAAGAGAAGGGGGTCCGGGGCATCGCGCCCTAAGCGGGGATTGGGGCGGCAGCCCCGGCGCAAGCCCTAAAGCCCATCCCCCCCGACCCCCCAACAAAAAACCCCCGATTGCTTCGGGGGTTTTTTGTTGGGGGGT
>JAVBJO010000041.1:0-35560 GCA_031546925.1 Rhodospirillaceae bacterium
ACCCCCCAACAAAAAACCCCCGAAATAATCGGGGGTTTTTTGTTGGGGGGTCGGGGTGGGGAGGCTGGATGGGCTTTCGCCCTCGCAAGGGGCGCTGCCCCCTGCACCCCCGCAAGGGTCACGGACCCTTAACCCGCTTTAGGGTATTCAGTCTTGACATAAAAATTTTCCCAGAGGAATATTTATTCCCACAGAGGCATTAAACCGTAGAATCCCACGAAAATAAGGATTCTACGGGCCGTCAGGGTGGAGGAGATGATCATCGATAGACTCACATAAGGAGAATCGAGAATGTCCGGTTTATATTTTGAAGAATTCGTGGTTGGTCAGGAATTCAAACACGATTGGTCTCGTACCGTCACAGAGATGGACAACGTGATCTTCAGTAGTCTCACCATGAATGTTCAGCCCTTACATCTTGATGCGGAGTTTGCGTCAAAGACAGATTTTGGAAAGCCTCTGGTGAATAGTATTTTTACCTTAGGCCTCCTGATCGGCATGACGGTAAACGATACGACATTGGGCACGACGGTGGCGAATCTCGGGATGCGCGAGGTGACGTTTCCCCATCCGGTTTTCCACGGCGATACGATCCGTGCGCGAACTGTCGTTCTCAGCACCCGGGCGAGCCAATCCCGTCCGGATGTCGGCTTAGTGGAATTCGAGCATCACGCTTCGAAGCAAAGCGGCGAGATTGTTTGCCGTTGCATTCGAACCGCCATGATGCTGCGGAGGCTCCAATGCTCCGCTCCATGATGTTCGTTCCCGCCGATCATCCCCGCAAGCTAGAGAAATCTCTGGAGAGTGGTGCCGATGCCTTGATCTTCGATCTTGAGGATTCGGTAGCCATGGACAAGAAGGCAGAAGCTCGTCTCATTTTGAGTAACTTTCTATCCCTGTATCGAAAGGAGGCTAAGCCTCTGATGTGTGTGCGGGTGAATGATTTACGCTCTGGTCTGATGCTGGATGATTTGGTCGAAGTGATGCCATTCCAGCCTGATTGCATCGTTTTACCAAAATCCACCTGCGGCGATGACGTGCGCACCTTGAGCCTCAGCCTGGATGCTTTTGAGGCCGTTTTTCGCCGATCGAGCAAAAAACAAGCAAGCAAAAAACAAACTCCGGCGAAGATTGTGGCCATCGTGACCGAAACCGCAGGATCGTTGTTTGGATTGTCCTCGTACAAGGGAGCTTCGGAGCGACTCTTGGCCTTGATGTGGGGGGCGGAAGATCTCTCCGCTGATCTCGGAGCCAAGCGTAGCCGCGTTCCTGGTGGTTGGACCAGTACCTTCGCCCATGTCCGCACGCTGTGTTTGTTGGCCGCCGCCAATGCGGGCGTGATTGCGGTCGATGCCGTGGCCATGGAATTGGACAATCCCGATGCCATCCGCATCGAAGCCAGAGAAGCCAAGCAAGATGGCTTTGGCGCGAAGGCTGCCATTCACCCGAAACAACTTGGTCCCATCCATGAGGTCTTTACCCCCTCAAAGACCGAGTTGACCTGGGCGCGTCGCGTGGTCGAGGCCTTCGGCGAGGGCACCGGTGTGGCCTCTCTCGATGGTCGCATGCTGGATCGACCTCACTTGCGGCTTGCACAACGTATTCTTGCCGAAGGAGGTGAAATGTCTTTGTAAAGCAGTCTCTAAAGTCAAGAAAGATAAATGTCGAAGAAAAGCGACAATACCACAACACCAAATAAAAAAACTTAGGGAGGTTATGGTATGACTTTAAAACTTGGCTCACTCGAGGGCATTCGGATTATTGATCTCTCCCGCGTTCTGGGAGGACCGTATTGCGCGCAAATCCTCGCGGATCACGGCGCAGACGTGATCAAGGTCGAGCCCCCTGTCGGTGATGAAACCCGAACCTGGGGGCCTCCGTTCGCGGGCGATACGGCGGCCTACTTCTTGGGCGTGAATCGAAACAAACGAGGCGTGGTGTTGGATCTCCTCCAGCAGGAGGACCGCGACAAACTTCTCCTGTTACTCGAAACGGCCGATGTGCTGCTGGAGAACTTCAAGGTCGGGACCATGGAGCGGTGGGGCCTGGGCTATGCCTCGCTCCGCGAGCGCTTTCCCAAACTGATCCATTGCCGCGTGTCGGGCTTTGGCGAGGACGGTCCGCTGGGAGCCCTGCCGGGCTACGATGCCGCAGTGCAGGCCTTGAGCGGTCTCATGAGCGTCAACGGCGAAGCCGGGGGAGACCCCTTGCGTGTCGGCGTGCCCATCGTGGATCTGGTGACGGGATTGAACGCCGCACTGGGGATTCTCCTCGCCTTGCAGGAGCGCAACAGCAGCGGCTTGGGGCAATTCGTCGAATCGACTCTGTTTGATTGTGCCCTCTCCATTTTGCACCCTCACACGGCCAATTATTTTTGTTCGGGTCGAGAGCCAAAGCGAAACGGAAATGCTCATCCGAATATCACGCCTTACGATAAGTTCAACACCGGGAAAGGAGAAGTTTTTCTCGCGGTCGGCAACAATACTCAGTTTGCCGCTATGTGCGCGGTCCTTGGGGTGTTGGAACTGACCCAGGATCCGCGTTTTTCCAGCAATAGCAACCGGAGCACCCATCGCCCGGAACTCCGCGCTCTCCTGGAGGCCGTGTTCATGCAGTGGGATGGCGTCGAATTGGCCGATACCCTCGTTCGGCGTGGCGTTCCTTGTGCTTCCGTATTGGGACTTGGTGCCGCCCTGGCCCATCCCCATACCGCGCATCGCAAGATGAAGGTGGAACTGGGGACATATCAAGGCGTCGCCTCGCCCATCAAGCTTAGTCGCACCCCGGCCACCTACCGGACAGAGCCGCCCAGCATGAATCAGCATGCCGAGGAAGTTTTTGGGAAGCCTAAAAAAGAGAAGTAAAACTTCATCTTCCTAAAAGCACAATCAATAGAAATAAAGAACCCTCAAAAAGCAGAGGAGGCACGTCCATGCCTAAAATTCAACGATGCTTTTCCTCTGGCCATCTGGGGAGGAGCCAATGATTCCTTTCCTCGCAGGCCCGGTGGATGGTCGCATGCTCGCTCTCATTGGAGCGATCGCCATCGTGACCCTTTTTACCATCATCATCACCAAGCGCGTTTCCCCTTTGATTGCCCTGATCCTCGTGCCGGTCATCGCCGGTCTTGCTGCCGGGTTCGGTCTGGAAACGGCGAATTTCGTGGTGAAAGGCGTACAGGCGATTGGCCCCGTCGCCGGCATGTTCGTCTTTGCCATTCTGTTTTTCGGCATCATGACTGATGCGGGAATGCTGGACCCCATCATTGATGGCATCCTTCGGGTGGTGGGCTGCCATCCGACGCGAATCGTCATGGGCTCGGCCCTGTTGGCCCTGCTTATCCATCTGGATGGATCGGGAGCGGTGACGTTTCTCGTCACCATTCCGGCGATGCTACCGCTCTACACGCGGCTGGGAATCGACAAACGTATCCTCGCCTGTGTGGTCTCCCTGGCCGCCGGAGTCAATTTCTTGCCTTGGATTGGGCCGATGCTCCGCGCCTCGGCGGCGCTGCACATCCCCGGAAGCGATATTTTCGTGCCCATGATCCCGGTTCAGATGGTCGGGCTGATCTTTACTTTCACCTGTGCTTACGTCCTTGGCAAACGCGAGGAAAAACGCCTGGGGCTGGATCACGCCAATGCCTCAAGCATCGTAATGCACGCTCGCAAGTTGAGCGATGACGAACAGGCATTACGACACCCGAGATTGTTCTGGCTCAATCTCATCGTGACGTTGCTGGTGCTGGGGATCCTGGTTGCGGGGATTGTTCCTCCGGTGGTGATGTTCATGGTCGGCACCGTTCTCGCCTTGGTGATCAACTATCCGAACCCCGATCAACAACGCGCCCGAGTCGATGCGCACGCCAAGGCAGCCTTGATGATGGCGAGCGTGTTGCTGGCGGCGGGCGCTTTCACCGGCATCATGACCGGGACCGGCATGTTGACCGCCATGGCCGAGGAGGTGGTGGCACACGTCCCGGTGGACCATGCTCATCACATGCCTTTCGTGCTCGGGATTCTGTCGATGCCGTTGAGCTTGCTCTTCGATCCCGACTCTTTTTACTTCGGCGTCCTGCCCGTCCTGGCCGAAAGCGGCAAGATGTTGGGGGTTCCGCCCCTCCAGATGGCCCAAGCTGCCCTTTTGGGACAGATGACCACGGGCTTTCCGGTCAGTCCTCTGACACCAGCGACGTTTTTGATCGTCGGACTGACCGGCGTCGGTTTGGCCGAGCATCAAAAATTCTCCATCCCCTTCCTGTTCGCGGCGACAGTCGTAATGGTTTTTGCCGCCGTGTTGTTTGGACTCTTCCCGCTTTAAGAGGCGCACGCGCGCCCGTGATAACAGGAGATGACTCATGGATTTCACTCTGACCGAAGAGCAACAAACCATTCAAGCCGCGATCGAGAAGATCTGCGAGAAATTCGGCGACGAATACTGGCTGGACCATGATCGTAAAGGAGGATTTCCCCACGACTTCCACGCCGCCCTGGCCGATAACGGGTGGCTGGGGATCGCCATGTCCTCGGATCATGGCGGGGCTGGTCTCGGGATTACCGAGGCCGCTTTGATGATGCGGACCATCAGCGCTTCTGGCGCGGGAATGTCGGGCGCCTCTGCGGTTCACATGAACATTTTCGGGCTCAATCCGGTGCAAGTGTTCGGCACCGAAGCGCAGAAAAAGCGCTTTTTGCCACCTTTGATCCAAGGGCGCGACAAGGCGTGTTTCGCCGTGACCGAGCCCGATACCGGCTTGGACACCACGCGGTTGAAAACCCGAGCAGTGCGGGATGGCGAGGGCTATCGGGTGACAGGGCGCAAGTTATGGATCTCCACCGCCCAAGTCGCCAACAAGATGTTGATCATCACCCGCACCACCCCTCTGGAGGAGATTAAAAAGCCGACGGAGGGTCTCAGTCTTTTCTACACCGATCTTGATCGGACCTGTGTAGAAGTGCGCGAGATTGAGAAGATGGGACGCAAAGCCGTCGATTCAAACATGCTCTTCATCGACAATCTCCGCGTTCCCTTGGAGGACCGCATCGGCGAGGAAGGGCAAGGCTTCAAATATCTCCTCCATGGCCTCAATCCAGAGCGGATTCTGATTGCCGCCGAAGCCATCGGCCTCGGCCAGGCGGCCTTGCGGCGTGCCACGCAATATGCCAAGGAACGCGTGGTTTTTGGCCGTCCCATCGGGCAGAATCAAGGGATCCAACACCCCTTGGCGCAAGCCTGGATGCAACTGGAGGCCGCCGACCTGATGACGTTCAAGGCGGCGAGCCTCTACGATGCCGGTCATCCCTGCGGTGCCGAGGCAAATGCCGCAAAATACCTGGCAGCCGAGGCGGCGTTCCAATCTTGTCAAACCGCTATTGCGACTTTGGGCGGGATGGGGTATGCCAAGGAATATCACGTTGAACGCTATCTGCGGGAGTGCATGATCCCGAGACTCGCCCCGGTGAGCCCGCAACTGATCATGTGCTTTATTGCAGAAAAAGTTCTTGGATTGCCGAAGTCATACTAAAACGTCCGTTAAAGTTCGTTTTGATGCCATGACGATTGGCACGGTTCTCTGGGGGGAGGCTTTTTGTCAATCGTCATGGATGTCAAACTTGTTGCTAGAACTCTTGATCTGTTCGAACTCTTCGCTGCCGAGCGGCGTCCGCTCTCTCTCACCGAGCTGGCTCATCTTCTCAACGCGCCAATGTCGAGTTGTCTCGCCTTGGCTCGGACGCTGGTCAATCGAGGGTATCTCTACGAGGTGAAGAAGCGGGGCGGCTACTATCCCACCCGCCGCTTGCAGCTTCTGGCCGATGATATCAATGCCGAGGATCCCGTCTCTGAAATGCTCCACGCTCGTCTGGTCGAACTGCGCGACCGGACTGGCGAAACAGCGGTGTTGGGGAAAATTCAAGGCAAGTCCGTGGTGTATCTGGACGTGGTGGAGTCCAACAATGCCATCCGATACACCCGCCAACCGGGCGCTGTCCGTCCGCTCCACGCCAACTCCATTGGGAAGGCCATCTTTGCCGAGATGCCTCTTGAGGAACAACAGGCCCTGGCCGAACAACTCGATTTCGAACGCTTTACCGAGGCAACACTTCGGGACACCCCCATGCTGATGGCTCAAGCCGTTCAAATCAAGGCGCGGGGGTGGGGCCTCAACCTCGCGGAAAGTGCGCCCGAGTTGTCCGCCGTCGCCATCGCTTTGGAAATCGCCGGGGGATGGTACGGGATTTCCATTGTCGGGCCAACCGAGCGAGTGAGAAAAGACTGTGACGCCCATGCGATGACTTTGATGGCGATGAAACGGGAGATCATGGGGGAGGGGAGGGGCTGATCGTGTTTACGAAGGGGCAGACGTCACAGAGGGAGGAGGCAGGAATCGGAGGGCTGCACCGAGGCGATTCCAATTATTGATTACCCCGATTGCAACCGTCAGAAAAACCACCTCTATCTGCGTAAAATGCTCACACAGCGTTTTGTAGGCTTCTTCATCAGAGACGCCCTGTACAGCCAACATCGTCAAAGACTCGGCCCAAGCAAGGGCTGCAGACTCACGCGAGGAGAAAATACCGGCATCCTTCCAGGCGGCGACCAAATCTAGTCTTGTGTTGTCTACGCCTATTTTTCTAGCAGCATTCAAGTGATACTGGATGCAAAAGGCACATCCGTTGATCTGAGAGACACGGAGTTTGATGAGTTCCGAAAGTTGTTTATCGAGGCCAGAATCATCAACTGCTTTTTCCAGAGCCTGAAGGGCAGCACTCGCTCCAGGCGCAATATTTATAAAAGTTTGATAATCAATGCGCGGATGCCCGATTAACATGACTGATCCTTTCCTGTGAGTTCATTCATTATCAAGATTCTTATACCATATCAGATCTCTGATAACATGCGCAAGCCGCCCGCAAAGCTCCCCTTGCTCAAGCCCGGCGAGGGGAGAGAGGGGGGATCTCGGCCATCTGCTCCGATAAGCCGCTGGTGCCTACCGACACCGGGTGGAGATGAAGCGGCAGTCTTGTCCCATGTTCTCTGAACGCAGAAATATGTTCTCTGAACGGAGAAAGGCCTCTCCCACATTGTGAAACTTGACCGACGCTCTCTCTTATGGGAATATGACCTAGAAAATAGTGTGGTTTCCATCTATTTCACAAAAAACTTACTCGCCCCCCTCCGAGGGGGAGGGAAAAAGGCAGGAAGGGCTAGGGAATGAGTCTCTTTGCAGGCGAGGCGCTCTATCGGCGCGAAGATCTTGAACGGCTGGACCAACAGTTTCTCGCAGGACTGCAAGACGCGCTGAGGGAAGAGCTGCTCTCGGCCCGGGCCCGGCCAGAGGACAGGACCGCAGCCCAGGAATCCGCCTTGATGATCGCCCTGGCCCCCTGGCTGGAGGATTTTCTCGTCGAGGGATTCCAGATCGGCGCCGCCGCCGCAGAAGGGAAAAGCGAACAGGCGGCCTTGGCCCCCCTTTATGCCTGCAAGCGTCAGTTCGTGCAGCGACGGGCGGCGAAGGCGGCACCGCTCATAACCTCGGACAACGGGGCGGGGCTGAAGGCGGAGATGGCCGCGCGGCTCGGCGGGTCCCTGGCCGAGTTGGATTTCGCCAAGGCGGTGCTCGCCTGGATGGCGGATGACAAAACCCATGCCGAGGATCTTGCCCTCGCCGCACGCTATGCCGTCTGGCGGGTGGAGCAGGAGCGTCAGGCAGCTCATTCGACCTCGGTGTTGTTCCGTTTGCCGCAAAAACGCGATCCCTTGCACCGCGTGCCGGTGGAGGGGGTTGACCAGGCGGGAGTCCCCGCTTTGGCCTTGTCGGCGGAGCATCAACGGGAACGTCGTGGCTTCAATCTGACCGATCCGGGCTGCGATCGCGCCGGAGGGTTGGATCACGTCGCCTACTGCATTTTGTGCCATCACCAAGGCAAGGACAGTTGCTCCAAGGGCTTGCCGGACAAGGCTCGGCCGGGAAGCGTGGCGAAGAATGCGGTTGGGGTGAGCTTGCACGGCTGCCCGCTGGAGGAAAAGATCTCGGAGATGCACGAGGTCAAGGGGCAAGGGTTGGCCTTGGCCGCTCTGGCGGTGGCGGTGGTGGACAATCCCATGGTGGCGGGAACGGGGCACCGGATTTGCAACGACTGCATGGCGGCATGCATTTACCAGGGGCAGAACCGGGATCCGGTGGATATTCCTCAGGCCGAGACCCGGATTTTGAAGGATGTGCTGGAGCTTCCCTTCGGCTTCGAGGTCTATTCCCTGCTGACCCGATGGAATCCGTTGAATATCCGCAGACCTTTGCCGCGTCCGTCCTCGGGACGGAAGGTGTTGGTGGTGGGGGTGGGACCGGCGGGATTCACCCTCGCCCATCATCTGATGCAAGACGGTCATGCCGTCGTTGCCGTGGATGGGTTGAAAATCGAGCCTCTGCCCGCGTCTCTTTCCGGGGTTGACGAGGCCGGCGAGCGGGTTGCCTTTGACCTCATCCAGGATATCCGCACCTTGTGGGCACCCTTGGGCCGTCGGGTCAGCGCCGGGTTCGGTGGCGTGGCCGAGTACGGGATCACCGTGCGTTGGGATAAGAACTATCTGACGGTGATTCGCCTGCTGCTGGAGCGACGCCGGGAATTCGCTCTGTTCGGTGGGGTCCGGTTTGGCGGTACCCTGTCCCTGGAGCAAGCTTTCTCCCTGGGGTTCGATCACGTGGCGTTGGCGACGGGAGCCGGACGACCCACCATTCTGCCCTTGCGCGACGGTTTGGCGCGGGGCGTGCGTCAGGCCTCGGATTTCCTGATGGCTTTGCAACTGACAGGGGCGGCTCGGGCGGACACGGTGGCCAATCTCCAGATGCGTCTTCCGGTGGTGGTGATCGGCGGAGGCTTGACCGCCATCGACACCTGCACCGAGGCGCTGGCCTATTACCCGATTCAGGTGGAAAAATTCCTCTCACGCCACGAGGCCCTGGTGGCCGAGCGCGGCGAAGCCTCCGTCCGCGCCGCGTGGAACGACGAGGATCGCGAGGTGGCCGAGGAATTCCTGGCTCATGGTAAAGCGCTGCGTCAAGCCCCCGACGGTGCGGCACGACGGGCGTTGCTCAACGAGTGGGGCAGCGCGATGATCGCCTATCGCCGTCGTCTGATCGACAGCCCCGCTTATCGCAACCACGAGGAAGTTACCAAGGCTCTGGAGGAAGGGATTTTCTTCGCCGAGCAGCTCACGCCCGTCGCGGTGGAGATCGATGGGCGCGGACGCGCCGCGGGGCTTCGGGTCCGAGATGAAACCAACGCAGAGCGTGTGCTCCCCGCGCGGACGATCCTGGTCGCGGCGGGAACGGTTCCCAACACCACCCTCTCCCAAGAAGACTCTCGGGTTGGGTTGGAGGGTAAGTTCTTCCAGGCGGTAGATGAGTCCGGAAACAAGGTGAGTCCGGAGCGGACCTCCAAGCCGACCCAAGCCCAGGTGCTGATGGAGGTCGAGGGCTTTCCTGCGGGAAGCGTCAGTTTCTTCGGGGATTTACATCCGTCTTATGCGGGCAATGTGGTCTCGGCCATGGCCTCGGCCAAGCAAGGCCACCCCGTGGTCACCCGTGCCCTCTTCAGCCGCCCCGCCTCCAAGGTGAGCCGGGAGGCGTTGTTTGCCACCTTGAATCAGAGCTTGCGCGCCTCGGTTCATGCGGTGCGCCGGTTGACTCCCACCATCGTCGAGATTGTCGTGCGCGCTCCCGCTGCGGCGCGGGCTTTCCAGCCGGGGCAATTTTATCGCCTGCAAAACTATGAAACCCATGCCCTCCAAGCCGAGGGAACTGTGTTGGCCATGGAGGGACTCGCCTTGACGGGGGCCTGGACCGATCCCGAGCAAGGATTGGTCGGACTCATCGTTCTCGAAATGGGAGGCAGTTCCGATTTGTGCGCGGTTCTACAAACCGGCGAGCCCGTCGTGTTGATGGGACCAACGGGAGCCGCAACCGTCCTTCCCAGCGCCGAAACCGTGCTCCTGGCTGGGGGAGGCTTGGGGAACGCGGTTCTCTTCTCCATTGGGGCGGCCTTGCGAGCGGCGGGCTCGCGCGTGCTTTACTTCGCCGGGTACCGCAGTCATCAGGACCGCTTCAAAGTCAGCGAAATCGAGGCCGCCGCCGATGTGGTGGTCTGGTGTGTGGATTCCGGTGAAGCCTTTGTGCCCGGGCGAAGCCAGGATAAAACCTTCGTCGGCAACATCGTCGCCGCCATGGTTGCCTACGCCAAAGGCGAGCTGGGAGAAGGCCTCGTCCCGCTGGGAGAGGTGGATCACCTGATCGCCATTGGCTCGGACCGCATGATGGCCGCTGTTGCGGCGGCTCGACACGAGGCGCTGGCTCCCTGGCTGAAGCCCAAGCATGTGGCGATCGGCTCGATCAATTCTCCCATGCAGTGCATGATGAAGGAAATTTGCGGCCAATGCTTGCAGCGACAGGTGGATCCCCTCTCGGGGAAGGAGGTGATCGTGTTCACCTGCTCGAACCAGGATCAGCAGCTTGATGAGGTGGATTTCGCAGGACTGCGGGAAAGGCTCGGCCAGAATGGCGTGCTGGAGAAGCAAACCCGCGCCTGGGTGGACCGGTCGTTGCGAGCGATCAGAAAGCGGTCGTGACGCCTTGAATAGGGAGGGTCATCTCAAGGCTTCGTTCGTTTGGCTCAGGGTAAAGCCAGGGTAAAGACAGTGCGGCATTGGCTGTCATCCTGGGGCCAGGCCCGTTCGAAGTCAGACAAGGGAAGAGGCCGGAAGGCGATCTTGAAGCCGCTCGTTAGGGTTGCCCGCAGCACCCCGTCAGCGGCGTTGAGGTATCGGTCCAGGGAAACACTGCCAAGGCCACTGCCCATCAGCTGGATGGCCGAGGAACGCAGCACCGCGCCCGGGAGAAGGATGTCCGCCCCGCCGATGCTCCCCACCTGCACGAAACGCACAGGAACGGCGTCTGCGCTCGCCTTGGCTGCGGCAATCAGCAGGCGCTCCGCACTCTTGCCCCACAGATAGTCAATGACGATGTCCACCCCTTGGGCAAACTGGGTCTTGAAGCTCTGCTCCAGGGCTGCTTCGTCCGTCCCCAAGGGGAGGATCACATCGGCACCAAGAGCAGCTACCGCGCGCAAGGCCTCGGGATTACGACCGGTGGCAATGATTTTTTTCGCCCCAAGGTGTCGCGCAATCTGCACCGCCAGACGGCCTGAGGTCCCCGTGGCTCCATTGATCAGAACGGTCTCGCCTGGCTTCAGTTTCGCGCGCTCGGTATAAGCGACCCAGGACGAGATACCGGGATTGGCAATGGCGGCGGCCATCACATCATCCAGCCCATCGGGCAAGGCAAGGCACTGAGCCGAAGGCACCACCGTCCACTCCGCCATGCTCCCGTAAGGAGCCCGAGGCATGAAGAAATACACGCGACGCCCATCGTCGAGCCGGCCTACCCCGTCGATGCCCACGCCGAAAGGAAGCTGGTCGGATGTACTGTAATGGCTCCCCGAGGCCCGACTTTTCACCACTTGGCTGATGGCCGCTGCCGTCACGGTGATCCGATTCTCCCCCACGCCGAGGACAGGCTCCGCGAAATCTCCGTAGACGGGGGCTTGCCCGGCAGTCCAAACCATTGCTGCCTTCATGTTGCTTCTCCCTTTACCAAGCTCTTTTTAAAACGATTAATGAGGACGTGTAATCCCGTTTGGAATGCCCCTTTTCTTTCATCGCTTACGGGGCGTTCCACACGGCATTAGTGTGACTTGAAGAAAGAGGACGGCTCATCGGCCATTGTCGGAACGAGTAAGCTGCGATCCAAAAATAGATTCCTCATTTCACAGCTTGTTTCGGCGATAAGCAGGCAATTATGGCAAGCGGCCCCATGGGTGGCGCGATCACCGCTTTGGGCGTTGGGTTCATGATCCGCGCAAATGGGATCGTTTGAGCAGACACGCAGCCGCTCCAGAGACCTATGGAGGATGGTGGTGAAGCGGGAAGCCGTGGCGACAAGCCCCCCCAACGTTCCTTGAGAACCGGCGCTCGCGGTGTAAAGGAGAATGCCGCAGCGGTTAAGATCGCTGGTGTCTCGGGCATCCGAGAGGGCGTACACCCGTTCTTTCAAGGCGCTGGAGGGATAGCCGCAGTCCAGGGCGATCTCGGCCATCAGGGCATGAGAGATGCTGTGCAGGAGGACATAGGGCGTTCCGGGATAGGCGGGTGCTTTGCCGGAGAAGCGTTTTTGCCAGTGATTTTGCCAGTGATCATAACCAGCCAGGAGCTTCTCGTTGCGCGGTTTCATGTCGTCGCTTCGGACCCAGTCTTTGACTCTATCGACGTCGAAATGAACGAAGAGTCCTTCGCCAAACTGCTCAATCGCCGGGAGCCAGTCCATATCCTTAGAGAGGGGCGCTCCACGGACGCTCAGTTGGGCATCTTCGAGGTCGCCGTCGGCACTGGTTGGCGCGGCCTCGAAGCGGGTAAACCCATACAGGCACGATACTTCGCGCAGGCGATGGACGGCGACGAGGGCCTTGATCCCCGACACTCTCTCTGAATCGGAGATGTCCCACACCTCACGCGGCAGGGTTTGAGCATAAAGCTTAGCGGTGGGGTGGTTGTGGCCGATTTCGGCGCGTCCGCTGGCGAAGAGGTCGAACTCCGCAAGCTTGGGCGAGCCCGAGGCATTGGGTTTCGCCCCTTGGCGAACGCGCTGCAACCGGTCGAAAATGTCGGCATCGGAATAGGACCCGAGGACGGCCTTAATCTTGGAATTGAATTTCTTGGCGGGCGCGACATCCTCGACGGCTTGGACCTCTGCTAAGTCTCCTGACAGCGTATCGACAAGGCCGCTGAGTTTATCGTCCTCGCTAGGAAGGGAGATGACGGTGTACACCTGGGGAAAGTAGGTGTTGGTTGCGGTGCGGGTCAGCAGCTTGAGGATATTGCTGCATCCCTCAGGATCCTTGTCCAGCAGCCAAGGCCGATGAGCGCCGCATTTCCCCAGACGTCCCTCCTGGAAGGCTTCCCGCAGGGACAGTCGACGGCCGCAGGTGCAAACGATGCTGGTATCGGCGGGATCGGCGCTGGTTCCCTTTTCCTCCATCCACAGGGGCTCTCTGCATGCAAAATCGCGGTGAACCACCCATCGCCAGTCGATATCCTGAAGGTGGCCTTTGTCGCAGGCACCGACGAAGCGGATGGGGGTGACATCGCTTTTGGTGCCATCATCGCCCTCGAACTTGCGCCGTCCTTTGCTATCCAGATCCTGCCAACGCACCAAGCGTCGCCGCCGTCCCGTGGGGGAGGACTCGGATTTCTCGCACACGAACCAGGTGGGAAAGATGGGGGCGTCGACGCCGCTGGGGAAGTCGTCTTTGGCTTCATTCGCCAGCGGCGGGAGGCGAAGGGACAGATTTACCCCCTCGGCGAGTCGCCCTTCCTCTTTCAGGAATTGCTCCAGACGGGCGGTGAGGCGCGGCTCGGACAAGGTTTCTCCGGTCGTCTTCCACAGGTCCAGTCCGCCGATGATGACGGATCGCGTGGGCAGATCGACCATGGAGCCGGGGCCGAAGGTGGAGACCAATTGGCTTAAACGTTGAGTATTTTTGCTCATATGAGATCATCCGCGTTCGCGATGGCTTTGCCCCAGGGATCCTTGACCATCAGAGCGACGTTCGGTTCCACGTCGCGCATGGAGCGGCCCGCAACGAAACACTGGTGAGGTTCTTTCAAGTTGTGAAGCCTCGGATCAAGCGGCATCTGGAGGAGCTGATGCACGCCGCCTCCGCCATTCTTGGCGTAGGTAAAGGCGCTTCCGGTGGCGGTCTGCTCCTCGACGGTGTCGATCCAGGCGTCCAGGAGATCGTCGACGAGCTGCGCAAGAGCCGCCCGTCCACCGGCGATTTTGTCCTCGGGCGCGCGGGCGACGATGGCGTCGCGCACGCGGTTCCGAACATCCTCGTGCTCTTTAAGGGCGACCACCGCCGCCTCGGGGGTGAGCTCGGCATCCCCGTGCCGCACCAGGGAGACCACCACGGCGGCCAGGGCACGATCGAGGGCCCGCGCCGCCCAAGGGGTGACGCTAGTGGCCTCGACCGCGCGATAGAAGGTGCGGTGGAAGTGTCCGAACTGCTCGAAATGCATCCGATCCCTGGGCTTGTGCAGATTAAGGACCGTCAGCACCAGACCGGGATGGTGATGATCACGACCGACGCGGCTGGTGGTCTGGATGTACTCGGCGGCGGTTTTCGGCTGACCCTGGACGATCATCAACCCCAGACGGGTGATGTCGAGACCCACCGAAATCATGTTGGTGGCCAAAGCGACATCCACGGTATCATCGCCGTGGCCGAAGCAGGTTTCCAGGCGTTGCTTGGCTCTGGCCACCTCGTCGGTGGAGACGCGCGAGGTCAGCTCCATGGGCTCGCCGATCCTCCTGTCGGCGAAGGGGGTGTCGAGGGGAGCCACACGGCGACGCTGCGCGCCGTAACGTCCGGCCCGTTCGCGCACTTCGTCTTCGACGATTCGGCGCGCTCCGCCCAACTCGCGCAGGGCGTTGAAGTAACAGAGCGCCGTCATGTACGGATCGGCGGGGCTTTTGGTTTTGGAGTCCGCTGGAGGGTTGGCGTTATACTCCGCCTGTGCGGCAGCCATCAGGGTGGTCAAGGCGCGCAAGAACACCAGTTTCGGCCCCCGCCCTTGAGCGGCGATGCCCAGATAAAGCCGCGCCGGATCTTGGCTTGCCGGAACCGTGTGAGCGAAAAAGCTGTCGCCCCGGTCGATGCCGGGCGGCGGAAAGATCCGCGTGTCGGAACGATCAAACAGGGCCTTGATCTGATCCTCGGCCCGCCGAACCGTAGCGGTGGAGGCCACGATCTTGGGGCGGAGACGCTTGCCGCCTTCGGTGCGAGAAGCCAGCAGATCGATGGCTGTTTCATAAAGTCCCGCCACGGTCCCCAGCGGACCCGCGATGAGATGCAGCTCGTCTTGGATAATGAGATCCGGCGGACGAAGGGTATAGCCGGCACCGAACGCTTGTCCTCCTCGCTCGGTCGGACCGTAAAAGCCACCATCGGTCTCCTTACGATTCTTATTATTAGGCTGATCACTATCAAGCTCATAGCGCCCGACATGTCCGAAGAAGGCCCCCGTTTCGCCCACCCAGGGGAGGCCGGCGAATTTATCGACGGTGGCAATCAGGAAGGCAGGCAAACGGCGATAGATCGGCTCGTCAACGGTCAGGATCGGCAGAGGGCGCTCTCGAGTGAAATCGCATTCGGTGTTGTCGCAGCGAATTTCCAGGTTAACGGGTTTCTGATAATCGGGGATACAGGAAAAAGAGTTCTTCGTGAACGGATGTCCACACCAGGGGCAGGCTTTTAAGGGCACGGGGGCCCGCTTGTCCTGGTCGTTTCGGTAGCGCTTGACGCGTTGGACGGCGGTATCTTGGCCGCGGTTGCCTTTCCCCCCCATCTTGTTGGGGGAAGCGGCGGAGCCGACCCAGAGGCCAATCTCGATGGGCCAGTCGCCGAGCAAGCGGCGCTTTCGCGCATCCACATTCGCGGGATCGGTGCGCATCAGCTCCAGGGCACACACCACGCCAGCGGCACGGGACAATTGGTCCAGCGTCAGCAGTCGCAGGGTATAGCGCATGATCACCGCGACGCCTGCGCCCAGCACGCCGTCGGCTTCCAAGCGTCGCAGGACGATGACGAAAGCGGCGAGTCCCAAATAGGCCTCCGTCTTGCCGCCACCGGTGGGGAAGAACAACAGATCGGCCCTCTCGCGATCGGGGTGGGTGCGATCCACCAGACCGGCCGCGTTCAGCAGAATGAACGCCAGCTGGAACGGTCGCCATTGGGGGGCTTTAAGGGCACGGGGATCGCCTTTGGGACCGGCGTTGCGGCGTCGTGCCGCTTGGGCCACCGCCAGATTCATGAAACGAAACGCCTGACGGGCTCGGGCGTTGGTGGCCACCAGGGCGATGCCCTCGGCGAGGCGGGCTTGGGCGGTGGTCATCTCGGAGAGGAGACGCTCTCCGGTTTCCCCCCGTCGCAGCGGCAGGCCATCGAGCTTGGTGCGCTCGGCCTCGATCCACCTTCCGTACAGTTCGGGCAGGCCGGACAGGGCGGCCTGGAGGGCGGAGCCGTCCCCTTCAGCCAACTCCGCCAGCGCCTCCATACCGAAAACCACCCGCCCGGTGAGAGCGGCATCTTCATTGGGAGCGACACGCTCCACCTCGGCGGAGGGCAGGGGGTCGGTCCACACTCGGGTCACCTTGGGGGCGGCGGCGTTCGCCTCGGCGAGGGACCAAGCGGCGGAGACATTGCGCCCGACCGCCCACGTGCACAGATCGCGGTAGTGCAGATCGGCGAGGCGCAAATCCCACTCCCGCGCCTGGTAGCCGGACAGATCCCGCGAGGGATGGAATCCCGTCGGACACACCAGCTCCAGCCGGGCCTGGAAGGCGTAGCTGACATCGGCGTAAAACCGGTGCACCACAGGGCGGCGATTGACCAGAAAGACGGTCAGGACACGGACGCATTCGGTCTCGCCATTGGGCAGGGGGTAGCGGTGGACGCGGGAATGGGCCTCCAACACCAGACCGCCGCCCCGACGTTGCTCGGCGGCGCTTTCCGGCACAAGGGTTTGCCGGCGACCCTCCCCGGTGACGTCCAGGGAAAGGGTGCGGGTTTTCTGACTGCGAATCCACTCGACCGGAGGCCGCTCTGGGGGTTTGGCCTGGCCCTTTTCGTCCAGCACCTCGGGGAGCGGCTGCGGGGAGAGGATGGTCTCGGGCAAGGGGGGCTCGGTGCGATAGTCGCCCCAGGACACGCAGACCTCAATCTCCTTCACCCGAGGATCCAGCACAACCGTCAGCCCCACGGAGGAGGGCAGGAAACGTCGCCGTACATTGGGAACCTCGGGTTCGTCCTCGTCGGGTCCACCGGGACCCTTGTCGTCGAGGGCGTCAAGATCTGGCTCGTCCAGATCCAGATCCAGCTCCTCCTGGACCGAGGGGGCGAAGTCCTTCTCGTCCGTCTCGTCGTCGTCGGCGGGGGTGATGAACCCGGCCAGATACCAGCGGGAGGGGTTATCGTTCAGGCGCTCGTCCGCCAGATCCGCGTCGTGCGGGCTGGGACCAATGAGATCCCGGCGAAAAACATCAAGGATCCGCGTGCGCACCGCAACGGAGGTCGTCATGAGCGGAAAGCCTTTCGTCGGCGAGGAAGGGAACGAGAGAAAAGAGGCGCTTGTTCCGATTGCCTCTCTTCGGCTTCGTCGATCTCCTGAGTATCATCCTCTGGGGCTACCGTCAACCCAGAGGCGCGTTCGTGGGCCGCGCGTCGGGCGTTCAAGGCCAGCAAGCGGGCGAGAACCTCTTCCTTGAAGTCCAACGGCCAGTCGAGGCGGGTTTTGGCGACTTTGCTCTCCGCCTCGTCTTGGGCGATAAACTCCGCCGTGGCACGCTCCGCCAGATCCGGCCAGCCATAAGCCCGCAGAACCGCGTCATCCAGAGCGGCGTGCAGGGTGCGGAGACGAGCGATCTCCGCGCTGATGTCGTCCCGGTCATGGAAGCGGTTGTAGGTCTTGGTCAACCCCTCGTTGCGGTCGATCATCCTCTGAGCCCGGAAGACGTGATACGCCTCACCTGCGGCTTCCAGCGTCGCATCGGTTTCAAACTTGGCCGGGAAGGGGAAGGTGCGGAAACAGTCGGAGGGAGCGTAGGCCAGATCATCTTTCAGTGAGGACGAGAAGAATCGCGCCCAGACTTCATGGACACGGGATTGGAGGGTGGCGAAAGGGGCAAAGGATGAAAATGCTGCGATGACGAGAGAATGCGCAAAAACACTTCCTCTGTCCAAAAAAGAGAAGCTAAGATGTGATGAGGCCTTGCAATTTGTTGCAAGAACTCGATCCATGGTGGTTATTTTTGTGTACAGACCAGGGCATGTGTTAGCAAATTTCCACCATTTTATTCTGCGATCGGCAAGTTTATTTTTATCTCGTTCTGGCTTTACTAAACTGCGGACAATCTCAAGCAAATCAGGCCAGTCTTCGGCAACTTCACCCTTATAGTCGGCGGGAACGATTCCGGTGGTGCGGCAACGCGCCGTTTCTTCGGTATTCATCTCTCCCCACGACTTCAAGTTTGCATCACGCCGGAGCGGGAAATCGGAGAAGTTAATCACATAGCGATGATGGGCGTGGGTGGGTGAGGTGTTGACTTCCGCTCCCCCGATAAAAGGGAAAATCCGTTCCGCATTCTTGGGATTTTTGGCGATCAATGCCCGCATAGCTTCAAGACTTTCCGCTTCGCCCTTCGCCGCAGCGACATCATCAAAGGTGAAGCCCATTCCCAAAATGAAGGATCCCTTAAAGGCCAAGCCGGAATTAGCCACCAGTGCGACGGGCGAGGTGTCGAGATCGCCTTCCACCAGATAGGCCGAGATGCGCTGCACCAGCTTGTCATCAAGCACCGGTGCGGAAACGATCTCTCCTTTGACCACATGAACGACGGAGACCACGACGGCGGCTTCACCGGGCCATTTCAGCCGTCGGGTGGCCCGCAGGATCGCGCCACCGTCGCCCAAGATGCTCGTCAATCCCGAGGCGCGAGTGTCCCCTTGGCAAATGGTATTGGTGGCGATGAGCCCAAACGCACCACCCTGTCGGAGAAAGCCAAAGGCTCGGCGGAAGAAATGCGCCGCGAGATCGGCGTTTCCATGGGATTTGGCGTGAAGGGTCAAGATCCAAGCAAGATAAGAATCGCCAAACGCTCCGGATATTTTACTTCCGCCAAAAAACGGCGGATTTCCGACAATGGCGTCGAATCCTCCATTGTTGCGAGAAAAGACTTCGGGGAACTCGATAGGTCAGTGAAAGGGGATGAGGCCGGAGCGCAATTTTCGGGCCATCGCTTCGAGCAACTCCCAGCGCGATGAACTTTCGTCAAGACAACTTTCGACTGTGATGCGTGCGCTCTCCCGCTCCTTGGGTTTGTCGGCGGAGAAGAAGGCCGACACCACCGCATCTCCCATGGTGCGGGTGGTGGCGAGACGGGATTCCACCTCGCGATAGCGCACCTCTTGCAGGGCGCGCGCGGTATCATCGGGCGCATTTTGAATTTCGGCTCGTCCCGCCACCCCTTGAGTGATGGCACGGTTCACCAGGTCTTGAAACACCGGTTCCTTGCTCTCGCTCCAGTTCATGACTCCGATCTGCCCGGCGGTCAGCCCCACCAGGCTGTCGCCGCATTTCAGGGCGTGATCGAGGAAGGTGAACTCGTGGTCTCGCGCCAACGTCGCCAACCACAGGGAGAGCCGCGCCAGATCCACCGCGCGGGGGTTCTTGTCCACCCCGTAAAGACAGCGCTGCGCCACCAGGCGCCGCGCATGCAGTTCCTCGTCTTCGTCTGCGGGGATAGGGGGCCGCGTTTGCGGCCAACGCGCCCACGCCTGTTTCAGGCGTTCGCCCAAGGCGCGACAGGCCTCCACCAGGAAGGCGCCCGATCCCATGGCGGGGTCGCACACTTTCAAGGCCAACACCTGGTCCGGCGTTGCCTCTGCCCCCAGCCGAGCAAACACCGGCTCTAGGGTGTGCTTGACGATGGGGGCGGTGAGGCTACGCGGCGTATAGTGGCTGCCACTTTGCCGCCGCTCGTCGGTGGGTTGCAACAGAAGCGTGCCTGCGGGGGAAATACGTTTGTGGGGCGAGCCGCGCTCGTCCACCAAGCCCTCCAACGCCAGAGCAAGATCGTCAATGGTTTTAGCGCCCTCGATCAGTTTGGCTTGGGCCGTGCTGACGGAGCGTCCCACTGTTTCCTTCAGCGTCTTGATGCGGTCCTTGCCCTTTTTCGCCAGCAGGTCATCCAGGGCCACGAAGACCGGAGTCTTGTTGTTCTTGCCCGCCTTGATGGCCAGGGCACGACCCGAAGCCACCTCTACAGTGAAGCCCATGACGGTCTCGTAGACCGAGCCGATCTGTTCCACGTCGAGGGTTCGATAGGACAACCGCTCCCGCGCTTCGCCGCGCAGCTTCAGGGTCATCAGCCCTTCGAGCACGCGGAGCAAGCAGCCGTCGGACACAGGCAACACCCGGGGCAACACCCGGGGCAACACCCGGGCGGGCTGATCCTTCGCAGCGCGGCCTTCCAGGAAGGGAAAGGTGTCGGGGTCGAACAGCTTGCCCCCGCGCGCTTGCACGAAGTCGGAGGGGTGGCCGTGATGAATCAAGCGAAACAGCGCCAGCAGCCCACCCCAACCGCCGGTGCGCTCGTCCATGGTGTCGGGGTTCAGGGCTGCGTCGGCGGTCAACTTGGCGTAAAGCCCGCGCACCGAATAGCTCGTCTCGTAGACTTCTCGCGCTCGGGCGTCGGAGCGAGACGGCAGGAGATCGCGGTCCTCGGCATAGAGCACGAAGACGAGGCGCATCAAGACCATCAGCAGCCCCTCGTAGAGATGATCGGGGCGGCTCTCGGCCAGGGCACGCAAGCCGGAGGGATCGGCGCGGTCCAATCCGCGCAAAAGTTCGTACAACGCCCCCAACACCTGTTCCGCCAAGGTGATCGACACCAAGGCCTGAGCGTCACGGCTTTGCTTCAAGAGCGCGGGAAGCCGCCGCTGCTGGGAGTCCAAAAACAACCGGGTGCGGTCGAGCAACAGCTTCACGCCCCCCAGCATGGGACGCCCCGCCGTTTGCGCCATGGGCAGAAGCGGAAAGCTCTGATGGCCCGAGGTTTCCCCGCGCGGGGCGTAAATCAGACGCAGTTCGGGGGCGATGCGGTTCTCGTCGTCCCGCTCCGGGCGGCGCTGAGAGATCAGCAGTCCGGCGAAAACGCCCGTGTCGCGCAACAGGCGCTCGAACCGTTGATGGGGGGTCGCCTCCCACCCGGCCAAGGCTCCTCGGGCATCGGGATCGACGCCGGGATCTTCGATCCGTACCAGAAGCTGCCACGGGGGACCGTCGCCGTTCCCCAGCTCTTTAACCGCCCAAGTCGGCTGCAAAACGGTGCCGTGTTCGGGCAGGGCGATCCGCAAATCGTCGGGGATGGGGGGGCCGCCGGGGGCTCCGGCAACGTAGCGCGCTTCCCAGCCGAGCACCCGCTCCGCAAAGGTCCACGGATCGAAGGGGCTGAGGTGCTCGGCCACCATGCCGCTATCAAGGGGCGTTTGCCGTAAGGGGGAGAGTCCAAACTGCTTGAGAAGGGTTGGCGCAATCACCAACCCCACCGGCGGCGCATGATCCAGCCACTCCAGGTCGAGATCGCGCTCGAAGATATTCGTCATCGCACTCATCCCGACACCGGCCACAGATAAACCAAACCCACCGGCTCTAACCGATGCGCCCGCACCTCGTAGGAGGCCCGGAGGCGCTCCGGCTCCTCCCGCAATTCGCGCTCCAGACGGACAAGACGCGTCTCCCAATGCCGTCGGTCGGCTTCGCGTTCGCGCTGTTCCTCGGGGATAAGGTCAAGGCGGCCCTGATCGGGGTCGAAGCCCTTCGCGGCGGCGGCGATGCGCTTGCGTTGTTGTTCCAGCAGGTCGGCCAAGGACTTTGCTTCCTCTTCACCGCGTTTTTGA
This sequence comes from Rhodospirillaceae bacterium, assembly GCA_031546925.1. Classification (GTDB taxonomy): domain Bacteria; phylum Pseudomonadota; class Alphaproteobacteria; order Rhodospirillales; family Magnetospirillaceae; genus Magnetospirillum. The sequence goes on from JAVBJO010000041.1 coordinate 21,567, forward strand.
AGCTGTTGGGTCACGGTCGCCAGCCGCTCCGCCGCAATCCTCTCCAGAGAGGGGACGAGATCGGCGATATCCTTAGCCAGCATTGCCTGGATGCGGGCGACGACGACGCCGGAGACTCCCCGCGCTGTGCGCAGCGCCTCCTCCAACTGATTGAGGGTTTTCTCTTCGCCACTTTCGCCCAAGGGGCGGAGGGGCTTGCGCTCTCGTTCTGATTCGGTCCAGATGGCGGTGATGGGGAGAATCTCTTCGTGGAGGCGGGCCGCTCCGGCCCCGAAAACCGCCAAGCGCCCCATCAGCGCGACACGAGGCTGCGCTCCGGGACCGTAGATGACCGAGACCCGCGAGAGTTTCGATTGGAATCCCTGGCTTAGGAAGCGCGACAGCAAGCGCCGCACCAGGCGGTGCTCCAGATGCAACTGCACCACATTCGGGGCATCCCGGCCGTCGCTCAAGACCGGAGGACGAAACGCCACCGAACGAAGGGGTGCGTCGCGTCGCCAGTCCATGACCCGCTCGCCCCGCTTGCGCGGTCTGGTGCGCAGGTCGTCGAAGGCGTCATTCCATCCGCTGTCGGTGGCGAAGGCCGGATCGTCGGGGTCAAGGTGGTAGGTGGCCACATCGCCGACCGCCTCCCCCCGAGCGGCATCCAACCCATAGCCCACGCGGGACAGCGCGGCCGCGGTAACACGATGGAGATCCTCGGGGTTGACGCCGACACGCTCCCGCGATTTCTCGAGCTCCTGTTGCAAAATCTTCTGATCCTTCAGGGCCTGCTCGTAGCGTTTGCGCTCGTCGTCATCCATCTCGTCGCGGGCCCGGGTCAGGCGTTCGGTGTCGCTTTCCGCCAAGATGCCTTGCGCCAACGCCGCCGCTTGGCCGCGCGTGATGCCGCTTTCCGACAGTCGCTTGGCGATGCGGCCCTCGATCACTTGGCCGATGGAGCCGAGCTGCGCGCGGATGGTCTCGGTTTTGCGCACCAGAGCGTCCAGCACGATGTCCGCCTCCCGCTGCTCATAGCGGAAATAGCGGCAGGTGATCTGCTTGGCCGGTTGCAACTTACGGTCGATGCGGCCATTGCGCTGCTCAAGACGCGAGGGATTCCACGGGAGATCAAAGTGAATCAGATCAAAACACCAGCTTTGCAGATTAATGCCCTCTCGGGCCGCGTCGGTGCAAAGGAGAATGCGCAAGGGTTCTGTCGCGGGGTCGGCGTTGAAGGCGCGTTTAACCTCCTCTCTGCGGTCCGAGCCGGTGGCTCCGGTGAAGACGGCGATGCGCTCGTCGGCGCGATCGGTGGTGGAGATCGCCTCGTGCAGGCGACGCTCCAGCCAGCGACGGGTGTCTTCGTACTCGGTGAAGATAACCAGGCGACGATTTGTCCAGCGGAGACCGTTTTGCAAGTTGGCCGCGATCCACTCCGTCAGCCAGCGGACCCGGGCGTCGGGCTGGGACGCAGCTCGCTTCGCGATCACCAGCATCGCGTCCAGTGCGGCCAATTCCGCCCGCAGAGCGTCCTGTGCTGCGTCCACGGTGCCAAGAGCCGATGCGGCCTCTGTCGCAGCGTCGTCGTCGGCGTCGAGGGTTGCCTCGGCTTGATCGTCCTCTAACCCCCGTTCGGCGTTCTCCTCGCTGGAGGGGCCTTCGACGAACGTGCGTGCGGCGGTGGCCACTAAAACCCCCGTTCCCTCCGCCAGAACGCGCTGCAAAGTGGCTTGGTGAACCGTCAAGGTTTTGGCAAAAGCCGCCACCGAGGAAAGAAGCCGCTGCTGGAGCCCCACAAAAGCCAGCTTCGCCATCGCCGCTTTCTGCGGCGGAAGCAACGCGATCCGCTGCATGCGCAACGCCCCGTAGTCGGCGAGCCGACGGGCGAGGTCAAGCTCTGGCGTGTCCTCGGGCAAACCGGCCAGGGGAATTGCCTGAATGATCCGCTCCGGGAAGGCCTCGCCGAGACGGCGGAGATCCGATTTAAGCCGCCGGATCATGATCGGTTGGAGATCCTTGGGACGAACCTCGACGCCTCGGGTGAAGCGCTGCGGATCCAGCATCTCCAACAGCGCCGAAAAGCTGTTGGAATGCCCGTTGTGAGGCGTCGCGGTGAGGAAAAGACGATGCTCGAAACGCTCTCCCAGCTCCCGCACCGCCTTGGTGAGCTGGCTGGAGACCGCATAACGCACGCCAGCCGCCGGAGCCGCATGATGCGCCTCATCCAAAATGAACAGCGCCCGGGGACGGAACTCGCCCAAAATATCGCGGAGCCCCGCCGCATAGACTTCATCGGTCAGCAAGCGGTGCGAGATGATAAACCGCGAGCCCGTCGCCCAGGGATTCACCGAAAAGCCGCGAAGACGGCGCATCTTGCCGAGATGCTCCCGGTCGATAATTTCAAACGAAAGCCCAAACTTTGCTTCGAGCTCGTCTTGCCATTGGATGGTCATCGTCGCCGGAGCCGCAATGACCATGAAATCCACCCGACGACGCAGCAACAGCTCCCGCGCGACAAGCCCGGCCTCGATGGTCTTGCCCAGGCCGACATCGTCCGCAATCAACAAATTCACGCGTGGCAATTGGAGCGCTTTGCGAAGCGGCAGAAGCTGATAAGCGTCAAGACGGATGCCCGCTCGGAACGGGGCCTGGAGAAGATCGCGATCCGCCGCCGTCGCCGATCGCCACCGGATCGCGCGCAAATGCGCCGCCAACGCTTCGCCCTCATCAGGAAGCCCGGTTCCGACGTTTTGCCATCCATCCGCGCTGAGCACCGTTGGGCCGACCTCTGCGTCCCAGAGAACTTCCAGCCTTTCGCCTTGAGCGTCGTCAGAGATGCACGACAGACATAAGGTTTGAAGATCGCTCTTTGCCCCTCGCACCGCCTCCACCAGCCACGGACGCCCACGAAGTTCGACGAAGTTCCCCGGTTCGATGTCTTTCCCCACACTCTTCCCCTTTGTTCTTCTTGTTTTTTTGGCAAACCGCTCTCTCGCCCCTTATACCGTTTGAAAGGACTTCATGCGATGAAAGAAAAGGGGGTCTGGGGCCATGGCGCCCTAAGCGGGGCAGGGGGCGGCAGCCCCGGCGCAAGCCTAACTTCCCTTAGGCCGAAACACCTTACAGACGGTGGGGTCGGTCTCTAAAAAAGGACCGCCGATCAAATCGATGCAATAAGGGATCGCGGGCATGACCGCCTCGAGACAGTCGGCGATAGCACTGGGTTTACCGGGAAGATTGACAATCAGACTCCGACCTCGGATACCCGCCGTTTGACGCGACAAAATCGCCGTCGGGACCACTTTCAAACTCACCGCACGCATCAACTCGCCGAATCCTGGCATCATTTTGTCGCAGACGGCCTCGGTGGCCTCGGGGGTGACGTCTCGGGGGGCCGGGCCGGTTCCGCCCGTGGTCACGATCAAGGCGCAGCCCTCCTCGTCGGCGAGAGACCGCAAGGTGGCCTCAATACCGCGCTGGTCGTCGGGGATGACTCGGGTTACCGCGTGCCAGGGGGAGGTCAGGACTCCCTGGAGCCACGCGGCCATGGCGGGGCCGCCGAGATCTTGGTAGACCCCTTGCGAGGCACGATCAGAGATGGTCACCAGGCCAATGGGAATGCTCATGAGAAAAATCCTTCGCTATTCATAAAGAGAGGGAGAGGAGACCCAATACTATGTCAATGCGCATCACCCCAGGAGGCACCCTTCCCGACTTCCACCAGGAGAGGGACGGTTAAGGAGGCCGCCGCTTCCATCACCGTCTTGATAGCGGTGGAGAAGGAGCAGGCTTCGTCTTGAGGAACCTCGAAGACCAATTCATCGTGGACTTGCAGCAGGAGACGCTCCGCCAATTCCTGCGGCAGACGGATCATCGCTCGCTTGATGATATCGGCGGCTCCGCCCTGGATGGGGGCGTTGATGGCGGCGCGCTCGGCGAAGGCGCGGGCGGCACCACTTTTGTCGGCAATGCCGGGGATGTAGACCTTGCGTCCGAAGGGGGTGGTCACGAAGCCTTGCCGCCGAGCTTCCTCCTTGACCCGTTCCATGTAGGTTTGGATCTCGGGATAACGGGCAAAGTAGGCTTGGATATAGGTTTTGGCTTCTCCCACAGGGATGCTCAACTGTTGGGACAGGCCAAAGGCCGAGATGCCGTAAATAATGCCAAAGTTGATCGCCTTGGCCCGACGGCGCGAGTCCGCGTCCATCTCTGCCAAGGGGATGCCAAACACCTGAGAGGCGGTAATGGCGTGGATATCGTCTCCCTCGTCGAAGGCTTGCTTCAGGGCCTTGATGTCGGCCACATGCGCCACCAGACGTAACTCTATCTGAGAGTAGTCCGCCGAGAGAATCACCTGGCCTTTCTCGGCGATGAAGGCTTGGCGGAGTCTGCGCCCTTCCTCGGTGCGGATCGGGATATTCTGGAGATTCGGGTCCGAGGAGGACAAACGCCCCGTGGTCGTCGCCGCGAGGGAGAAACTGGTGTGGACGCGACCGGTTTTCGCCTCCACCTGGGTTATCAGCGCGTCGGTGTAGGTGTTCTTCAGCTTGGCGAATTGACGCCAGGTGAGGATCATTGCCGGGAGTTCATGACCGCTGGCCGCCAGATCTTCCAGCACGCCGGCACCGGTGGCCCATTGACCGGTCTTGGTTTTCTTGCCACCGGGGAGGTTCAAGTCCTCGAACAGGACTTTGCCCAGTTGTTGCGGCGAAGCGATATTGAAGGGAATGCCGATTTTTTCTTGGATATCGGCTTCGATTCGCTCCATCCGGTGGCCGAAGGTTTGGGAGAGTTCGCTCAATATGCCGCTGTCCACCTTGATGCCGCGCTCCTCCATGGCTTTGATGAGGGGAATTAAGGGACGCTCCAGGGTTTCGTAAACCGTGACCATGCGCTCGGCGAGGAGGCGAGGCTTCAGCAAACGATGCAGACGCAGGCAATAGTCCGCGTCCTCCGCCGCGTAGGTCAGCGCTTTGTCCAGGGGAACCTGGTCGAAGGTGATTTTGCTTTTGCCACTGCCGCAGACGTCGGTAAAAGCAATCATCGTGTGGTTGAAATGCTGGAGACAGAGGGCATCGAGGCCATGCCCCCCCTCGTCCAGGACATAGGACAACAGCATGGTGTCGTCGATGGGAGCGAGGTTAATGCCTTCGTTGGCCAAGACATGCAGGTCGTACTTGATGTTGTGCCCCACCTTGAGCACCGACGCATCCGCCCCGAGGCGCTTCAGGCGCTCCAGGGTGATCTCGCGCGCAATCAGCGGCGGAGCCGTGACAGAGGGTTGCCCGAGGGAGAGCAGATCCAGGGTTTTCTGCCCTCCCGTGGGGTCATGCCGGATGGGGATGTAGCAGGCCCGGCCCGGCTCCACCGCCAGGGACACCCCCACCAAATCGCAATGGCGCGGATCAAGGCCGGTGGTTTCCGTGTCGATGGCCACCACGCCGGCTTGGACAGCGGCCTCGACCCAGCGATCCAGGGCCTCCACCGTTTGCACCAACTCGTATTTTACCTCTTTTACCTCCGCCGAGGGAACGATGCTCGAAGCCGCCGCAACAATCGGCTTCGCAGCGAGCTTTGGTCCCGGAAGACGGGAAAGGATACTCTTGAAGCCCATCTCGCGCAAAAAAGTCGCCAGAGGCGCAGAGTCCAGAGGGCGAAGGAGGAAGGTTTCCAGCGCCTCGGTCACGGGAACATCCTTGCGCAGAGTCACCAGTTGGCGGCTCAGCTCCGCCATGGCCCTGTGCTCCAGCAGGTTCTCCCTGCGCTTCGTTTGACGGATCTCGCCCGCGCGGTCGAGCAGGGTGTCGAGATTGCCGTATTCGGTGATCAACTGGGCGGCGGTCTTGATGCCGATGCCGGGAACCCCGGGAACGTTGTCGGTGCTGTCTCCGGCCAGAGACTGGACATCGATGACCCTATCCGGGAGGACACCGAATTTCTCCTTGACCTCCTCGGGGCCGATGATCCGATTCTTCATGGGGTCAAGCATGGAGACCCCCTCCCCCACCAACTGCATCAAGTCCTTGTCCGAGGACACGATGGTGACCCTAATCCCCTGAGCCACCGCCAGGGCGGCGTAGGTGGCGATCAAATCGTCGGCCTCGAAGCCTTCTTGCTCGATGCTGGGGAGATTAAAGGCGCGTGTGGCGTCGCGGATGAGCGAAAACTGGGGAATCAAGTCCTCGGGAACGGGGGGGCGGTTCGCTTTGTAATCCGCATGGAGGTCGTTGCGGAAGGTCTTGCGGGCGGCATCGAAAATAACCGCGACACCATCCGCGTCACTGTCCGAGAGAAGCTTCATCACCATGGTGGTGAAGCCGTAAACCGCATTGACCGGAACGCCATCGGGTTTGGTCATGGGCGGAAGGGCATGGAAGGCGCGGAAGATGAACCCGGAGCCATCAACAAGATAAAGATGCTGCATGGAAGAGTGCTCGCAAGAGTTGGTGGCTTAAGGAAGGATGGAGCCGGAGGTTACTTGGCGCCCAGGTGGCGGCCCTGCAACTGCCGACAGCTTGGCCATTCCACGCCGCTGCCCTCAGTTTGCGCCAGGAGATAAGGCACCGCCGTTTGCGCCTTGGGGTGGATATCGTGGAACAAGACGATTCCCCTCCGCCAGAGCAGCATCAAGGTCAGCACGCGTTCTCCTGCCTGCTGGTCAGAGACGCTGTTGCTCCAATCTTGGGAGTCGATGTTCCACAGGGTGACGGTGACGCCTTCTTGTTGAAACCGCTCGCCGCTGTTGGCGGCGCGTTGCCCATAGGGAGGCCGGAACAGAGGCACATAATTGCCCGGAAGAAGGGTCTGAACCAGTCGGGTGTTATCGTGCACCGAGCGCTGCCATTCCGGCCACTGCCGATCGGTGTGCGCTTTGTGCTCCCAGCCGTGCATCCCCACGCAGAAACCGCGGTAGTCCTCGGTCAACGCGGGCTTCCCCCGCGCTTTGGCCTGGCTGTCCAAGGAAGCACCAAGAACGAAGAAGGTTGCCTCGCGCCCCGCCTTGCGCAGCATGTCGAGGGTTTTGCGGGTATGTCCCGTTGCTGCGGTGGGACCATCGTCGAAGGTGAGAAAGAACTGACGATCCGGGAAGTCTCCGCCGGTGATCTCTTGGGGGCCGAGGACATCAATCTCGCTGTTGATTTGGGGGAAGAGCCCCGCCAGGCGCAAAAGTTCATCGCGATAGGCGCGGTGGAAGGTCAGCGCTTGGCTCGACCAGGGAAGATAAGGGGATCCTGCCGCCAGGACAAAGCCTTCCGCCGCGCGGCGCAATTGCTCCTCAGAGCGCGCGGGGGGGCAAAAGGGATCATTGGGCGGGCAAGAGACGGAGGCCCTTTGGTAGTTCTCCACCAGGCGCTTCCACAACAGGCCTTCCACCCGGGCAATGGAGTCGTGGCTGATGGATTTCCCTCGGACATGCGCCGCCCAAGCGGCCTGATCCCATTTCCTGGTCTCCGCCAGGGCCTTGGCGAACAGCAGGATCTCCGCCCGCGAGGCGCGGTTGAATCCAGCCTCGGACTGAAGCGACTCGGGCCAGAGGGAGCGATCCGCCCGAGCGGGCTCTGCCGCCAAGGGAGCAAGGCTCAAAAGGAAAAACGAGACAACGAGGCTCGTCAACAGCTTGATCATGGGGGTTTAGTCCGCGCGGTCGTTTCGCCCTCGGGTCGAGATGCCCCAGGCCGAGGCCATCCAAGCATCAAACACCTCTGGGGAAAAGCCCAAAGTGAGAGCCGCCTGGCGCAGGGAGGTTCCCTCGGCGGCGGCCAAGTGCGCAATCTTGGCAGCGGTGTCGTAACCCACATGAGGGGCCAATCCCGTCACCAGCATCAGGGAGCGCCCCACCAGCGCCTCTATTTGGGGCACATTGGCAGCGATCCCCTCAACGCAGCGCTGCCGGAAGCTCTCGGCGGCGTCGGCCAACAGCCGAGCCGAATCGAGCACGTTAACGATGATCACCGGCTTGCAGGTGTTGAGTTGCAGTTGTCCCAAGCCTCCCGCCACGGTGACGGCTTGGTGATGGCCGATCACTTGGCAGCAGACCATGATCAAAGCCTCCGCCTGGGTGGGATTGACCTTGCCCGGCATGATGGAGGAGCCCGGCTCGTTGGCGGGCAGCACCAACTCCCCCAATCCGCACCGAGGCCCCGAGGCCAACAAGCGAACATCCCCCGCGATCTTCATCAAGGCGACCGCCGCTCCCGCCAGGGCCGCCGACACCGCGACCAACCCATCATGCGCCGCCATGGCGGCGAACTTATCGGCGGCGGGAACGAAGGGCAGTCCGGTCAGTTGCTTCATCTCCGCCACGAAAGCGCGATCAAATCCTGCGGGGGCGTTGACTCCGGTCCCCACCGCGGTTCCCCCTTGGGCGAGGGCGAGAATGTCCGGCAAGGTTCGCTCAATGCGCGAGACGGAGGCCTCCACTTGGCTGGCCCAAGCGCCGATCTCTTGGCCAAGCGTCAGGGGAACCGCGTCCATCAAATGGGTGCGGCCGATCTTGAGCACGTCCTTGAAGCCCTCCGCCTTATCCCCCAGAGCCTCCGCCAACCGCGCCAACGCCGGAAGCAAGCATCCGCGCAGGATCTCGGCGGTGGCGACGTGCATGGCGGTGGGAAAAACGTCGTTGGAGGACTGGCTCAGGTTGACGTGATCGTTGGGATGGATCGGCGCTTGTGCCCCCAGATCCTGACCCAGATCTTGATTGGCGCGATTGGCGATGACCTCGTTGGCGTTCATGTTGCTCTGGGTGCCCGAGCCCGTTTGCCAGGGCACCAAGGGGAAATGATCCAGCAAGACCAACGTCGCCACCTCGTGAGCCGCCCGAGCAATGGCCTCGGCCTTGTCCTGTGCGAGCACGCCAAGACGCAGATTGGCCCGAGCCGCAGCCTCCTTGACCAACCCCAGGGCTCGGATCAACGGCGGAGGCAGGCGCGCCTCTCCAATGGGGAAGTTCTCCAGACTGCGTTGGGTTTGTGCCCCCCACAGCCGATCAGCGGGAACGCTGATCTCTCCCAGAGAATCCCGCTCGAGTCGGGAGGCCCCTTGCGGGGGTGGCTTGATTTTCATCCCAGCACCGGCCTACCCTCAGCTTCTGAAAGAGGAGACATCACGCAAATGAACGAAGCGCAGATCACCCTGGTGTTCATGATGCTCGCCATCGCCGTCACCGGCGCCCTGCTCCACCGTCAAGGCGCCCTGGGCTGGAAGTCGCTGGCCGTGGTCTTAGGGATCACGGCCATCGTCGGCGGTTTCATGTTGTGGACGCTTTAACTCCGCGCCGAGAGTTCGGCAACGCGGGCCTCAGCCTCCTCGGCGGAGAGTGTCGGATCGAAGTGCTCCCCCCGCTGCCAGCACAGAGCCTTGAGGCGGTGCGCTAATTCGTCCGACATGGCCGAGACGCTCTCCAGTTCGATATCGTCGGGATTGAGGGCTCCCGCGTCACTCCACTCGCGCGTGGTCGGTAAATCATAGCCTCGCCCCATGGTACCGTCCTTTCCTTGGTCACACCCCTTGGTCAACAGGTGAGGACGGTTCTGGTTCCCGTGGGCGGATCCCGTTTGACGTGCGCCCAATTAATGAAAAAGGGTCCGAGGTACAGCGCCCTCAAGCGAAGAGTAGGGGCGAAGAGTAGGGGCACCCTCAAGCGAAGGATGGGGCGGCAGTCTCAGAGAGTCGGCCACGATCAGGAAGCAAGGGGGGGGCGCTATTCCCCTCCTCGTTCCTCGTCAGATCTCAATTCCAAACGATTTTAACGTCGTCGGCATGAGACAATTTCGTTACAGCGGCGCTTTAAACGCTCAACGTGGGCAGAGCGCGCTTCAACTCGGCCCAGCCTGGAACGCTGGCGGCCTTACGCATGGCCGTCTTGGTGGGGAGACGCGCAGACGCTTCCTCCAACCGGTCGATACGCTCCTGGGTGCCCGGATGGGTCGAGAACAGAGACGTGGTGGCCTCCGAAGACGACTGGGGGTAAAGCCGCATCAGGGTCTTGAAGAAGGCGCTGGACTGAGCCGGATCGAAACTGGTCTTCTGGAAGGCCTTGAGGATGTTGGCATCAGCCTCGTGCTCGTTGGAACGGGAGTAGCCCTTCAGGATCAAATCATACAAAGGCCCCTCGACACTGCTGAGGGCCGAGGCCGCCAGCTGTCCACCGCTGCCACCGAACGTCCCCAGAGCGCTCTTGCCAAGCCCTCCCACGGTCGACAACAAAGAACCGGTACGCATGGCCTGCATGCTATGCCCCAGATCGGCGTGACCGATCTCGTGGGCGATGACCGAAGCCAACTCGTCGGGGGTGGCGCAATAGCGCACCAGTTCGGAATTGATGGCCAGCTTGCCGCCGGGCATGGCCCAAGCGTTCACTTCCTTGCTGTTGATCAGGGTGATGTCCCACGGCAGAGACTTCCGATCCGCAGTCGCGATCAACGGCTTGGCGAAGCGCTTCAGGGCTTCTTGAGCGTTCCGGTTGGGATAGGCCCCGCCGGACTTAGCGATATAGCCAGGATACAACTGCTTGCCCATGTTGATCTCTTCGGCTTCCCCGGCGGAGAGAGTCTTCGCGGTATCCATGGCGCTGGTCATGGTATCGACGGAACAGGCGGGAAGGCTGGCCATGGCGCAAAGGCCCGTCAAACCAATAAGAACTTCTCTACGCTGAATCATGTAAGGATCCCCCTTATGGATATTTTTGTCATAAAAGACGTGCGGAGTTTGCACGATAAGATGGGATAGGGTCAAGGGGCGGCTCTTGAGAATCATTGCGCCAGGAGGAAGCCTGTCCTACCTTGATGCCTCATATTTTTGTTGAACGTGCATTCTGCGATTTAAAATCATTGGGAGTTTTGCAAGCGATGCCTAAAAAAAAGACGCCGAGAGAGGTTACCCATGTCTGGATCTTTGTTGGCGGATCCGTCTTCCCAGTGGGCTTTCCCAGTGGGGTGTTTTACGATTTGGAGGAAGCAAAGGCATGGATCGATAAGCACAAGCTCTGTGGTACGCTAACAAAATACCCGATCGGTGTTGGCGCGTATGATTGGGCTATTTCAAAAGGGTATTTCATCCCAAAGAAACAGGAGCATACCTCACCATCCTTTATCGGAAGGTTTTCATCCGCCTCTATGGAGCATTATCATTTTGAAGAAGAGGATAAAAAATAACTCTTAGAGGATACCATTTGTTTTTTCGCCCCATTGATGGGCGCGCTGTCCAAAAATTGTCTCGGCCATTTTACAACAATTTCGTCCACTCTCTTTCGCCGCATAGAGAGCAACGTCAGCGTCCTTAAGCAAGTTCTCCCAATCATTATCCCCCGGTTCTCCGATAGCACAGCCAAAACTAGCGGTGACTTCCAGTTCAAAATTTTGAGAGAGGCGAATAGGGGTGTCAGCAATGGCACATCGCAATTTGTCGGCCATGGATAAGAAACCACCGGTACCCTCGCCAGCTTCAATGAGGAACAGGATCAAGAATTCTTCACCGCCGTAACGAGCGATAAAGTCAGTTTTGCGGCAGGCGACTTGCATGCGTGCAGAGATCTCGCGCAGAACATCATCCCCAACAGCATGGCCATAGGTATCGTTAATTTTTTTGAAGTGGTCTAAGTCGAAGAGAATAAGCCCAAAACGGCATCCTGTATCCCACACATGAAGATTGAGATTATCAATGACTTGTTCCAGGCCACGACGGTTAAGAAGTCCCGTCAGGGGATCCGTCTGAGCCATGGCGTGAAGTTTGGCATTCAACTCCTCACTCTCTTTGGTCATCTGACTGCGACGTCGTTCACTTTCGCGCAATGTTTCAATGGCTGTGAATAAATCCTGGGTAATGTTATCCTCTGATCTGGGAACAACGGCTTTTTCGACCTCCGCATTTTTATCTTCGCCTGAAGCCAAGGCGATGATCTGTTTCTGCGCCGTCTGCATGGAAAGAATCAGGTGTCGAATGGATGTAATCATTAGAAAAAGAGGGACTAATAGAATGGCAAACCCGATGGATCCAGCAAGAATGATCCTATTTTGAGCCGTGTCGCGATGTTCAATTGCAGTATCAATAGAAAGTTTTGTAAACCTCTCACTCAGGAGCTCGAGAGATTTAAAATTTGGAGAAACAATGTCGTAAAATTGTTCTATAGACAGATCAATTTTTCCCAACTGACTTTGATTGATAATTTCATCAAAAAAATCAAGAGTTTGGTCAAAATAGTGTTGATTAATGCTGGTAAGAGTCAGCTGGGTGAACGGATCATTTGTAAATGAGATTAAGTGGCGATTTAGCATTCTTCCCACTTGCTCTACTGTTCCTCTCTGGCGTTCCAGCTCGCGTATCTGATCGATCGTGAGTGGTTCTCCTTCCATCAGGGATGGAATCACGGACAATCCCATACGCTCAGCGTAATCGCGAAGGGTGCTCATTTGTCGAGGAATAATGATGGCGGTTGCCATAGAGGGATTGTTACGGATGGTCACGGAACTAATGTTAGCAATAATAGTATCAATGGAATTCACCGCTTTGAACATACGTGATACGCTTTCGTGGACTTGTTCCTGTGTCCGTTGTTTTTGTGACGTATCGATTATTTTATCAACAGACTCCCGCGCCATCTGGATCGCCATCCGCTGGGTATCCAGCCCGCTTAAGGCTTGCAGCAGGGGATCTTCGTCCGTCTCCAGCAAGGCGGCGAGGGCGTTTAGGGAATCGCGGACGGTTTCCCTGTGGAGCTGGAGTTGTCGGACCGCCATCTCTCCCGCCTCTCCCGTTTCCGTCATGGCCATGTTGGAGAGGCGTCGACCAACGGCCAGGCGGTTTTCCACCCAGAGGGCCGCGTGAAAAACCTGCATCAGCTCAACACTGCGGCGGTTGAGGCGATACTCCTCCCAGGCAGGACGTAAAATCAGTCCGACTAACACAAGCATCCCCAGCAGCAAGGGGAGCACGTCTCGTAAGACCCGGCTGCGAAATGTCGCGTGGGGCTTCATGAACCGTCAAACGCTCCCATGCACCAGCTTCCAATTCCGCAACCAACAGACCTCCCCATTCTCGCAGGAGTTCATAATTCCTCATTCATCATGGAGGGCAGATAAAGTTTCGAGAGTGAACCATCCTAGACCAGTGATATCAAGTGAAAAAGTTATAAAGGGGGCCTTTTAGGAGAGTCTAACTTGATGCGAATTTAATAAAATTTGCATCAAATATTGATGGCTTTTTCCCAAGCAAGCCGGAGAGCACTATCAACCTCGGGTATGGTGGGCGTGACGCCTTGATCCCAAAGGGAGGTCACCCCATAAGACGAGATCCCGCAGGGAACAATTCCCTCAAAATGGGAAAGATCGGGATCCACGTTCAAGGCAATGCCGTGGAAGCTCACCCAGCGCCGAACACGCAGGCCAAGGGCTGCGATTTTCTTTTCCTCGTTTCCCTGTTGAACCCAAATTCCAATGCGATCCTCGCGGCGTTCGCCCTGGACGACGAACTGCGCCAAGGTTTCAATCAGCCACGCTTCAAGCAAATGGACGAAGCGCCGCACGTCCCGGTTAAACCGCCGCAAATCCACCATGACATAGGCCACGCGTTGGCCGGGGCCATGGTAGGTGTATTGCCCGCCGCGACCGCTGGCGTAAACCGGGAAACGATCCGGCCACAACAGATCTTCTGCTCGCGCGCTTGTTCCTGCGGTGTAGAGAGGCGGATGCTCCAGCAACCAGATACATTCTGGCGCTTTTCCTGCGCTTATGGCCTCGACTCGCTCCTCCATAAAGGTGAGCGCTTCGGGGTAGGAAACTGGAATATCGCTGATCCGCCATTCGAGAGAGGAAAATTCGTTCGTCATAAGAGGAAAGTTCCTTGATTCATCCGTGCGAGTTTGGTATTCCCCTCTTCTCTGCTTGGCAAGAGTTCTTCTCCAGGCGGGTCTGTTGGTTTTGCGACCGTGGCGGAACTGGTAGACGCGCACGCTTGAGGTGCGTGTGACGCGAGTCGTGGGAGTTCGAGTCTCCCCGGTCGCACCATTAAAGGGTCAA
>JAVBJO010000024.1:0-6034 GCA_031546925.1 Rhodospirillaceae bacterium
GGGCTTACGCCCTGGTCAGGGGCGCTGCCCCCGACACCCCCGCAAGGGGCAACGGCCCCTTGACCCCGTTAGCCGCCCGCCGCACTCCTCGGCAGATCCTCTTCCTCCGGCTCGGACGCATACACATAAAGCGGATGCTTCTTCGCCTCCACCACTTCCCGATCCACCACTACCTCCTCGACCGTATCAAGAGACGGCAGTTCAAACATGGTATCGAGCAAAATGGTCTCCATAATCGAGCGCAATCCTCGCGCCCCGGTCTTCCGCGCAATGGCCTTGTCGGCAATGGCCTTCAAGGCATCTTCCTGGAAAGAAAGCCGCGTATCTTCCATCTCGAACAGCCGCTGATACTGCTTCACCAGGGCGTTTTTTGGCTTGGACAGGATCTCGACCAGAGATTCCACATCCAGATCCTCCAGTGTCGCGAGCACCGGCAAGCGCCCAACGAATTCGGGGATCAGCCCGAACTTGAGGAGATCCTCAGGTTCGATCTCGCGCAGCACGTCACCCGTACGACGTTCATCGGGTCCACGAACGTCGGCACCGAAGCCGATGGAGGTTGCCCTCCCTCGCGTTCCGATGATTTTCTCCAGTCCAGAGAAGGCACCACCACAGATAAACAGGATATTGGTGGTATCGACCTGGATAAATTCCTGCTGTGGATGTTTCCGCCCCCCTTGAGGCGGCACCGAGGCGATGGTCCCTTCCATGATCTTCAGCAGGGCCTGTTGCACGCCCTCGCCCGAGACATCGCGGGTGATGGAGGGGTTATCAGACTTGCGGCTGATTTTATCCACTTCGTCGATATAGACGATGCCGCGCTGGGCACGCTCTGGATTATAATCCGCCGCTTGCAACAGCTTCAGGATGATATTTTCCACATCCTCGCCCACGTACCCGGCTTCGGTCAGAGTGGTAGCGTCGGCCATGGTGAAGGGAACGTCGAGGATGCGCGCCAGCGTCTGCGCCAACAGCGTCTTGCCGCACCCGGTTGGGCCGATCAAGAGGACGTTGGACTTGGCGATTTCCACTTCGCCGCTTTTTCCACCGTGCTGCAACCGCTTGTAGTGGTTGTGAACGGCGACGGAGAGCACTTTCTTCGCGTGGTTTTGCCCCACCACGTAATCATCCAGGATATCGCGGATATCCTTCGGCGTTGGCAAGCCTTCGGTGCGAGAACGAGACCCGCCTTGGGTCTTATGTTCCTCGCGGATGATATCCATGCATAACTCGACGCATTCATCACAAATGAACACGGTCGGTCCCGCGATGAGTTTGCGGACCTCATGCTGGCTCTTTCCGCAGAAAGAGCAGTACAGGGTATTCTTGATATCGCCGCTCGTGGACTTGGTCATCGGAGCTCCATTTGGATACAGCGGCCGGAAGGAAGTTTTACCCTCCCCCTCCGTTTTTGTCGCAGGACGTCTTCTGGGGAGGACATCATACCTCGACGGTCTCGTCGCCGCGGGGGCGGCTGTTGACAACCTCGTCGATGAGCCCGAACTCCTTGGCTTCCTGGGCACTCATGAATTTATCGCGTTCCATGGTGCGCTCGATCACCTCAAGGGTCTGCCCGGTGTGCTCCACGTACATATTGTTGAGCCGGGCACGGAGCGCAAGGATCTCCCGCGCGTGGATCTCGATGTCGGTGGCCTGGCCCTGGAATCCGCCCGAGGGCTGATGCACCATCACCCGCGCATTGGGCAGCGCAAAGCGCTTGCCGCGCTCGCCGGCGGTCAGCAGCAGGGATCCCATGGAGGCCGCTTGGCCCAAGCACACGGTGGACACCGGCGGACGGATGTACTGCATGGTGTCGTAAATCGACAACCCTGCGGTCACCACCCCACCCGGAGAGTTGATGTAAAAAGCAATATCCTTGGTTGGATTTTCCGACTCCAGGAACAGCAACTGAGCGCAAATCAAACTTGCGACTTCGTCGAACACGGCTCCGGTCAGAAAGATGATTCGCTCTTTGAGGAGGCGTGAATAGATATCATACGCACGTTCGCCCCGATTGGTCTGTTCGACCACCATCGGCACCAGCGTACTCATGTAGAGGTCGATTGGATCTCTTTCGCGCATCATCCACCTTTTTCGTCAGTCCCACCACCTCATATGGCGTTTTCGGGGGACTTTGCAAATATGACTTCCAGGACAACCGAGCCGCCAAAAGTCCCAAAAACCAGCCTCTCGCCTCGAAGAGCGGCTCCTTCCCTAACGCAAGGCCCTAACGCAAGGCCTTAACCGGCAGGGAAGGAGCTGTTCTTTTTTTAAGATCAGGCAGCGGCGATCTCATTCTCTCCGTCGGGATCCTTGCGCAGGTCCTCAGGAGAAACCTCTTGATCGGTCACGGAGGCCAGTTCGAGAATGAACTCCACCACCTTGGCCTCAAAAACCGGCGCACGGAGGGCTTCGACCGCATCGGGATTCTTGCGATAGAACTCGTACACCATGTGTCCCTGACCAGGATAACGACGCGCTTCCTCCATCAGGGCTTGGTTCAGATCCTCTTGCTTCACGGTGATCTTGTTCTTCTGCCCCACATCGGCCAGCAGAAGGCCCAAGCGCACCCGACGAACTGCCAAAGCGCGATAATCGGCCTTGATCGTTTCCTCGTCCTTCCCGGCGTCGGAGGGATCGATTCGTCCCTGCGCCCGGTCTTCGCTCACCTGTTTCCAGATGGCATCGAATTCCATCTCCACCATGCCTTCCGGCACGGCAAAATCATGGGCCTCGGCCAGGGCATCCAGGAGCTTCCGCTTGATTCGCGCCTGGGTGATGCTGTTCAGCTCGTGCTCGATCTCTTCGCGCAGGATCTTGCGCAGACCGTCAAGGTCCTCCATGCCGAAGTTCTTCGCCAAGGCGTCATCCAACGCCACCGGCTGAGAGGTGCGAACCTCGTGCACGGTCACATCGAAGGCGGCGGGCTTGCCGGCGAGGGCCTCATTGCCGTATTCGGCCGGGAAGGTGACCGACACCACCAGCTTGTCGCCGGCGGACTTGCCGACCAGTTGATCCTCGAAGCCGGGGATGAACGAGCCAGAACCCAGTTTCAACGAATAGCCCTCGGCGGCTCCGCCGGGGAAGAGTTCCCCGTCCAGCTTACCCGCGAAATCGATGACCACCGTGTCCCCTTGGGCCGCAGCGCGATCCGCCTTCTCGGTCTGAGCGAAGCGCTCCCCCATGCGGAGCAAGGTTTCGTCAACCTCGCTCTCGGGGGGGGTGGCCTTCTCGCGCACCAGAGACAAGGTGGAGAAATCCATGGGGGTGATCTCGGGAAGGATCTCCAGCGCCACGGTGAATTCCAGATCCTTGCCTTCCTCGTAGGAGGTGATTTCCACCTTCGGACGCAGGGCGGGGCGGAGGCTCTTTTCCGTAAGGGCCGCATGCGTGCCGTCATTGACAGCCTGCTCCAGGACTTCCCCGGCCACCGAGGCACCATAGCGCTGTTGGATCAGCGTCATGGGGACTTTTCCGGGCCGAAAGCCTGGAATCTTCACGGTGCGCGCAACTTCCTTCAGACGGCTCTCTTTCGTCGTCTGAATGTGAGCGGCGGGAACGACAACCTTAAACTCGCGCTTCAGGCCATCGGCGTTGATCTCGGTTACCTGCATCAGTCTTTCGCCAATCGAGTGATTCGTTACAAAGAGGTAAGTCAAACCTTACCGACGACGGTCATAAAAGTGGTGCGGGGAAGGGGACTTGAACCCCTAAGCCCTTGATAGGCAACGGCTTCTAAGGCCGTCGTGTCTACCATTCCACCATCCCCGCAAAGGTTCGTCCATGCCGGAACGTGAGGGTTTAGCACAGTGTGCGAAGGGAGCCAAGGGGTCAACGGCCCGTTTTCCTCCCGATATTGCCAAGGGTCACGGCCCCTTGACCCCTCAGGTATCCCCAAATACAATTGCCCTCCTCCCGCCGAGTTTGCTACACAAGGAGGGGAGCCCGTCCGTTGTTTCCGTAGCGGCAGCTCTCTACGACCTCAAGAACCAAGGTTCTCGTCATGTCCCGCACGCTACAAGATGATCTCCCCCCGGAACAAGAGCACCAAATCTCCGAGGTGGGGAATGCGTTGCGCGTGGCTCGCGAAACGCTCGGCGTTTCCGTTCTGGCGACGGCCAATCATCTCCGTATTCGAGCGCCTTATTTGCAGGCGCTTGAAGATGGGCAGCATCAGAAGCTTCCTGGGGGCACGTATGCCATTGGCTTCTTGCGGACCTATGCCGAATATCTCGGCCTTGATCCCGAGGAGATGGTTCGACGTTTCCGCATTGAGGCCTCGGGGGCCTTGGGGCGTCGTTCCACGCTTCTTTTTCCCGCTCCGGTTTCCGAAGGAAGAACCCCGGGGGGGGCCATTCTGCTTTTGGGGTTGATTCTGGCGGGCCTTGCCTACGGCGGGTGGTACGTTCTCTCCTCGCGGGAGCTGGGTTTGGCGGAACTGGTTCCGACACTGCCGGATCGGTTCATGGCGCTGTTTCAGACGGAGTCCTCCACGCCTTCTCCCCCGAATCCGTCTCCGGGCACGACGCCGCCGGCCTCTGCACCGAGCCAGACGGTGACGCCGGACCCTCGGGAGGATGCACCGCCTCCGCTACGTTCTCTCACACCGCCGCCGGTGGCCGCACCATCTGCGCCTGCGCCAACGGTGGCGACGCCGGCACCGCCGCCGCCTGTTGCGGTGGCCCCTTCGGCCCCAGAGCCTCCGCAAGCCGTTCTCTCGGAGAGTGACCGGGGCGCTGAATCGCGGATTCGCCTCAAGGCGAGCGTTGACGATTGCTGGCTGGAGATCCACGAAATGGATGGACGGAAGTTGGTGGCTCGGCTGCTGCGCAAGGGGGAGAACTACGATGTGCCCAATCGCCCGGGTTTGACCATGCAGGTGGGTAATGCCGGTGCGCTTACCGTGACCGTCGATGGGAAGAAGGCGGCTTCGTTGGGGGCCTTGGGGCAAACGAAGCGGGACATCAAACTGGATGCGGATCGGATGGCGCTGGGGGGATAAAAAAACGCGTTTAACGTGTTTATCGTTCTCCTGCACAGTAAAACCTTGCTGAATTTGTTGTGTTTTCCTATATTGCCTCCCAGAATACGGGGGTGGGGAGTAAATCGAAATGAGCGTCGGGGATATCGATAACGAAAATGAACGTCGCGTTTTAGGCGAGTTTATTGACGAGTTGCGTGATGCCGCCAGTGGGATGCAAGTTCTGGTGGGGAATTTGCGCTCCAGAAGTCAACCGCTGGATAAGGGACTTTTGACCCTGAAGCGTTTTTCCTCGAGCATGTGTACGCAGGCGCAGGGGTTGCCGCTTCCTTTGCTCAAGATGCTTACATCTCGCTTGGAAGAATATATCGCGGATGTTCCAAGTCTAACGGATGCTATTCTACAGGATATCGAGGTTTATCTCGATGCTCTCGAAGAAGTCGCTAATGCTGGCGAAGCGGAAGCTGAAAAAGACGTCGATCTCCCCAGTATCGCTCGGTCCTTGCCCTCGCGGCATACCTTCGATATGAGCGATCCGGTCAAAAAAGATGTGGAAGTTCTTCTCGTTATCCCTGAGAAAGCCATGAGCCATATTGTCGAACGGGAGTTGCAGTCCTGCGGATATCGTTCGTATAAAGTTAGAGACTCCTTCCAGGCGATCGAGACTATCATCCACACGCGGCCCAACATGGTTATTGCTGCCATGGAATTGGGGGCTTGGTCGGGGGTGGACTTGGGGTGTGCGTTGGAGGCGATCTCTGTTACTAAAAAGGTACCGTTTGCTCTTTTGACCAGTTACCAGCCGGGTCATGCCAAGCTGGTGGGGTTGCCGGCGGGGGCGATGATTTTGCGCAAGGGGCCGGGTTTTGGGAAGGATTTGGCGGAGAGCTTTGCGAAGTTTGGGTTGAGCTAAAGGGGTCAAGGGGCTTTCGCCCCTTGCGGGGGTGTCGGGGGCAGCGCCCCTGACGAGGGCGTAAGCCCATCCAGCCCCCCCCCACCCCGACCCCCCAACAAAAAACCCCCGATTGTTTCGGGGGTTTTTTGTTGGGGGGT
>JAVBJO010000031.1:0-7356 GCA_031546925.1 Rhodospirillaceae bacterium
CCGTCCCTCCCTACCCATGCTAGACTGCACCAGCATCCGTTTTCGAGAGACCCCCTCCATGAGCGAAATCCGCACCGCGATCCTGGGAGCCAGCGGCTACACTGGCGCCGAGTTGGTCCGTCTGTTGGCCGCCCACCCCACCTTTCGCATGACCGCCCTGACGGGAGACCGCAAGGCCGGGCAGCCTTTGGCCAGTGTATTCCCCCATCTATCGGCGCTCCGCCTGCCGGATTTGGTCGCGATCAATGATGTGGATTTCAGCGCGGTTGATGCCGTGTTTTGCGCTCTGCCCCACGGAACCACCCAGGAGGTCATCGCCGCTCTGCCGCGTGATCTCCGCGTGGTGGATCTGTCCGCCGATTTTCGCTTAACCGATCTGGCGGCCTACGCCACGTGGTATGGGCAAGCGCACAAGGCTCCGGCCTTACAGAAACAGGCCGTTTACGGCCTGACCGAACTTCATCGGGCTGACATTGCCAAGGCTCGACTGGTGGCCAATCCGGGGTGTTATCCCACCTCGGTGCAACTTCCCCTGGTTCCCTTGCTCCGGGCGGGGGTGATCCTGGCCGAGGACGTGATCATCGATGCCAAGTCGGGCGTGTCAGGCGCCGGACGCGCCGCCAAGGAAGGCAACCTCTACTGCGAGGTCACCGAAGGCTTTCATCCTTACGGCATTGCCTCGCACCGTCACACGCCGGAGATTGAGCAGGAATTGTCGCGGGTCGTTGGTCACGGCGTTGCGGTGAGTTTTACGCCTCATCTCGTTCCCATGAGCCGAGGCATGCTCTCAACCCTTTACGTGCGCCCCACGCCGGGAGCCAAGGCGGCGGATCTGCGTGCCGTTTTGGCGAAGGCTTACGCCGAGGAACCCTTTGTGACTCTTCTCCCCGAGGGCGTCGTTCCAGCCACGCGCTCTGTACGCGGCTCGAATTTTTGCTTCCTCAATGTGTTCGACGACCGGGTTCCGGGACGCGCCATTGTGGTCTCGGTGATCGACAACCTGGTCAAAGGAGCCTCGGGTCAGGCGGTGCAGAACATGAATTGCCTGTTCGGTCTAGAGGAGACCATGGGCTTGATGCAGCAGCCTCTGTTCCCTTGAGCACCGGGACGCGCAGTTCTTTTTGTTGTTTTTTTGAGCATTGATTCTCCGGGTTGCCTCTTCTCCCGTCAGGCGCTAGGGTGACGGGGCTTTTTGTGACGGAGGGTCCTAATACCATGTCCAGAGCATCCGTGATCACCGTCTCCATCATCCTTTTCCTCTGCGTCGCGATGGGTTTGTTTGCGGCCTTCTTTGACTGGAGGCCAAGCACACAGCGCTCTTCCTCAAGACAGCCGTCCCCGAGTCCGAGCGTCTATACCCCGCCACCGGCACCTGTGGTTGAGGCTCCTCCGCCCCCACCTCCGCCATCTGTCGTTAAGACTCCCTCCCCGCCTCCTGCACCTGTGGTTGAGGCCCCACCTCCGCCTCCTGCACCTGTGGTTGAAGCTCCGCCCCCACCTCCACCTGCGGCACCTGTGGTTCAGGCTCCACCGCCGCCACCTGTCGTTGAGACGCCCGTTTCCGAGGCCGTGCTCCCCAGCTTCGATGTCGTCCGTATCAGCGAGCAGGGCGATGCGGTTATTGCCGGAAGAGCCGCGCCGCAGAGCAAGGTTGTCATCAAATCGGGTGAGAGCGAAATCGGGCAGGTCATCGCTGACGAGCAAGGGGAATGGGTTTTTGTTCCCTCGCAGCCCCTCCCGCCGGGGACCACCGTGCTATCGCTTGAGGCCCAAGGCAGCGACGGCGTTAACACGAGGTCCGTCGCCCCTGTCGTTCTCATCCTTCCCGAGAACGCTAAGGAGGAGCCTTCCCTCGCGGTTAAAACGGATCCCGAGGGCCGGACCGAGATTCTCTCACCGCCTAAGGGAGAAAATGCTGGCCCCCTCTCGGTCGAGGCCGTCAACCGCACAACCCCCGAGGATGTTCTCGTCCAAGGCCACGCCAGTCCCGAATCCGAAGTCTTGGTTTATCTCGATAACGCTCTCGTCGGACGCAGCCCCACCGGACCTAACGGAGATTGGCGCATCGCCATGAAAAGCGAAGGCGGGCAAATGCTCCGCGCCGATATGGTCGATCCTCAGGGTAAGGTTCAGGCTCGGCTTGAGCTTCCCGTCGAAACCATGCCCATGGTCATGGAGGGCATTACCGTCAGCAAAGGCGACTCCTTATGGCGAATCGCCTCTCGACTCTACGGGAGTGGACCCGCCTACACCGTGATCTACCGTGCCAATCGTGAGCGAATCCGCGATCCCGACATGGTGTACCCCGGACAGGTGTTCCAGGTGCCACGGCCCTAACTCAACAGCGAGGGGGTCTGTGTGAAACAGATCCCCTAGTTTCCGTGCAGTTTAGGCTCTGTCAGCTTTGGGTCTTTGAACTCGAACAAGGCAGCGGGAAGGGATCCTCCCGTTTGGATATCGTAAAGCGACACCCGCGTCTCGATCCCTTGAGCGTCCACCACCCGCCATTGGCGCAATGCAAAGGGAGACTGGGTGAAAACTAAGGTTAACTCTCCCTGCCCCGGCTCCTCTGCATTCCGGACGGCGATTTCCAGCACACCTGCGGCAGACTGAACGCCCGTGACCATCAATTCGCCTCCATCCAGACGAACATTGGGGCGCACCAAAGTCCCTGCTGGGGTCGAGCCCAACGGAATATAACTCGGGTCGCCTAATTCCTTGTCGTGAACAATCAGAAACGTTCCATCCGCCACAATCAAGAGGGGACTAGGGGGATCGTACTCTAGGCGCATCTTTCCAGGACGAGACAAATACGCCAAGCCCTCCACCTGGTTGCCATTGGCCGCACTCTGGACGAAGCGAGCCTTCAGCGTGCTAATGCCGTTGAGATAGGCCTCGGCTCGGGCAATCTGCGTCCGGTTCTCTGGGGTGAGTTTCGCGCTTGCCGCCTCGGCAGCAGAGGGAATCGTCAGAAAGAGCGCCACAAGACACGGAAAGAAGAAAAGGGATCGGAGGGGGGACATGGGGCTCCTCATCGGGGGCTGAGTGTTAGGTCAGGGGCCACGAAGCCCCTGACCGAACAATCCTCACCAGACGACGCCACACCGCTAATTTTCCGCGTCCCGTGGGTAACACCACATCCGCTCTCCTCCTTTTTTCTCGATCACTCATTTGCAAGGTTCGGATGGCGTTGAGTTTTTCCAGGGTCATCCCCTGACGCCGCAACACACGTTGAGTTTGTACGAACGCGGGGCAAGACACCACCAGCACGAGATCGCAGCGGGCTTCGCCCCCGGTTTCAAAGAGCAGGGGGATATCGAGCGCCACGACGGGGCTTTTCCTCCGGCGGTGTCGCCTCAGGAAGCCTTGCTCTTCTCGCCGCACGAGGGGATGCAAGATGTTTTCCAAGGTCCGCAAGGCTTCCGGCTGCCCAAACACCTTTTGCCCCAAGGCCTGCCGGTTGACGGCCCCCTGTTCGACCACGCCGGGAAACGTCTGTGCAATGGGGGCGACGGCTTTTCCTCCGGCTCTCAGCAGTCCATGGACGACGGCATCGGCATCGTGCACGGGGACTCTCAAGCGGCGGAGCATGGCAGAGGCGGTACTTTTCCCCATGCCGATAGAGCCCGTCAAGCCCAAGACCCTCATGATTGCCCATCCCTCATGATTGCACAAAGGTTCGCAGAGCGTCGGAGACCTCGGGCCGGACGCCGAACCAGGCCTCGAAGGCGGGAACGGCTTGCCAGAGCAGCATTCCCAGGCCATCGACCACGGGATTGCCCCGCAGCGTTGCCTTAGCCAGCAAGTCGGTCACCCGAGGCGTGTAGACGATATCGTTGACCACCGCCGTCACCGGCAAGTGATCGAGGGAAACCTCCAACGGGGCCTGTCCCACCATGCCGAGGAGGGTGGTGTTGACGAGCAGGGCGGCCTCGTGTTGGGCGTGGTGGATTTTTTCCCACTCCAGCACCCGGATCGGCCCACCCACATCCAAGGCGAGCTTCTCCGCCCGGGGGAGGGAGCGATTGACCACACGGACGTCGCGCACACCGGCATCAATCAAGGCGGCGCAAACGGCTCGGGCGGCCCCTCCGGCCCCCAGGACCACGGCAGGGCCGTCCTCTGGCTTCCAGAGGGGAGCCCCGTGGCGCAGATTCTCCAAAAACCCGAAGGCATCGGTGTTTCGCCCAAGCAAACTGCCGTCGTTTCGGATCAGTATCGTATTGACCGCCCCGATCCGTCTCGCAAGCGGTTCGACTTCATCCACCAGAATCAGAGCTTCTTGCTTGTGGGGCACGGTGATATTGACGCCGGAGAAGCCCATGCGAGGCAGGGCTCTCAGGACGATTTCCAAGTCTTCCACGCGTACCGGCAGAGGCACATAGGCTCCATCAATCCCCATCTGCTTCAGCCAAAAGCCATGGAGGCGCGGCGACAACGAATGTCCCACCGGCCAGCCCAAAACCCCTGCGATCTTCATAATTTCAGTTCTCCCTGTTCGCGCAGAAAATCCAGGAGAGGAAACAGTGGTAGCCCCAAGATGGTGAAGTGATCCCCTTGGGTGAGGATGAACAACTGGGCTCCCAGGCCCTCGATGGCGTAGGCTCCCACCGAGGTGGTCACCGCCTCCCCGGCCTGGTCCAGATAGTCTTCCAGAAAGGCGTCAGAGAAGCGTCGCATGGTCAGCGAGGCCGTTTCGGTATGATGCCACAGGCGTTGGCCATCGCGGACCGCCACCACGGCGCTGCTCAACCGATGGGTCTTGCCGCGCAAGGCCTGAAGCTGAAGAGACGCCCCGGCGCGATCGGTGGGTTTATCGAACCACATGCCCTCGCAGTCCAGCATCTGGTCCGCCCCGATCACCAATTGGCCGGGATGGCGCGAGGACACGCGAACCGCCTTCAGTTCGGCCAGAACTTCGGCCACCCGTCCGGGCGTGTTGGTTTCCTCTCGCATGGCGGCCTTCACGGCCTCCTCGTCGATGGAGGCCGTGACACTCAGGAACGCAACACCCGCCTGACGCAGCATGGCTTGTCGCGTGGTGGAGGCCGACGCAAGAACAATCATGGCGGAACTTTCTTTTTTGCGCCTAGAGTCCCTCTTCGCCCTCATCGTCTTTGGGATTGACTGCGGGGGGGGGGGCTCCTCCGATGGGACGGGAAATCACCACGGCCTTTTCCAGATCCGCCTCGCTGCAAAGCCCAAGGGTGACGGGATTGCGCGCCTTGATGTTAGCAATGTTCCAGTGAGTCTTCTCTCGCACCGACGAAATGGTGGTTTTCGTTGTGCCCACCAGTTTGCAGATCTGGAGATCCGTCAACTCCGGATGATGCTTCAACAACCAGGAAATCGCATCGGGGCGATCTTGGCGTTTGGAAACCGGGGTGTAGCGCGCGCCCTTCGAGGTTGCCCGAGGCTGGGGGTAGTCGGTTGAAACCAGCTTCAGACTCAAGGCCCCATCCGCCTCGCAGCGCGTGATTTCGGCGCGGGTCAGCTGGCCATTGGCAATGGGATCCAAGCCGACGATTCCCATCGCCACCTCTCCATCCGCAATGGCCTTAATCTCAAGGGCATGGAAACCGCAGAATTCGGCGATTTGATCGAAACTTAACGCGGTATTCTCAACGAGCCAAACGGCCGTCGCCTTAGGCATGAGCGGCAGTGCCATGTTTCCTCCTGACGGGAGCGCTGTCGTGGCCCGAGAACAATGCGGGCCGCGCCGTAGTTATATGGGACGAAAAGAGCTTGGTCAAATCTCGCGTGAGCGTTGGGGGGAGACGCCTCAAACAAAGAGACTTGACTCCGAGGCGAACGCATGACTGCTTCGTGTGTTTCCCTATGACGTAAGGACGGCCGAAACCATGACGCAAAGCGAGATACCCCCTTTGATGGAGTCTCCCATGCTTGGCCACGATATTCCGAAATATGTCTCTCCGGCGCGACACCGCGAGCAGGCCTGCACGGCGGACGCCGAGGAAATTAGCCGCTTCACCGCGATGGCCGAGGAATGGTGGGACCCATGGGGGAAATTTAAGCCACTCCATAAATTCAATCCGGTTCGCATTGAATTCATGAAGAAAAAAATGGCCGCGTGGTTTGATCGCGATGCGGACTCGCTGACGCCCTTCACGGGTTTGACGTTGTTGGATGTAGGTTGCGGCGGTGGGTTGCTGTCGGAGCCTCTCGCAGCACTAGGCTTCAGCGTCACTGGCATTGATGCCGGAGAGAAAAACATCAACATCGCTCAAGCGCACGCCAAACTGTCGGGGAGCGCCATCGACTACCGCATCGGTGGCCCGGAGGACATGACGCCCAAAAGTTTTGACGTCGTTCTGACCATGGAGGTTATCGAGCACGTTCCCGACCCGCGTCGATTCATCGCCCTTACGGCGCAGGCGCTTAAGCCGGGTGGGCTTTTCTTCGGGGCGACGCTCAACCGGACCACCAAATCCTATGCCTTGGCGGTGCTGGGGGCGGAGTACCTTCTCCGCTGGCTCCCCGCCGGAACCCACGACTGGAACAAGTTCGTCAAACCGTCGGAGTTCGCCGCTCACCTCCGGGCTGCCGACATCGATATCTGCGAGCTGCAAGGCATGGAATATACCCCCTTTCGCGACGAGTGGCGTCCGACACGCAATCTGGATGTGAATTACCTGGTGTTTGGAGCGAAGTCTTAGGTCTCTCTTTGGCTTTCCCCTCTATTCGTGGCATAAAGTCGGCTTCATTCCCGCTAACACCCAAGGAAGCTGAAATCCATGGCTGAGACTGACGAAAACGTGGCCCCGCCTTTGACCATCAATGGGCAGTACGTGAAGGATCTGTCCTTTGAGGTCCCCGGCGCGCCGGGGATTTATGCCGAGATGTCGGGGCAAAATCCCAACATTCCTATCGCCATCAATATTGATGTGGTCAACCTTCAGGAGAAGACCTTCGAGGTCACTCTGAACATCCGCATTGATGCCCGTTTGAGCGATGAGCGTCCCGTGTTCCTGGTGGAAGTGGCCTATGCCGGGATTTTCACCCTCAATGTTCCCGAAGAGCACGTTCAGCCCATGCTGCTGATCGAGTGCCCTCGGATGATTTTCCCCTTTGCGCGGGCTATCGTCGCCGATATGACCAAGGATGGGGGGTTCCCGCCTCTACTGATCCAGCCGATCGATTTCGTGCAGATGTATCGAGTTCGTATGGAGAATGAGGGGGAAGGCGCGGAGGCGTAAAAGCGGGTCAAGGGGCCGTGCCCCTTGCGGGGGTGTCGGGGGCAGCGCCCCTGACCAGGGCGTAAGCCCAGACCCCCGCCACCCCCCCGACCCCCCAACAAAACACCCCCGATTGTTTCGGGGGTTTTTTGTTGGGGGG
>JAVBJO010000015.1:0-20555 GCA_031546925.1 Rhodospirillaceae bacterium
CCCCCCAACAAAAAACCCCCGAAAAAATCGGGGGTTTTTTGTTGGGGGGTCGGGGGGGATGGGTTTTGGCTTGCGCCGGGGCTGCCGCCCCAACCCCAGCCCGGGGCGATGCCCCGGACCCCCATCTCTTTCGTCAATAGACGCGGATCAACCCCACCATGTGGCCTTGGATCTTCACCCGGTCTGCCGGGAAAAGGCGAGTCTCGTAATTCTTGTTGGCAGGCTCCAGGGCGATAGAGTTTCCCTTACAGCGCAGACGCTTCAGCGTTGCCTCCACATCATCCACCAGAGCCACGACGATGGTCCCGCTTTCCGCTTGGTCGCTGCGGCGGATAATCACGGTATCGCCATCGAAGATACCCGCTTCGATCATGGAGTCGCCTTCGATGGTCAGGGCGTAATGTTCCCCCTTTCCCACCATGGCGGCCGGAACACTGAACGTTGCGCTATGATCGCGCAGGGCCTCGATGGGCGTCCCCGCGGCAATCTTGCCGAACAGAGGAAGAGCGACGGCATCAGCATTGGGAGCCATGTGAGCGCCCGCCAGCAGGGTTGGCATCCCCCCCCCCGTCCGGATCATCGGCGGCGCAAACCGCGAAGAGCGAGGTGGCGTCCGATCGGTAGCATTTTCCGGCATGCGGATGACTTCCAGGGCGCGGGCACGGTGCGCCAGACGTCGGATGAACCCGCGTTCCTCTAGTCCCGTGATCAAGCGATGAATCCCCGACTTGGAACGGAGCTCCAAAGCGTCCTTCATCTCGTCGAAAGAGGGCGAGACCCCCGTCGCGCGGAGGCGCTGCTCGATGAAAATAAGCAATTCGTACTGTTTACGGGTGAGCATGGAACGTCCTTCCCAAGCGGAATCGAACCTGTTGGAACAAAGGTAAACCTACCCCTGTTCTATGCGCGTTCCACAGCTACAGTCAAGAGATTTTTTACACGATCCGCCGAAAATCGCCCAAAATTGCCAAACCCCTACTCCGCATCGGGGAAGGGGAGGACGTCGACGGGTTCCCCGGCTTTTGCCTCGGGGGCAAAGGGGCGGCGGATAATCAGGCCGTTCGCGTTGGCCAACCCCGACAGGATCGAGGAGTCTTGGAAAGGAAAGGGTGTTGCCACCATAGTCCCATCAACTTTTCGACTAAGTGAACCTCTCAGGTATTCCTGACGGGCATCGTTGGCGAGGCAGTCCGCTCCCAGGATTGCCGTCAGGGGCGGGGGAATCGGCTCTAGCCCCAAAAGCGTCCGTAAGGCCGGGAGCAGGAAGACATAGCCGCACACCAGCACCGCGACAGGATTGCCGGGAAGACCAATGACGGGAACTCCGCCCAGGGTTCCGAACATCAGTGGTTTGCCTGGGCGGATGGCGATTTTCCAAAAGGCGAGGTCCAGCCCGTGCTCGATGAGCAACTGTTGCACCAGGTCGTGGTCTCCGGCAGAGACTCCTCCGGAGGTGACCAAAAGATCGCATCCCTTGGCGGCCTGGATCATGGCCGAGAGGGACTCTCGGGTATCAGCGGCGATGCCCAAGGTGACGGGCTCACCGCCATTTGCCGCGATCAAGGCGGCCAAGGCAGGAGCGTTGGACGCCACCACTTGGCCCATACCGGGAGCGGTACCAAGCATGACCACCTCGTCCCCGGTGGAAAGAAGAGCAACACGCGGGCGGCGGCGCACCAGGACGCTGGAATGATTCATCGCGGCGGCCAGACCGATTTGCCGGGGCCTCATTCGGGTTCCTGCGGTCAGCAGGGTTTGCCCTTGGCTGAAATCCAGCCCCGCCGGCAGGACATACCGCCCTGGCGTTCCGGTGACCGAAAGGGTGATTGTCCCAGCTTGTTGCTGGAGGGTGTCCTCTTGCATGATCACGCAGTCGGCCCCCTTGGGGAGGACGGCCCCGGTGAAGATGCGCACGGCCTCTCGGGGGCCGACGATACCAGGGAAGGGGTGTCCTGCGGCCGATTCACCGATCAAACGCAGGCAATGGGAAGGCTCGGGGGCGTCTTGGGCACGAATGGCGTAGCCATCCATGGCCGAAATCGCCTCTGCCGGGTGTGTGGTCCGCGCCACGAGATCCTGGGCGAGAACGCGGCCAAGGGAGGCTTCCAGGGCAACCCATTCTCCCCCCATGGGGTGGATTCGCTCCAGAATGCGTCCCCGCGCTGTCTCTACGCTGATCATGCGAAGGCGTGTCCGCTCGGAGCATTAAAAGTTCCCGATTTCCCGCCGGATTTATGGATCAAGCGGATATCAGTCAGGCATAAGGTGCGATCCACCGCCTTAACCATGTCGCAAACGGTCAGCCCGGCGACGGCGACGGCGGTCATGGCTTCCATCTCGACGCCGGTGCGACCTTTCAGCTTACAGGTGGCTTGGATATCCACCGCATCGCGGGTCTCAGACAGGGAGAGACTCACCGTGACCGAGGTCAGTGCCAGGGGATGGCACAAGGGAATTAGATCCGGAGTCCGCTTGGCGCCCATGATTCCCGCCAGCTGCGCCACCACCAGCACATCGCCCTTTTTCACCCCGCGCGCTCGGATCAGCGCCAGGGTGGCCGGAGCCATCAGCACGCTTCCTTGGGCGACGGCCATGCGCTCCGTCTCCTGTTTTTCCGAAACGTCTACCATCACGGCGTTCCCCGCCGCATCAAAATGAGTGAGATCAGCCATAAAAGCTTGCTCCGGCGAGGTCAGGCGATGATATCGGGAATCAAGAGCGTCTCCAGCCGAGCGATCTGATCCTTCAGCTGAAGCTTGCGCTTTTTTAAGCGCTGCAACTGAATCGGGTCTAGATTGGAATGCTCCAGCGCCTGAACGATGATACCGTCCAGAATACGATGTTCGCTCACCATCTCCGCCAGCTCATGGCGGAGATCCTCCAAGGTCTCGTCGATCATCGCTCGAATCTTGATACTTGCGGTTGGCGATACGGTTGATACTAGCAGAAGCCGCCGTGAAACGGTATGGGTAAGCGTTATGAGAGGGGTCGCAAAAATGACTCCGTTTTCGTGGGAGAGAAATCAATGTCGGGAAAACGTGTCGGCATTCTGACCAGTGGGGGAGATTGCGCCGGTCTCAACGCCGCCCTACGCGCCGTGGTTCATCGTGCCATCCGAGGCTATGGGTGGCGCGTGTTCGGAATCCGAGACGGAAGCCTGGGCCTGATGAACCGACCGCTGGATTTCGTCGAGTTCGATCTTTCCCTGGTGTCTGGGGAAATGTTGCGCATGGGCGGCACCATCCTCGGCACCATCAACAAAGGCGACCCCTTCGCCTATCCCATGCCCGATGGAAGCCGGAAAGACCGCTCCCAAGATTTTATCGACGGCTATAAAGAGCTTGGACTCGACGCGCTGATCGTCATCGGGGGCGATGGCTCCATGCGCATCCTGAATAAGCTCTGCCGCTCCGGGGGGGTGCCCATGGTGGGGATTCCCAAGACCATCGATAACGATGTGGCGCATACCGACTACGCCATTGGCTACATTACCGCGCTCAGCGTCGCCTGCGAGGCCATTGATCGCCTCGCCCCCACGGCAGCCAGCCACCACCGCTTGATGATCCTCGAAGTCATGGGGCGCGATGTCGGGCATATCGCCCTGTCCTCAGGGATCGCCGGGGGGGCCGACGTGATCCTCATTCCCGAGATCCCCTACTCCCTAGAGGGAATAGCCAGCCGAATCTCCGCCGTCTCCAGCGAGGGTAGAAACCACGCCCTTATGGTGGTCGCCGAAGGGTGCATGAGCGAAAATGGACAGTCCATTACCCAACTCCACGCCGGAGGCGAAGCCCGCTATGGGGGAATCGGGCAGTACCTGGCGGAACGCCTCCACCACATGGTCGAAGCCGAAATCCGCGTTACCGTGCTGGGACATGTCCAACGGGGGGGGACGCCAGGGATGCGAGACCGCTTGATCGCCTCCGCCTTTGGTGTCCATGCGGTGGATCTGATCGCTCAAGGGAAAATGGACCGAATGGTCGCCTGGCAGCATGGGCAGGTGACGGATGTGCCGCTCAATGAAATCGCAGGCATTACGCGAGCGGTGGACCCTTATGGGACGTTGGCGCATACCGCCCGAGGACTCGGAATCTACATTGGAGAGATGCGCTTCTAATCGGCCTGGGGGCCCATCGGGGCCCCCATACCGGAGAGAACCGCCCTCATGCAACTTATGCAACCTCCTCTCTTCTGGCATCGTCCCCCCGCCACCCTGTCCCGCCTGCTAGCACCTCTCTCCGCCCTTTACACCTGGGCGGGAGCCCGCCGTCTCACCCAAGCGTCTTTCCGTGCCCCTCTACCGGTCCTTTGCGTTGGCAATGTTGTCGCGGGCGGCGCTGGCAAGACCCCTATTTGCCTTTCCCTTCTTGAGCGCCTCCAGTCCCGTGGCCATTACCCTCATGCCCTGACCCGAGGTTACGGCGGCACGGAAACCGGTCCCTGCCAAGTTGCGCCGGACCTTCATGAGGCCTCTCGGGTTGGTGACGAGGCGCTTCTTCTTGCCACCAAGGCGCCCACCTGGGTTTCCCGCCACCGTCCCGCCGGTGCTGTTGCGGCAGCGGCTGCGGGAGCGGATGTTCTGGTCCTGGACGACGGTTTCCAAAATCCCTCCTTGGCCAAGGATGTGTCTCTTCTGGTGGTGGACGGCGGGTACGGGTTTGGTAACGGTTGCGTGATGCCATCTGGCCCTTGTCGCGAGCCACCCGCTCGGGCTCTGTCCCGAGCGCAGGGGGTGGTGATCTTGGGCGCGGATACGAAAGGGCTGGTGAAGCAGCTTTCGCGGTCCTGTCCCCTGGTCCTCCGTGCCACGCTTCTCCCCGACCCTGGGGAAGCGGAGGCGCTCCGAGCCCGTCGGATTATCGCGTTTGCGGGCATTGGTCGCCCGACGAAGTTTTTCGAGACCCTCACCTCCGTCGGTGCCGAGATCATCGCAAGTCATTCTTTCCCCGACCACCACCCCTACCGCCGCGCCGAAATCGAGGCCCTGCTGGCCCAAGCGATGAAGCAAGAGGCTTACCTGGTGACCACGGCGAAGGATCGGGTTCGTGTCCCGGCGGATCTGCGCCCAGCGCTATCGGTCTTGACGGTAACGGTGGCCTGGGAGGATATGAGGAATGTGGACACGCTTCTGGATCGGTTATGGACATGAGCTCCCGGGTAAAGAGGTTCCGCCAGACCTTAGAGACTCTCCTGGCGCGGTCTTTATTTGCGGTGTTGGGCCGCCTTTCGCCGGATGCAGCCTCGGGGTTCGCCGGGGGCGTGGCGCGTAAGATCGGACCCTTGCTGCGGGTGTCGAATGTGGCACGGCAGAACCTGAAGGCCGCTTTTCCCGACAAACGCCTGGACGAGATTGAGGCCATCGTTGCCGACGTGTGGGAAAACCTGGGTCGTGTGGCGGGAGAGTTCCCTCATTTGGATTGGCTGGCGCGCAACCGCATTGAGATTGTCGGGCTGGAGACGGTGGAAGTGCTGCGTGATGATGGCGCGCCGGGTCTGTTCGTTTCGGCTCATTTTGGCAACTGGGAGTTGTGCGCTCCGGCCACGTGCCTGCAAGGCCTGCCGGTTTCCCTGGTCTACCGTGCCGCTAATAACCCCGGCGTTGAGGCTCTGTTCCAAAAGGCCCGCGCCATCCCCGGCGCCAATGGCGGACAGATCACCAAGGGGGGGGAGGGCGCTCGAGCCATCCTCGAAGTCCTGCGGCGCAAGGGGCATGTGGGCATGCTCGTTGATCAGAAGATGAATGACGGTATTTCTGTACCTTTTTTTGGGCGAGAGGCGATGACCGCTCCAGCGGCGGCGCGGTTTGCGTTGAAGTTCCGCTGCCCGGTGGTGATGGCGAAGATCGAGCGTCTCCAGGGGGCCCACTTCCGGGCCACCATCCTGCCGCCTCTGGAGCTTCCCAATAGCGGCGATACCCATGCGGACGTGCTCACTCTGATGACCGCCATCAACCTTCAATTGGAGGATTGGGTGCGCGAGGCGCCGGGGCAATGGCTGTGGCTGCATCGCCGCTGGCCAAAGAAGGAGACTCCTCCTCCCTCTCTTGCCCCCCCCCTCTCCTGAGATCTGGCGAAAGTCCAGGGGCATCCCCTTACTCTCTTGGAGCCCAGGCCCCAATGCCCAGGTCCCAATGCCCAGGTCCCAATGGAAGAAGGACGTCCCTCCATGGTCGACGATGTTGGACAACAGGTACAAGATTGGCGGGAATATAGCCTCGACGCCCTCCAGCGCACGGTGTTGCTTGTGGATGTGTTGCGCCAACGGGGCAACCAGTACGTCCAACATGCGATGCTGGGGTCTCCCCCGGTGTTGAATTTTAACTACGAGCTGGTGCTGGACGGCAACACCTTGCCTCGACCGGTGAACTATCAACTGCTGCGGATTGTGCCCTCGGCCAACGATCCAGTTCATCCGGAACGGCGTCCCATGGTGGTGTTTGACCCTCGGGCGGGGCACGGGCCGGGCATTGGCGGGTTCAAGGCCGATAGCCAAATCGGTCTCGCCTTGGCCAATGGCTATCCCTGCTATTTCGTCAGTTTCCTCCCCGAACCCATCCCCGGTCAGACCATCGAGGACGTCGGGCGGGCCGAGGCGGAATTCCTCGCCCTGATCGCGCGGCGTCATCCCGAGGCCGAAGACCGCCCCGTCATCATCGGCAATTGCCAAGCAGGCTGGGCGGTGGCGCTCCTGAGTGCCGCCGCGCCGGAGCTGATGAGCGTGGTCATCCTCAACGGTGCCCCTCTGTCCTACTGGTCGGGCGAGCGCGGACGCAACCCCATGCGCTACCTGGGCGGTCTGACCGGAGGCACCTGGCCGGCCGCCATGGTCAGCGATCTCGGCAACGGGCGCTTCGATGGCGCGAATTTGGTGAGCAATTTTGAATTCCTCGACCCTTGCCACAGCCTGTGGACCAAACCTTATAACCTCTACAGTAAAATCGATACCGAGGCGCCTCGATTCCTGGAATTCGAGCGCTGGTGGGGGGGATATTTCCTTCTCAACAAAGACGAAATGCGCTTTATCACCGAGGATCTCTTCGTCGGCAATCGCTTGGCTGCCGGAGGTGTGCCTCTGTCCACGGGACGATCGATCAATCTACGAGAAATCCGGGCGCCGATTGTTGTGTTCGCCTCCAAAGGAGATAACATCACACCGCCGCAACAGGCATTGAACTGGATTGTCGACAATTATCAGAGTCTCGATGATATCCGCTCCAACAATCAGGTCATCGTCTACATGGTGCACGAGAATATTGGCCATCTGGGGATTTTCGTCTCGGCCAAGATCGCTAAAAGAGAGCATCGTGCGGTGGTGGATAATCTCGATGTCATCTCCACCCTCCCCCCCGGACTGTTCGAGATGGTCATCGACGAGGAAAGCACCGGAATTCGCTTTGAGAAACGCGATCTCGACGATATCCGCGCCTTCGACGACAATCGCAAGGAAGAGGCCGTTTTCCTCCCCGTCGCCAAAGTGAGTGCCCTCACCAACAGCTTCTACGAGTTGTTCGTCTCGCCCTGGCTGCGGGCCTTGGCAAGCGAACCCCTCGCCGAGTGGCAGCGTCAATGCCAGCCTACCCGCCTGCGCCGCGCCGTGTGGGCCGACAGCAACCCGTGGATGGCTCCCGTGGCGGGATGGGCCGAACAAGTCCGCGCCGAGCGCCAACCCGCCCGGCCCGATAACCTCTTCCTCCAAGCCGAACACCACCTGTCGGATTTGATTGAAAATGGGCTCAATCACTTCCGCGATGTGCGCGATCTTGCCGTGGAAACGGCCTTCTATGCCGGATATTTGCCGCTGTTGTGGGCACTTCGCGAGGAAATTGATCTCGCCCTCCAGACCCATGACCGGGTGCGGCGCGAACGGGCACAAAAATCACAACTGTGGATGGAGCAAGACTTGCGTCCGCGCTTGGGAGAGGGCGGCCTTCCGGCGGCGGCGTTGCGGATTTTGCTCTACTTCGCCCGCAAGCGCACGGCCCACTACGCCCAACGCTTCCGGCTGGCGGAACGGGCGTTGAAACACCTTCCCGCCGTGGCGCAATTGTCGCCTCGTACCTTGCGCGCGATCTTGCGCGAGCAGTCTCTGATGCTGTCGGTGGACGAATCCGCAGCCATGGCGGCTCTGCCCCAGATGGTTCCCGACGCCGAGGACCGTCACATCATGCTGGACTCCATCGAAAGCCTCGTCGAGGAAATCGGGGGCGTGGACACGGCGGATATGGAGCGGGTCAAAACCATCCTGGGAGGCGAACGACGCCCCCCCTCGCCCCCCCCGCGGAAGGGAAAAGCAGAGGGGCGAAGCGCAATGCACTGAAAGACGAAGGCCCCGCCCGTGAGAGGGTCCTACCTATCTTGTGGTAACCCTCTCTCGACTGGTTCCCAGTTCTGCAAGGGGATGCCGTCGCGAACCATGATGGTGTCTTTGTCCAAATATGTAACCGAGGGAACACGCTGTTTCAGGAGTTCAGTGTTGTCCTGAAGATAGGAAAAGACATGACGGAAAAGATTTGCAGGTGACATTGGATAACCATAGGAAATATCTACGGGTGTTTTCCCGGTGCGGATAGCAAGAAAAATATGGCTCCCGTCTCGTGCAACTTCCTCTGGCGTTGATCCACGTTTCCGGATGACATCGTTAATATCTTCCGATTCATTGCCTCGCATAATTCCGCTAAAACGCCATGCTCCGTGATCTCCCATCAGGATCACCACCGCATCAGGATCCATTTCAATGATGCGAGAGGTAACATCTTCAATCGGTTTTATGGACTCGGAAACAAGTCTCTGGTAGAGGTTCCCACTCACCCAATCATTCGCCTGCTTCCAAGTAAAATTTTTACTGGGAGTATGGGCTGCTCCAGATTTCAAGTAGATAAAAAAGGGCTCATGCTGCCGAGCTTTCGCCAGCATTGGCCAAAGGAAGTCCTCCAAATCAGCATCACTTCTCCTGACAGATATTCCATTTCCCTTTATAACTTCTCCACGTTTAACCGCATATTTTTTTTCTGTGACCCCTATCTTTACCAGACCGGGAATCCAGTCCCGCAAGGCCTCAAGATTCGCCGTTCCAAACAGAGAGGTATCAATATCTGAATCATCCAAACTGGCTCCCTTACTGTACATATAGTATGGCTTATTTTGAGTTACAATTGATGTATAGTATCCATTTTTCTTTAAAGTAGAAAAGAGGACATTGCCTACTCCTCCTCCAATGAGCTCCCGGAGAGGACTATTAACATCAGAATTTGCCCTTCCCTGAAAAGGGAAGGCTCTCATCCCAAAAAGGCTTGAAATAGTTAAGAGGGTCCCCGTATGATTGCTATATACGTCATTGTAGATGGTGAATCCTCTGTTTTGAAGATTGCTCCTAAATTCTGAGACATCTATTCCATAGACATTTTCCATAAAAGAAAGATCATGGTAACTTTCTAGAAGAAACATATATATGTTGGGTTTTTTCTTTAGAGTTACGTCTAGGTTTACCGTGTCCCGAGATAAAGTTTGAGAAAAATGATAATCAGAGACAATATCAACGGCATTTTTCCCACACATAATTGCAAGATAAAATATAAAAAAGACATTCATTATTTTGAATTCTGTAAAAAACACAATAATATTCACGACTAAGATTGCAGCTATAAGGATTTGATGTCGCATATTATAAATATCTGCGAGCCTTACCTCCATAATATAAAGCCAAATTACCCATGTAATAAAAGTTGCTAATGCCGCATAACCAATACGTCGAACGAGAAGCATACCGGAGGGGAAAACTCTATGCCAGAGCGAATGGATTCCAACACCGGCCACAAAGCTAAAAATAAAAAATACTGCCACAAATATGAAAAAAATAGCAAGAGCAGGGACTCCATATACGTGACGATTATTTTATATTGGAAAAATAAAAATTGTGCTTAAAGCAAGAGGAAATGCAAGAAGGGGGGAAGTTTGTTCATAATCTTTCATGCCTTTCGCTTCAAGATGAGAAGAGTTCTTCTCGATCCTTCAATGGGGGTTTGCTTAACACAGAAAAAATAGGTGGAGTAGGCTTCAAGGAAGCCATCTAATGTATAATTTGGAAAAATATCCTCTCGTGTCGAAAGCATTCTTTCAACTTGGGAGTCTTCTTTGGGGACGAACTCAATCACCAGGGTATTTCCCATTGCGGCAAAGAGCTGCGCACTTCGGGACAGAGGAACGTTGTTTCCAATGCTGATATGATGGATGACCGCAAGGGCGAGAATGGTGTCAACTTTGCAACGCTCGATGAAACTATGTCTCTCCTCGTTGGCCCAGCCAATCGAGGCAGAAGGATTGGATAAATCGACAATGAGAGGAAGAATATTTGCTGTATTATTATTAATAAGCAACTGATGATGCTGATGAACCGCACTCGCGTCCATGTCCACAGACAGCACCAGTTGAGAGGATTGTGCTGCAATGGCACTGAAAACGCCCGTATTCGCCCCAAGATCGAGGACGCTAGAGCCACCGGCCTTTCGCAGGAAATCCTCGACAAGGCGCTTTTTATTGAGAAAACTCGCTTCACTGTAGTTTGTATTTTGGTAATAATCCCCCCATGTTGTGGACACCTTGGGAAGACGGAGGGCTTGAACTACATTGCGCAGGCTCTGCACTAGGGCGAGGAGGGATTTCGTCGAAATCCGGACCCTACGGGCCTTCTGCGCCGACTGACGCGTGTCGCTGTGCCGTTTCTGCATCTTCGCGTGCATGTGGAGATGCAACTGAGCCCCAAACGAAAATTGGGTGCGAAAGGGCAGAAGCTTGGAGGCCAAGGGCAACGGAATGCCATCGATGAAATTTTCTAACAGCCGATTGAGGGAAATATCCGTTTTGGCCATGAGGAAAAGAGGAGCTAGAAAATGCTGGCAGAACTGGCCGTAGGCAATCCACGGCTGTCCATCCTGGTGTCGGGCAAAGGATAGGCAGTCGATAAAAACGGGGGTCGCCCCTCTAAATTGCACGTTGTACGCACTGGCGTCTTTCAGCGTCATGCCCTGCTGGAGAGCCTGTTCTTGAATGTTCAAGGTCAGAAGAGCCGCAGCTTGGAGTTGGGAAAAACTCCACTCATACGGATAGGAGATGAAGGGAATTTTTTCAACCCGAAGAGCCTTCCAGGCCCCCTCGATCAACGAGACATCGCACTCTTCAAAGGGAATCAGCCACTTCTTCTCCCACAGCGCTTGAAGCAGCCCAGACTGGTGCAGAAAACCATAGTCTTCGGCGTAGGAGAGGTTGATGGAGCGGATAATTTGGTCGTCATGCGTGTAAACGCTTCCGCTTGGATCGCGAAACGACGAAGCAATCTGAAGAGCCATTGCTTGCGCTATTCCCTGTCGGGTTTAGGGGTGTCGTCGACCTTCGGCTCAACACGTGGGGGAGTCTTCGAAAACAAGCCTTTAACAACGGCAAGGATCTGTCTGAAAAACACACCCGCAGCAAGAAGGCCTGCCGCAAGGGCTTGAAGAATCATACTTCCGGTCCCGGCATCCAGATACGCATGAGCCGTTCCGGACAAACAGAGGAGGAAAATATAACTGGCGACCGCAAAAGTCCGAAGCATCTCGTTATCCTTAAAACACCCCAGGACGCCATGCTCCTAGGCCACGACGACGCAACCTTCATCGGTTTGAGGGATCTTGTCAATAAAATCGTGGAATGGTAACGAATCCAACTTCCGCAGCCGTCTTATA
Organism: Rhodospirillaceae bacterium; assembly: GCA_031546925.1. Taxonomy (GTDB): domain Bacteria; phylum Pseudomonadota; class Alphaproteobacteria; order Rhodospirillales; family Magnetospirillaceae; genus Magnetospirillum. The sequence continues at coordinate 11,717 of JAVBJO010000015.1, forward strand.
CAAAGACGGGGGAAGTTGGTGGAGCTGAGGGGAATCGAACCCCTGGCCTCCGCAGTGCGATTGCGGCGCTCTCCCATCTGAGCTACAGCCCCAAAAGAGAGACGGAAGCTAGGGAAAAGAGGGACACTTGTCAAGCCTGGTTCTGCACTTGCGTTCTGATCGCTTTGGGTCTATTCCCCCACCTGACATCCTTAATCGCCTCCACCTTGGAAGCCCCTTACCATGATCAAGGTCATCCGCGCTAAGTTGCACGGCATTCGCGTCACCAACGCCGACCTCAATTACCACGGATCCATCACCCTTGACCCCGAGCAGTGTGCTCTGGCGGGGATCTATCCCATGGAATTCGTTGAGATCTGGAATAAAAATTCCGGGGCGCGGATTTCCACCTATGTCATTTTCGGCGAGCGTGGTTCGCGGTGCTGCGTGCTCAACGGTGCCGCCGCCCGAACCTGTCAGACAGGCGACGAGGTCATCATCGCCGCCGCCGATTATATCCGCGGGCCGGAGAGTCTTTACGCCTTGAAGCCTCGGATCCTCACCTTTTTGCCGGACAATCAGGTGGATCAGGTGCTCTATTACGACGTGTTTCAAAGCGAAGCCCACCCCTACGACTTCCGCATCATGGATGCGGATAAGCATACGGTGGAGTCGTGTCACACCTGGCCGAATGTGGATATCGCAGCCATCCGAGAGGATTTGCGCAAAAGAAATCTCAGTGAGGCAGCGATCGATGCCTTCATCACCTCGCATTTTTCGCTCTGACGCGATGAGCCCTCCTGCCTTGGCTCGTCATGCCGCGTAAGGGCGACGGCGTCGGCCTGCTGCAATATGCGGCCCTGCCCTATCGTTTGGAGGGACGGGATCCCATGGTGATGCTTGTCACCTCGCGGGAGACCAAGCGTTGGATTCTCCCCAAGGGGCAGCCCGAGAAGAAGCTCTCCCCCGCCCGCGTCGCCGAACAAGAGGCCTTCGAGGAGGCCGGTCTGGTGGGACGCGCCCATCGCACCCCTCACGCCAGTTTTCCCAGCATCAAGCGCCTGAAGAACGGGAAAGAGGTGCGATGCCGCGTGATTGTCTATCTGTTGGCTGTCTCCTCCCAAGTGGATACCTGGCCCGAGCAAAAACAACGCGAACGACGCTGGATGACTCCCGGCGAGGCCGCCTTACTCACCGGCGAGCCTGGTCTGGTGTCTATTCTGATCGACTTCAGCGGATATTTTGATGAAAGCGCCCACTTCTAGAAAACTACTGACTCAAAAACAGGGAAAAATCCCATGATCCTAAAATTTATCCGCTCTCTGATGCCTCGGGAAGAGCGCTTCGTCGCCAATTTCACTGCCCATGCCGAGCGCATGGTGGCCGCGTCGCGCGCACTCATCCTCATGATGGAGGCCGAGGCCAGCGACCGCGAGGCCCGCTTCCGCGATGTGTGCACCATCGAATCCGAGGCCGATACCATCACCCGGGAAACCTTGGTGGCGTTGCACCGCGCCTTTATCACGCCTTTTGATCGCTCGGACATCCATGGGCTGATTACGGCGTTGGACGACACGGTGGATTTAATCGAAGAGGTCGGACAACGCGCCATCCTCTTCCGGCTGGAAATCTTCAGCCCCCGCATGCGCGCCCTGGCCAAGATGATCGAGGAATGTGCCCTGCTGCTGTACGAGGTCATTCCCCTGCTCTCCGACGTCAACAAGAACGCCGAAAAAATTAATACCCTGTGCGAACGCGTTGGCGGAATCGAGGGGAAAGCGGACGAGGAGCTGCTCCTCGCCCTTTCCGACTTGATCGCCGAACGTCCCGAACCCATTACCTTTCTCGGCCGCAAGGAAATCTACGAGTTACTGGAAACGGTAACGGATCGCTGCGATGACGTCGCCGATCTGATCGAAGGTATCCTGCTGGATCACGTATAGGTAGTTTCCTTCATGGACATTATGACGCTCAGCCTTCCCGCCTTGGTTTTCATCATCGCCGTGGCGCTGTTCTTCGATTTCATCAACGGACTGCACGATGCCGCCAATTCCATTGCAACGGTGGTCTCCACCCGGGTTCTGCCGCCCAAGTATGCCGTGATTTGGGCGGCGTTCTTCAACTTCATCGCCTTCTTGTTCTTTGGCTTGCATGTGGCAGAGACCGTGGGGACGGGGATTGTCGCCCCCTCGGTGATCGACCCCTTGGTGATTCTGGCGGCCCTCTTCGGTGCCATTGGCTGGAATCTGTTCACCTGGTGGCTGGGTTTTCCCTCCTCCTCTTCCCACGCCTTGATCGGCGGTTTGGCCGGAGCGGGTATCTCCAAGGCGGGGCTGGGGGCTCTCGCCGGCCATGGGTTGGAGAAAACCGTCATGGCCATCGTCGCCTCACCGCTGACCGGCTTCGTCCTCGCCATCCTGCTGATGGGCATCCTGTCTTGGGCCCTGCGCCGCGCCACGCCGTTTCTGCTGGATCGGCGTTTTCGCCATCTCCAACTGGTGTCAGCGGCGCTGTACTCCTTGGGACATGGCGGCAATGACGCGCAGAAGACCATGGGAATCATCGCCGTGTTGCTCTACAGCCAAGGACATCTGGAAGGTGGCTTCCATGTTCCCCTGTGGGTGATTTTGGTGTCTCAGTTGGCCATGGGCCTGGGGACGCTGCTTGGCGGATGGCGCATCGTCAAGACCATGGGGTCGAAGATCACCGATCTCAAGCCGTTTCAAGGCTTCTGCGCCGAAACCGCCGGAGCCATCACCCTGTTCGCCGCCACCAGTTTGGGCATTCCCGTTTCCACCACCCACACCATCACCGGGGCCATTGTGGGGGTGGGGTCGGCGCGACGGTCCTCGGCGGTGCGCTGGGGGTTAGCGGCCAATATCGTCTGGGCCTGGGTGTTCACCATCCCGGCCGCCGGTCTGGTGGGGTATCTCTGCTATTGGATTCTTTCCATTTTGGTCTGAAAGAGGGGCGTTATGAAGCTCAAGCACCTTGTGGCCGGAGTCCTCCTGGTGGGGGCCGTGGTGGCGGTGAGCCTGTGGTACCGGAAACCCACCTTGGCGGAGTTCATCGTCGATCAGGTGCGGCGAGAGTGCCCAGAGGTCTCTTCGCCCTGCGTCCTCAATCTGAAAAAGACCGGATGGATGGATTGGGGCGAGATGTATGTTTTCCGCGCCGGCTTCTCGTTCGAGGATATCAGTCACGAGTTGCAACAAGGCATCAAGCCGACAGAGATTGGTCGCCACCTGGATCCGGACAAGCTCCCCTTTGCCTCGGTGGAGAGCCAGAAGGTGATGTTCCTCATCGTCCCCTCTCGCAGGACCATCCATGCCGAGGAGTTCACGCCCGAGGGGAAGGTCTCCTTCCGCTTCGACGAGGGCATCAATCTGCTGCAAATCAGTAAAATGAGTTCCAGGGACGTGTTCATGCCGGTGGAGCGGATCCAAACCCCCAATGGGATGCATTATGTGGTGATCATCACCAATGCACCCGTCACTCCACCCACGCCCACAGCACCTCCTCCAGCGACGCCGCCCCGGTGAGCAGCATCACCAGCCGATCCACCCCTAAGGCGTTGCCGGAACTGGGGGGCATGCTGTCGCTCCCCAGGGCGGCGAGGAATCCCTCGTCGAGGGGGTAGCGCTCGCCGTAGAGCTGCTCTTTTAGATCCATGTCGTCCTGGAAGCGACGACGTTGCTCCACGGGGTCGGTTAGCTCGCCGAAGGCGTTGCACAACTCTACCCCGCAGGCATAGGCTTCGAAGCGCTCCGCCACGCGAGGATCGTCTGGCGACGGCCGCGCCAAGGCCGCCATGGATACCGGATAGGCGTGCAGGAAGGTCGGCACGCCGTTCCCCAGATGGGGTTCGATGCGGTCCAGCACCAACTTGAAGAACAGATCGTCCCAGCGGTCCGTGGCCGAAACCGAGATCCCCACCCGTTGCGCCTCCCGCGCCAGCAGAGCCACCTCGGGCTGCCACGGATCGGGAGCCGTCGCCAGAATATCCATGTCGCAGTAGGTAAAAAAGGCCTCGGCCACGGAAAGCCTCTGCCAGGGGGCGAACGGGTCGCACACCACCGCCCCGCGCCGCAGGAGAGGACTCCCCACCGCGCGGGCCGCCGCACGCACGAGAGCCTCGGTATCATCCATCATGCGCTCTAGGGGAGCGTGGGCACGATACCACTCCAGCATCGTAAATTCGGGATGGTGGGTGGGGGAGCGCTCCCCATTACGGAACACCCGTGCCAATTGGAAAGGACGCTCCACCCCGGCTGCCAGAAGCTTTTTCATGGCGAACTCTGGACTGGTGTGGAGGTAAAGGGGGCGGGATGGCCCTCCCGTTGCGTCCTCCAGGGTGGTGGCGAAGGCTCTGAGATGGGGCTCCAAGCCGGGGCTGATCTGCAAACAAGGCGTTTCCACCTCCACAAATCCCTCGGCGGTGAAGAAGCTCCGAAGGGCGGACAGGATCACGCCGCGTTTCTCTAGATTGGCGCGACGAGCGGCGAACTGCTCCGGACGCCACCACGCTTTGGGCGGATTCATGGTTCTAGGGCTGCTGGGCTGTAGGGAGGGCAGGAAGGTTCTGGGCGCCGGCCTCTCCGGCTTCTCCAGCCGAAGAAAAGAGCCGCACCAGACCCCAAAGACATTAAAACAAACAGGCAAGAAAGGATTGAGGTCATGTTAAAATCGACATCAGAGGCTGGATTAAGCATTGCATGAACCCATTTTATAGGGAAAAGGGGAAGAGGACAAAAAACAGTAAATATCCAGGCGGCGAATGCATATTGCTCATGGCGTATAGAATGCTCTAAATCTCCCTTTCTTTTTACAGTATAATGATCGATTTCATTCGTCAGAACGCCCCAGCATTTGTGACATTGCAAATCATCTCCTTTTCGGACGAGGGTGGACCAACAACATTGAGGACACACAGCCCGTTCATACCCTCGTCGCGACCTCAGGAAATTGTAGACTGACATAAAAACGAGAAGGGCAAACAGGTATGCTATAATAAATATAGCTAATGTAAATATAACATTAATTTTAAAATATTCCATATAACATGATGTTCCAATGAATTCGCAGTAGTTTATAAGAATATAAATAAAAGTAGGCAATAAAAATATAAACGAGAATGAGCAAGCGGCATAGGTCATTCCTCTCATTTTGTAATGAGGAATGCTTATTTTTCGATATTCTTCACTCATGATAGTTCACCATGGAAGAAAAATCTTACCCTTGATGCGGAAGCATGCTTATGCCGTTTTTACCGCCATCTTGCATTCCTCACACTTAAGGCTGCTCCAGCGCTTGGAGACAGCGGCCTTGCCACAGTGAGGACACGGCTCTGGTCGACACCCTTCCCGCCCTTTCCGGCCAAGAACAATCGCAAGCGTAGCGCCGGCCAACATCACGAGAAACATACCGCCCCCCACGACAGCTTGATCGTACGCCGATGACGTCGACTGCATGGTAAGCTGAATGGAGAGAGGGAAAAACACCGCAAAGAGGGAGGCAATTTGGGCATATTTGGCATATCGCTTGATTCGCTCCAGCGAACCGCCTCTTTTCACTGCATAATTTTGTGTTTCGTCCCCAATGACGCCCCAGCATCTATGGCATTGCAAATTATTCCCTTTCCGCACCAAGGTCGTATCGCCACATTGCGGACAGGGAACGGCCTCGTACCCCTGCTGCGCTTTCATGAAATTGCGGATGGATAGAAAAAGAAGCAGAACGGACAGGAGAATCAGCGCAATCACGGCACCAAGAGCCAAATCCTTCAATGAGCCTTCTTTGATTGATCTAAAAAATATAAATGGAACATAGGACAACACGAGAGATAGAATAAACATAAAAATAAAAAGCATGCCCCGTGTTCTGTAAAAAGCGATGCCTATTTTCTTACGCTCTGTGCCCATCGTGTCCTCATTCCTATTGATGAAAGAAAAGGGGGTCTGGGGCAATCGCGCCCTAAGCAGGGTATGGGGCGGTAGCCCCATAGAGCAGCCCCTCCCCCTCTTCTTCTTTCTAACCCTTCCCGCTGCACATACAATCTGTTCCCGGCTTGACTTCCAGCGCCTCGACTCCGGGGAGATTCTTGCCTTCCAGCCACTCCAGGAAGGCTCCCCCTGCGGTGGAGATGTACGAGAAGGCCTCCTCGACCCCAGCCTTTGACATCGCGGCGACGGTATCTCCGCCTCCGGCGACGGTGAGCAGCGTCCCTTGCTTCGTCCGCGCGGCGGCGGCCTGGGCCACGGCATTGGTGGCGGCATCGAAGGGGGCAATCTCAAACGCGCCAAGCGGCCCGTTCCACACCAAGGTCTTGCATTTCGCCAGCAGTTCAATAATGGCGGCTGCGCTCTTCGGCCCGGCGTCGAGGATCATCTTGTCCTCTGGTACGGCGTCGAGTCCGACCACGCTATTGGGGGCGTTCTCGGCAAATTCCCCGGCGATGACCACATCGACAGGGAGAACAATGGTGCATTTCGCGGCCTTGGCCTTCTCCAGAATGGCCCGAGCGGTATCGGCCATCTCTTTTTCGCAGAGGGATTTCCCCACCTTGACCCCTTGAGCGAAGAGGAAGGTATTGGCCATGCCGCCGCCGATGATCAGATAATCGACCTTGGTGACCAGGTTCCCCAGCAGCTCGAGCTTGGTGGAGACCTTGGCGCCTCCCACCAGAGCGGCGACGGGTTTTTCGGGGTTCTTGAGGGCCTTCCCCAGGGCTTCCAATTCGGCCTGCATCAGCAGTCCCGCCGCAGCGGGCAGAACGTGGGCGAGGCCCTCGGTGGAGGCGTGGGCGCGGTGCGCGGTGGAAAACGCATCATTGACGTAAATATCGCCGAGCGCCGCGAGTTTCTTCGCGAACCAGGGGTCGTTTTTTTCTTCCTCGGGATGGAAGCGGACGTTTTCCAGAAGGGCAATCTCGCCATTTTTCAGGCCGTTGATGACCTTTTCGGCGACCTCGCCGACGCAATCATCGGCCCAGGCGACGGGTTGGCCCACGGCTTTGGCCAAGGGCTCCAGCAGCAACTTTTGGGAGTACTTCTCCTCACGCCCCTTGGGCCGTCCGAAATGGGTGAGCACGATGACCTTCGCCCCTCTCGCGGCGAGATCCTTCAAGGTCGCGGCCGAGCGATCGATCCGAGTGGTATCGGTCACCTTGCCATCCTTGGCGGGAACGTTGAGGTCGGCGCGAACCAGCACGCGCTTGCCGGCAACGTGGAGGGAATCAATGGTGCGGAACATGAGCGCTCTCTTTCAGCCCGAGGCAAAAGCAGCGACGGGAGACATCTTGTCTCCCGTCGGGCTTTCTGTTTCCAGTGCTTAGATCAGCTTCGCCATGGCAATGGCGGTATCGGCCATACGGGTGGAGAAACCCCACTCGTTATCGTACCACGACACGATGCGCACGAAGGTTCCTTCCATCACCCGGGTCTGGGTGGCGTCGAAGGTGGACGAGGCCGGGTTGTGGTTGAAGTCCATGGAAACCAGCTCAAGCTCGGTATAATCCAACACGCCTTTCAATCGTCCATTGGCGGCCTCTTTCATGGCGGCGTTGACGGCCTCGATGGTGGCGACCTTCTCGGTGACCACCTTCAGATCGACCAGGGAAACGTTGGGGGTGGGAACCCGCACCGCTGTTCCATCCAACTTTCCCGCCAATTCCGGCAACACCAAGCCGATGGCCTTGGCCGCTCCGGTGGTGTTGGGAATCATGGACAAAGCGGCGGCCCGCGCCCGACGCAAATCCTTATGCAGGGTGTCCACCGTATTCTGGTCGCCGGTATAGGCGTGAACGGTGGTCATGAAGCCGTGCTTGATCCCCAACAACTGGTTGAGCACCTGCGCCACCGGAGCCAAGCAATTGGTGGTGCACGATCCATTGGAGACCACCAGATGAGACTTATTCAGCTTCTCGTGGTTCACCCCATACACCACGGTCAAGTCGGCTCCATCCGCAGGAGCAGACACCAGCACGCGCTTGGCCCCGGCCTCCAGATGCAGAGCGGCCTTATCCCGCTTGGTAAAAATGCCGGTACACTCCATGGCGACATCGACCTTAAGTTCCTTCCAAGGCAACTTGGCGGGATCTTTTTCGGCGGTGACGCGGATTTTCTTGCCATCGATCACCATGAAGTCGCCATCGACCGAAATCTCAGCCCTCAGCACGCCATGGACCGAGTCGTACTTGAGCAAATGCGCATTGGCCGCAGCAGAGCCCAAATCATTGATTCCAACGACCTCGATATCCTTGCGGCCGGTCTCGATGATCGAACGCAGGACAAGGCGACCGATACGTCCGAAGCCGTTGATGGCAACGCGAACAGTCATTGATTCCTCCACTTTAGGGATAATGCGAGAAGAGGCATGAGCCCCGACCCGGCGGCATCATCATGCCTGCCCGTACAGTCCTCGGCCCGCCAAATCTTAGTGTAAATCATATGGCATACTCCCCGAGTTGAATCCAGCCCTGAAAACGCATGGGGCTCCGTCTTCGAGGCTGCGGAAAAGGCTCAAAAAAAGAGGATATGTCCTTCAAGACATATCCTCCTATCCGTTTTCCACACCCTCTTTCGCTGGTCCGACCCAGCAGAAGAAGACAACAGGGCCAGAGAGAGGAGCTCCCCTCTCCAACGCCGTTCCAGTGCGGAAGGTGCTCTGTTCGACGACGAGGCCTCCTCGAAGAGGAGAGCCTCCTCGTACAGGTTTTTACCTGTACATGCCGGACATTCCGCCCATGCCGGACATTCCGCCCATGCCGGACATTCCGCCCATGCCGGACATTCCGCCCATGCCGGACATTCCGCCCATGCCGGACATTCCGCCCATGCCGGACATTCCGCCCATGCCGGAC
>JAVBJO010000116.1:0-4235 GCA_031546925.1 Rhodospirillaceae bacterium
GCCCCAGACCCCCTTTTCTTTCATCAATCTTTAAAGCGCAAGAAACACCAAACGAGCCGCCCCATAAACGCGCTCCTCCTTGACCTCGAATCCGAGAGGAAGAGGGAACGCCTCCTTGGCGGCAACTTCCACCACAACCAAGGCCTCGGGGGTCAGCCAACCTTGGTCACGCAGCCCCTCCAGGCAGGCAACGGAGAGCCCAGAGTCGTAAGGAGCGTCCAGGAGAGCCAAGTCGCACGGCTCCAAGGCTTTCGGTGGATGGGTGGCGTCACCGCGCAGGATCAGGCCCCGAGGTTCCTCGCGGATGGCGGCGAGGTTGGTGCGGATTGTGTCGAGTGCGGCGGGATGCTTCTCCAGGAACGTCACATGAGCCGCCCCACGTGAAAGCGCCTCCAGTCCCAATGCGCCCGAGCCAGCGAAGCAATCCACCACGCGGGCTCCCACCAGCACCCCGAAGGAGGCGTGGCAAAGGATGTTGAACAGCGCCTCTCGCGTTCTGTCCGCCGTTGGACGGGCGATGCCGCCTTCGGGGGCGAGCAGTCGCCGTCCTCTATGGCTGCCGCCGACGATCCGCATGTTTGCTCCGCTGCGAGGAGGGGGAGGGAGGGCGCGGTCCCGTCTCGGTGGCTTTGGCCCAACCGGAGTCCGTCGCTCCCAATTGCTCGTTGATGATCTTGAGGGGGACTTCTTCCACGGTTCCCTCCGGCAGATTCCCCAACTGGAACGGGCCATAGGCCACGCGGATCAAGCGACTGACCGGCCAACCAAGGTACTCCATAACCCGGCGGACTTCGCGGTTGCGGCCCTCGCGCAGGCTGACGGTCAGCCAGGCGTTAGCCCCCTGGGAACGGTCAAGGATAGCATGGATAGGGCCGTATTTGATCTCCTCGATGGTGATGCCTTTTTCGAGGACCACCAGTTTTGCCGGATCCACCGTGCCATGCACCCGGACGCGGTAGCGCCGTAGCCATCCCGCCGAGGGTAATTCCAAGCGTCGCGCCAAACCGCCATCGTTGGTGAGCAGGAGCAGGCCCTCCGAGGTCAAGTCCAGCCGTCCCACGGAAATCACCCGTGGCATCGTCTCGGGGAGGTGGTCGAAAACGGTGGGGCGGCCTTGGGGGTCGCGGTGGGTCGTCACCAGGCCAGCCGGCTTGTGATAACGCCAGATCCGTGCCCGCTCGGGCTCACCGACGGGTTTACCATCCACGGTGATGCGGTCCTCAGACGTTACCAGGACAGCGGGGGTGCTGAGCTTTTGGCCATTGACGCTGACGCGCCCGCTGGTGATGAACCGCTCGGCCTCGCGCCGAGAGCACACCCCCGCGCGGGAGAGATATTTAGCGATGCGTTCTCCCTCGCTCATGATGCGCACGCGGCGATGAAGGCGTGATACAGCGCCGTATCGGCGGGACTGATGAAAAACTCGGGATGCCACTGCACGCCGATGCAGAATTTCCGTCGAGGATCTTCGATACCCTCGATCACCCCATCATCGGCAAAGGCGTTGGCGATGCAACCCGGCGCAACCTCCTTGACCGCCTGATGGTGCGCGCTGTTCACGGGGATACGTTCGGCCTGCGCAATTTTGGCGAGGAGGGTTCCGGGGGTCACTCTGACCTCGTGGCCGGGTTCATCGCGAGGATTGGGTTGTTCGTGAGGGAGGCAATCGGTGACCTCATCGGGGATGTGTTGGATCAAACTCCCGCCCAGAGCCACATTCAGCAACTGTTGCCCGCCACAAATCCCAAGGATCGGCATATCGCGCTCCAGGGCTCCTTTCACCATCGCCAACTCAAAGGCGGTGCGGCGGCTTTTGACTTTGACCGTGGCGTGGCGGCTGACCGCACCAAACAGGGCCGGGTCCACGTCGAACGCTCCCCCCGTGACCACCAGGCCGTCCAGGCGGTCCAGATAGATCTCCGCCAGTTGAGGCTCGTGGGGGAGGGCAAAGGGAACGCCTCCCGCTGCCGCGATGGCTCCGCAATAGTTGACCCGAAGAGCATACCACGGGAACTTCGAGTACCCTCCGGGTTCCTCGCTATCCATGGTGATCCCGACCAGAAAAGACATCCGTCTGCTTTCAGTAAAAGAAAAAAACGCTTGGGGCGACTATACCATAGCCCTAATTCCCAAACACGCTTTCGATCAACCCATCGAGCACGCCTTTTTCTTGTTCTTGCGCGTTCTCGCTGGGCAAGGTGGGGACGAGGGCGGTGGGAGCCTCGACCCGAGGCGTCGGCAGTGGGCGCACCGGCAACTTCTGATGCGCCGCCATCATGACCTTTTTCCACATCTGCGCCGGCAAACCTCCACCGGTGACACCCTTCATTTCTTGGCGCTGATCGTCGTTGCCCAACCAAACCCCGGCGGCATAATCGGCGGTGAAGCCGACGAACCAGGCATCCCGATAGTCCTGGGTCGTCCCGGTCTTACCGGCAGCCGGACGATCCAATTGAGCCGCCTTGCCGCTTCCTTCGGTGATGACAGCACTCATGATTTCGTGCATCCCCGCGAGGGCGGAAGGCGACATGACCGGACCCAGGGCCGACGGACGATGACTCCATAAAACCCGGCCCTCGGGGGTGGACACCTTCTCGATGCCATAAGCGGCCACGCCATTGCCGTGGTTGCTGAAGCTGGCGATGGCCGAGGTCAATTCGAGCAAGTTTACCTCGGAGGTCCCCAACGCCAGGGAGGCCTCCAAACCCAAATCCGAGGTGATCCCAAGCTGATGTGCTTCCTCGGCCACGCGCTTGGGGGTGATTCGCTCGATCAGGCGCACGGCTACCGTGTTGGTCGAGTGGGCAAACGCATGGCGGAGACTGACTGAGCCCTCGAACTTTCCGTTGTAGTTCTTGGGCCGCCATTTCCCGCGGCGAATTGGCGTGTCGTCAAACAGGCTGTCGGGGGTGAAGCCTTCCTCCAGGGCGGCAAGGTACAAGAAAGGCTTGAAGGCGGAGCCAGGTTGACGCTGACTCTGAACGGCACGGTTGAATTGGCTTTTGTCGTAATCACGACCGCCGCTTAAGGCCCGCACCGCGCCATTCGGACTGAGGACCACCACGGCTCCTTGACTGACCTTGGCCTTGGCACCGGGACCATCCAGCAGAGCCTTCAACTCCGCCTCGGTCTTGCGTTGGAGAGACAGGTTCAAGGTGGTCTGAACTACCACATCTTCCCCCGCCGTCTCGATCAAGGCGTCCAACTGCGTCAGAACCCAATCGGAATAATAACGCCCCGCTGGAGGAGGAAGGGATACAATCCGAGAGGCCTTCGCCTTGATGGTCTTATCAACGGTGGAACGGTCGGTGACGCCGTTCTCCACCATGTTGTTCAGAACCTGTACCGTCCGGTCGTGGCTGGCTTGAGGATCGTTCAAAGGGCTATAGCGACTGGGAGCCTTCAGCAGCCCCGCCAGCACGGCCCCCTGGTAAAGGGTGACATCCCGAGCCGACACGTCGAAATATCGTCGCGCGGCAGCGTCTACGCCAAAGGTTCCCGAGCCCAGGTAAACCCGATTCAGGTAGATCGTCAGCAATTGATCCTTGGTGAAGCGTTGCTCAAGGCGGAGCGCCAACAGCAACTCCTGGATCTTGCGCCGGAGCGTCCGATCAGGCTTCAGGAAGAGGTTCTTGGCCAACTGCTGGGTGATGGTGGAACCGCCTTCTACCATCCTCCCCGCGCGGAGATTGGTGAGCATGGCGCGGGCCAATCCCCGGACATCAAGACCAAAATGGCTGTAAAAACGACGATCCTCGGTGCTGATGACCGCCTGGACGATGAAGGGAGAAATCTCCTTCAAGGTCAAGCCTTTGCCGTAATTATCGCCGTAGGTGGCGAAAATTTCTCCCTCTGTGGACAACATGACCACACTGCGACGGCGGTCAATATGTTCCATCTCTTCAATATCGGGGAGATCCTTGGCGTAGTAGGCGATTATGCCAGCGAACAGTAAGGCGAGGACGAGAAAGAGCTTCAGGCCCCATGACAGCATGCGTCGTATCCACTCCCTCTGTTTGGGGGGGCGGGGTTTGCTGGAGCGAGGGGATGCCTGCTTTTTCCGTTGCGGCGGTGTTCGGCGAACTCGGTCAGCAGGGTCGGCGGCAAAAGCGAAGCAGGGGGAGGAGGCGGACATGAAAAGGTTGTACCATGATCTTTGGGGCGGGGGTCAAGAACCCTTATCCTGTTTGGCACGTCCCTCATTGATGAAAGGAAAGGGGGTCCGGGGCATCGCC
>JAVBJO010000109.1:0-5706 GCA_031546925.1 Rhodospirillaceae bacterium
CCCGACCCCCCAACAAAAAACCCCCGATTGTTTCGGGGGTTTTTTGTTGGGGGGTCGGGGTGGGGGGGCTGGATGGGCTTTCGCCCTCGCAAGGGGCGCTGCCCCCTGCACCCCCGCAAGGGTCACGGACCCTTGACCCACTTCAGGACACACCCTAAACCACGTCGAGCTCTTCCCGCCGCTTCCCTGAATCCGGTTGCTCCTTCGCCCGGAAAGCCTTAATAAAGCGCTTATTGATCCTCGCGAAGGAGCGCAGACCCCGTGAAAGCCGCCATCATTGTTTTCCCAGGCTCCAACTGCGATCGCGACGTCGCGGTGGCCTTGAAAGCCAGCATGGGCCTCAAGCCCATCATGGTTTGGCACCGGGAGACCGATCTCCCCGCCGTGGATCTGATTGTCCTCCCCGGAGGATTCTCCTATGGCGACTACTTGCGCTGTGGCGCCATGGCGGCACACTCGCCGGTGATGCGCGAAGTCAAAGATCGTGCCGCCAAAGGAACCCGCGTGCTGGGAATTTGCAACGGTTTCCAGATGCTGACGGAAACGGGCTTGCTTCCCGGAGTCCTGATGCGAAACGCTCGGCTAAAGTTCATCTGCCGCGATGTCACCTTGAAGGTCGAGAACGCCACTACGGATTTCTCGCGCCGCTATCAAGCAGGCGAGGTCATCCGCATTCCCATCGCCCATGCCGAAGGCAACTACTTCGCCGAACCCGAGGTGATCAAGCGTCTCGAAGGCGATGGTCGCGTCGCCTTCCGCTATGTGAATAGGGATGGCGCGGCGACGGCTGCGGCCAATCCCAACGGTTCGTGCAACAACATCGCCGGCGTCACCAACGAAAGCTTTTCCGTTCTGGGCCTGATGCCCCACCCCGAGCGCCTGGCGGAGCCCCTCTTGGGGGGCGAGGACGGGAAGCGGATGTTTGAATCCTTGGCGGAGTCCCTGTCGTGAGCGAGACCATTACCCCGGATATCATCGCGAGCCACGGCCTGAAGCCGGATGAATACGCCTTGATCTTGAAGATCATGGGCCGAGAACCCAATCTCACGGAGTTGGGGATTTTCTCGGTGATGTGGTCGGAGCATTGCTCCTACAAATCATCGAAGCGGTGGCTGAAGACCTTGCCGACCAAGGCGCCCTGGGTCATTCATGGCCCCGGTGAGAACGCGGGCGTCATTGATATCGGCGATGGCCAGGCCTTGGTGTTCAAGATGGAAAGCCATAACCATCCCTCGTTCATCGAGCCCTATCAAGGCGCTGCTACCGGCGTCGGTGGGATCTTGCGCGATGTGTTCACCATGGGCGCGCGCCCCATCGCCAATATGAATGCACTTCGCTTCGGGGCTCCCGATCACCCCAAGACCCGTCATCTGGTGGCAGGCGTGGTGGCTGGGATTGGCGGATACGGCAATTGCGTCGGCGTCCCTACCGTGGGCGGCGAGACCAATTTCCACGCCTCGTACAACGGGAACATCCTGGTCAACGCCATGACCGTAGGATTGGCGGATAAGACGCGGATTTTCACCTCGGCTGCGGCAGGGGTAGGCAATCCGGTGGTTTATTTCGGCTCCAAGACCGGGCGCGACGGGATTCATGGGGCCACCATGGCCTCGGCCGAGTTCTCCGAGGGAGCAGAGGAAAAACGCCCCACCGTGCAAGTCGGCGATCCCTTCACCGAGAAGCTGCTGATCGAAGCCTGCCTGGAGTTGATGGCCACCGATGCCATCGTCGCTATCCAGGATATGGGAGCGGCGGGATTGACCTCGTCGTCGTTCGAGATGGCCTCCAAGGGCGGTCTGGGGGTGACGCTGGATCTGGACCTCGTGCCCATGCGGGAAGAGGGCATGAGCGCCTACGACATCATGTTGTCGGAATCCCAAGAGCGTATGCTGATGATCCTGAAGCCCGGCAAGGAAGAGCTGGCTCGGGCGATCATGGACAAGTGGGAACTGGATTTCGCCGTCATCGGCGTCCTGACCGACACTGGCCGGATGGTGCTGAAGCGCCACGGCGCGGTGGTGGCCGATCTGCCCATCGATCCCTTGGCCCAGGCGGCTCCGGAATATGATCGTCCGTGGGTGGCCTCGCCTAAGTTGCTCCCTGTGGATGCCAAGACGGTGAAGGCGGTCTCGCCCCTTACGGGACTGAAGACCCTGCTGGCCTGTCCCGATCTGGCCTCGAAGCGCTGGATCTATGAGCAGTACGATCACATGGTCATGGGCGACACAGTGCAGCGCCCCGGTGGAGACGCCGCCGTGGTGCGGATCCATGGTACCAAGAAGGCGGTGGCCATCACCACCGATTGCACCCCGCGCTATTGCCAGGCCGATCCGCACGAGGGCGGACGCCAAGCGGTGGCAGAGGCGTATCGCAACTTGTCGGCGACGGGGGCCCTCCCGCTCGCCATCACCGACAATCTGAATTTCGGCAATCCCGAAAAACCCGAGATTATGGGGCAGATCGTCGAGGCTATTCGGGGCATGAGCGAAGCCTGTCGCGATCTCGACTTCCCCGTCGTGTCGGGAAACGTCTCACTCTACAACGAGACCAATGGGGTCGCCATTCAGCCCACTCCGACCATCGGGGCGGTGGGTTTGCTGGATGATGTCTCCAAGCACATGACCTTGGGGTTGAAGGCTCCGGGCAGTTCGCTGCTGTTGATCGGAGAGACCAAGGGTTGGTTGGGGGCATCGCTTTACCTGCGCGAGGTCTGTGGACAGGAAATCGGCGCTCCGCCGCCGGTGGCCCTCCATCGGGAACGTCGCAAGGGCGAACTGGTGCGCCAGTTGATCCAAGACGGCTTGCTGCTCGCCTGCCATGATATTTCCGACGGGGGACTGTTGGTGGCGGTGGCCGAGATGGCTATGGCTTCCGCCGAAGGAGTCGGCGTCACGGTGGAGATGCCCTCGGGGGTTCTCTCCCATGCGTGGTGCTTCGGCGAAGACCAAGGGCGCTACCTCCTGGAGGTCGGCGAGGACGTGTTGGTGGACGTGCTGGAAGCCGCTCGGGATCACGATGTCACGGCTCGGGTGGTCGGCGTCACCGGCGGGACCACCCTGGTTATCGGGACTGAGAGCATCGCCGTAAAGGATCTCAAAACCCTGAACGAGGCTTGGCTGCCAGACTACATGGGATTGGAAATCGCCCAACATTGATTTCCTGGTGCGGGCCTTGAGGGGGATTTTCTTCCTTAAGGTCCGCGTCATTAACGAACATCAAGGCTTTGTGCTAAACAACGTTTCACCTTTGGCCCCATGATGCTTGGCGAAGCCGAACTCCCTTCTGGAACGACCGAACCTTCCCCTCCTCCATGGTTGGCATCGGCGCTGACGGCGGGGTCTTTCGATGTGCGTCCTCTGTTGGCAGAGGGCGCCGATCCTCTTTCCCCCATCCTGGAGAAGGCCGCTGCCCTGCCGTCCGGGGCCGTCATGGCGATTGATGCTCCGTTTAATCCGGTGCCGCTCCGGCGGGTTCTCGCGGGTCGGGGGTTTTCGTCCTATGGTCGGCGCTTGTCGTCCCAGCACTGGCGCGTGTTCTTTTGCCGCGATGATGTTGGCGGGTGGGAAGACTCGGTCGAAGGCGCCACCTCTCCCGAGGGAGCTTTCTCTTGGATCGAAGAGGACGGCCTGCATGTGGATGTGCGCACCCTTGCTCCACCGTTACCCATGGTGGCGATCTTGCGTCTCATCGACACCGAAATACAGCGGAGCCATCTGGTGGTTCATCATGACCGGATGCCTCGTTTTCTCCTGCCGGAATTGGCCGAGCGGGGGTGGAGCATCGCTCGTCACACCGAGTCCTTCATGGACGTCCGCTTGTGGCTGAAGCGAGACCCGTGATGTTCGGTGGTGCCTTCATCTCCGGTGCAGCGGATCGTTTGCTGCCTCCCTCGATTCCCTATCGCTTTTTCGCCACCGCCATCGTACTCCATATGTTTGGCTGGCTGGCACTCGCCCTGGGAGGAGGCGACTCTCTCCTTCATTTCCAGGGAGGGATGGGGGCGACTCTGGCAGGGCTCCACCTGTTTACCCTGGGCGTGTTGGTGATGACGGTCGCCGGAGCGGCCTTTCAGCTTCTCCCCGTGGCCACGCGCCAGTCTCTCGGTCCGCCGTGGGTCTGCGTGCTGACCTGGGCGCTGTTGGCTCCCGGTGTGGTGATCCTGGCGGCAGGAATGGCTTGGGGAAGCACCTGGGCGCTGATGGGGGGCGGGAGTTTGGTTCTCTCCGGCCTTGGCCTCTTCGCGGCCTTGGTCGGGCGCACTCTCCTGAACGTGAGCGATCTCCCCTCGGTGACTCGGCATGTGTGGATCGCCTTGGGCGCGCTAGGCTTAGTCGTGGTCTTGGGAATGTTGCTGGTGGTCGATACCTTCCAGGGCTTCCTTCCCCAGCGCCAGACCCTGGCTGTGGCTCATATGATTTTGGGGGGCTATGGGGTGATGGGGAACCTGATCCTTGGCTTCTCCTATATCCTGGTCCCCTTGTTCGTATTGGCGGCACCCGTTCCCGATAATAAAGCCAAATATGTGGCTCTCCTGACTGGAAGCGGACTCGTCGCCGCTGTTGCTGGAGTCCTGTTCGACGGGCCTCTTTTGATCCTGGCCGGAGGTGCCGCAGGAGTGGCAGGCCTTATTCTCCACCTCCTGGTGATGCGCGCGGTGCTGGCCGGGCGGATGCGCAAAAAATTGGAGCCGTTCTTTCGAATGATCTTTCTTGCCTGGGGAATAGCCCCCTTGGGGATCCTGGTGGGGATGGGGGTTGTCCTCGGGAATCTCTGGGGGAGGGGCTCGACCGGGGAGGGGGCTCCTGCCTCTCTTTCTTTTGGCCTTTTTTTTCTGCCTCTGTGGGGATGGTTGCTGCTGGTGGGCTGGCTGTTGAGCTTCGTCATGGCCGTCCTTCAGCGAATCATGCCTTTCTTGGCCTCCATGCACTCGGGAGCCCGGGGAGGTAAACCGGTGCTGCTGTCGCGCTTGATCGCCCCTTTGCCTCTTACCCTCCACGCGATTTGTCACGGGGGGGCTCTGTTGCTGGTGGCGGTCGGCATGCTGGCCCAGGAGGCCTTGGCCGTCAGCCTCGGATGTTGGATTGGGGGAGCGGGGAGTATCGCCTTTGCCGCCTTCGCCATCGAATTAACCAGACGATATCGTGCCCATGAACGGGCTCAAACTCCACCTCCATAGCAAAAAGGACGGCTCTGAATGGCGCAAACAAAAATTGGGGAACTCTTGCACGAGGATCATGTGGCAACACTGGAAATCCTCAACACGCTTGAGGCGTTCCTCGCAAGCCATCGCCGGATGCCTCCGACCAATGCCGTAACACAAGACATGCTTCGACGCTTGGCGGCAACGTTGCGGGAAGAAGTGGAGAAACACTTCGGATTCGAGGAAAATTATGTATTTCCCGTGTTCTTGAAAAAAGGCGTCGAGGGAATCGTGATGATGCTCACCCATGAGCATCGCACCATCCTCCCCCTTGCCTTGCGCGTGGCCGAGGGGGCTGTTCAGGCGGCCGAGGCTGGGTTTACCGAGGAAACCTGGCGAGACTTCGCCGACTGTGGTGCGGAGTTGGTCGAGCGAGAGGTTTTCCACATCCAAAAAGAGGAAATGGGCCTGCTGGGAGCAATCTCGGCCTTGGTGGACTCCGTGACAGATGAGGAACTGGTCGAGATCTATCAGCGGACATTTGCTTGAAAGAAAAGGGGGTCCGG
>JAVBJO010000174.1:0-3800 GCA_031546925.1 Rhodospirillaceae bacterium
GGCAAGTCTGGCCAGCAAGGCCCCCACTGATGAAGTGCGCACCAAAGCCCTAACCCTCCGCAATGCGTGCGCGAAGACCTTGCCGCCCGAGAAAATCGCGGAAATCGATGCGCTGGTCGAGGCGTGGAGGCCGGAATAGGATCTTAGAGTCTGTTCGCTTTGCGCCTTGAGAAAAGAAACGGGAGGCCGGGCAATGGCCCAGCCCCCTTGGCTCAGAAGCCCGAGAAAAGCATGAGGGCGGCCAACCTTCCTCGCAGTTCGAACGGTTGCACGGGCCTTGATCCCGCACCACAAGGAAGGAACACAAGGACGATATCCGTCGACTCGATCAAATCTGACCAGCCACGGGTGCTCGGACCTGCCGCCCGAAGGCCAGGCGCCCCCCCTTCTCCTCCACGCCTTTGTCCAAGACGGTTGCTTTTCTTTCATCGCTCTTTAAGATGTCGCCTAGCCTTTTTCCCAGAGAAATGAGAAGGTGCAGTCTCCTCTAAACACAGTCGTATTGAGTCCCTGGTGCGCACGCTCCCTTTTCTCTCCAAGTTAAAAGCACGATGGATTCTGGCGGCAACGGCTGGTCTCTTGCCGGTGATCACCCCGGTTAGCTCTCTTGCGGTGACGCCCTTGCTGGCATTTTCGGTTCTCGCGTTGTTGGTGGTAAAGGAACGACCAACGGCACCCTGGCAGGATATTTCTCGTCCCTTTTGGTATTGTTTAGCCGCGATTGTTCTTTGGGCGGGGCTCTCCTTAAGTTGGGGAGAGCTCCCCCTTGAGATCGGAGTCCCCCTTTTCCTCAGGCTGCTGGCGACGGTGGCGGGGGGATGTATCCTGATTTCCGCCTGTCGCCGCTTGAAGGCGGAAGAGGGGCGATTCGTGCTCCATGCCCTGTTCCTGGGAATTCTTGTGGGAGGCGTGCTCACCTTAGGACTTGGCGGCGTCTCTGCTGCATACGAAACTTTCCAACCATACTCGAAGGCTGCGAAATTTCTCCGTCCTTTGATTGTTCACGCCGATCCTGGCGTGATCCTTCTGGCTTTACTGTGTTGGCCCGCTCTTTATGGCATGAGAACGTCCTTACCTCTGCGGAAGATCGTTTTATTCTTGCTGATCGTGGGGGGGGCTACTCTCTTCGGGCGGACCATGGCGGCAAAGCTTGCCTTTGTGGTGGGTGGACTGGTTTTTCTCGGTATGCTTTTTGCACCCCGACTGATCGGCATTATCGGCGCTGTGGCCTTACTCCTTTTGGCCTTCTTGCCCCTCGCGACGGCTCGACTGCCCCCCGGAGAAGAGTCCTTGCGCTGGCAGTCGCTTCCGATGTCCTCCCGTCATCGCTTGGCCATTTGGGAGTTCGCCACCGGAAAGATTGCCGAACATCCGGTTCTTGGCTGGGGATTTGGCAGTTCTCGGGTGATTGGTGCGGGACAACGCTTCGACGTTCCCTTTCCGGAAAAGCCGAGGTACCGCTTCACCGGAGAACGTCTTCCTCTCCATCCCCACAACTTCATCCTTCAGATCTGGCTTGAACTGGGGGCGATCGGCATCCTTGGATTTATGGGGCTTGCCGCCCTGATTTTTCGTGCCGCGAGTCGCTCCGTAGCCTCCGTTTCCTCTCGTGCCACCACGGCGGCGGTTTTGTCCGGAGGCCTCTTGGTGGCTTTAGTCTCGTTTGGATTCTGGCAGAATTGGTGGCAAGCTGCTTTGTGGATGCTCGCCGGATTCGCGCTCATTCGCGTTGAGGAAGCGCCCTCGTCAAAGGAAGAGGTCACTTAAGAATGTCGGAAGTCGTCTCCTCGGACGAGCGTCAACGGCCAATCAACCATGTGGAAACGTGGGTTTTCGATTTGGATAACACGCTTTATGCCGCATCATCGGGGATTTTTCCTCAGATTGGCGTGCGGATGCGCGACTTCGTCGCGGAGCGTCTCCATCTGCCGCTGGACGAGGCTTTTGCCCTCCAGAAGCAATATTATCGCACCTTTGGTACCACCTTGCGCGGCCTGATGCTCTGCCACGACATCGAGCCAGAGGCGTTTTTATCCTACGTGCACGATATTGATCATTCCGTGCTTGAGGCCTCTCCCGCGCTGGACAGCGCCCTGGGCCGGCTCCCTGGCGAAAAACTGATCTTCACCAACGGCTCAGAACGGCATGCGGTCAAAGTGATGGAGCGCCTGGGGATCGCGCACCATTTCCGAGGGATTTTCGATATCCGCGCCGCCGACTACATCCCCAAGCCCCAACCAGAGAGCTACCGGGCGCTTTTGTCCCGCTTCGCCATCAAAGGGAGCGCTGCGGCCATGGTCGAGGATCTTCATCGCAATCTCGAACCTGCGGCAGCGCTGGGGATGACCACGCTCTGGGTGCGAGACGGAAATCACCCGGAGGGGGGGCCGGAAGGGGAGCAAGAGCCGGAGGATACCTCCTACATCCATCACGTGACCGATGATCTGGTGATGTGGTTGGAAAACGCCACGGTCTCCCTGTCAGGGACAGCGAGGGCGTAACCCCGTTCTCAAAGGGTTAACGCATAAGGCAGCGAGGACAGCCCATGCGGTTGCCCCCACATGGGGCCTCCGATAGTAGAAGAAATCATCCGTCTTGCTCTCCGGCCCAATCGCGAGACCGGTTGTTATCTTCTCTTTCCGGGTTGCCCAAACCATCCCACTTGCTGAAATATCCTTCTGGATTTCCTGCAACAGCCGTTCAGCGTCTTGGTTGTGCCCGGTAATCTTGGCGGTTAGAGCAACTTGAGCGGTTCCTTCAAGCCAGACCCCATCGCGATCTGTGTTGTAATCATACCCACCGTCAACAGCATAGTCTTGGGTCAGACGCGCGTACCCTTGATACCAGTCCGAGGGAATCCCGTCGAGCATCAAGGGGAAAACCTGGGAATCCAGTCCTGACAAAGCTTTTTGAGGCGTCTTCCCATCGGGAAGAGTTCCAACGAGGAAACGCTTTTCCTCTGGCTGCCACTGCTGTTCAAGAAATCGCCGTGCGGAGACCTCATGAGCCTTCCATGGAGCCTCGTCCCCCTCTCCCAACCCCGCGAAAACAGCCACGAGATCCGCATTGTGCTCGGTGGATTTCCATCCTAAGGAACGAAGCTCCGAGCCATCGCCGTGAACACCGCCCGAGAACCCCTCTCCCGCATCCCTGGCGTGGGACACCACCCAGAGCGCCAAGTCCTGGGCACCAACACGAAATCGGGACTCCCCTGTCACCGTTGCCGTGTGGAGAAGCGCAAGCGCCGCCCAGGCGACATTCCCCGTCGAGGTCCCCACCTGATAGGAGTCTTCAACCCAGCGGCCTGCCGCCTTGTCCCACCACCCGTTGGGAGGAAGGGGGCTCTCGGTCTGCGCCCCAGCGCGATAGGCGTTTCGGAGTCGTCCTGCTCGGTCCAAAGTCGCGGCCGACAGCAGCGCTTCGGCAATGCGGAGCGCTTCTGGCTTGCGACCGCAGGCGAAGAGGGCAAGGGTCGCAAGTGCATTGTCATAGGTAAAAGCAGCCGTTGCCAAAGCGGGAGAGGACTCTGGCCCCGTTCCACTCGAACTGTCATAGCTGCGGAGGAAGACTGGACCGGTTCCGGGAATAGCATTGACTCGGCTGGCAAGGCCGTCGCAGGTGGCGTTGGCGTTGGTGCAGAGGAGGAGAAGAAGGGGCAAGGGCCGGAGGGTCCTTGCGGGGGTGCAGGGGGCAGCGCCCCTTGCGAGGGCGTAAGCCCATG
The DNA here is from genome assembly GCA_031546925.1 of Rhodospirillaceae bacterium. Classification (GTDB taxonomy): domain Bacteria; phylum Pseudomonadota; class Alphaproteobacteria; order Rhodospirillales; family Magnetospirillaceae; genus Magnetospirillum. The sequence goes on from JAVBJO010000174.1 coordinate 3,722, forward strand.
ACCCCAGCCCCCCCCCCCACCCCCACCATGCGCCCCCAAAAGGTGGGGGTGCATGGTGGGGATGGGGGGGGGGCTGGGG
>JAVBJO010000127.1:0-19530 GCA_031546925.1 Rhodospirillaceae bacterium
TACCTTGGAGGAATCCGAGGAGACGGCAATGAGCGATTTTTGCTGCAAGAAGTGCAACTCGACCGATTACGTCAAGAGTGGCTTTGTCCGCGGCCATCAGCGGTATCTTTGTCCTTCCTGTGGGGGCAACTTCACGAACACGCCCCCCCCGTGGCAAGCCTGAAGCAATGAAATCCTTGGCCATGACGCTTTATGCGATGGGAAATATGAGCTTTTGCTCGATTGCTCGTCGTCTCGCGTGTCAGCGATGTCAGCGTTTTAAGATGGGTTCGGGCCGAAGCGTTGACGGTTCCCGAGCCCGATCCGTCAAGCGAGGTTCTCGTTCTCAGCCTTGATGAGATGTGGCATTTTCTAAAAAAAGTCAAATAAGCTCTGGATTTGGCGAGCCTATGACCCTGTTCAGCGGCGAACCGGGACCGGCTGGCTTACGCCATTCGCGGGGGCGCTGCCCCCCCCGCACCCTTAGCCCCGCGCACGGCCCTTGACCCATTTTTGTGAATCCGCCGCTTGACCTTATAAGAACAAACGCGATATGTTCTGAACATCATTTCAAGAACCCTCCCTGACGGAGAACTATCGTGAAAAAATCCCTGATTGGAAAATACGTCGCCGAGGACGCTTACCAGAACGCGCTCGACGGCCTGCAAGCGACTCTGTGGACGGCGCTCCCTTGCCTGATCCACAGCTACAACCCCAAAGCCCTGACGGTGGAGGCGCAACCCAGCATCTCGGGCAAGACCCAAGGCCCCAGCGGAGCCTGGTCTCCCACCCGCCTGCCCATGCTGGTGGATGTGCCTGTGGTGTTCCCCTGCGGCGGCGGTCACACCCTCACCTTCCCTATCGCTCCGGGCGACGAATGCCTCGTGGTCTTCTCCAGCCGCGCCATCGACGGCTGGTGGCAACAAGGCCACATCCAGGCCCCCACCAGTTCGCGCATGCACGATCTCAGCGATGGCTTCGCCTTGGTGGGCCCGCGCGCGCTCAAGCGTCCGTTGTCGGATGTGAGCATCACCACGACTCAGCTCCGTAGCGACGACGGTGCTACATTCATCGAAATCGACGGCGCCGCTCCCAGGAGCTCCGCCATCACCGTCAAAACCCCCGGAAAATTGACGCTCGAATGCGACGAGTTTGTCCTCAAGGCAACAAGCTCCATCGCCATGAGTGTCAGTACGGGCATCATGCAATTGAATATGGATGGTAGCAACGCGGTGTGGACCACCAAAAATATCAAGGTGCGGCAATGAGCAACGAACCCAATCTCCCCTCCTGGGAAAATCCACCCCCCGATGGCAGCGACCTGCTCCCGCTCCCTGATGGAGGACATGATCGACCAAGTTATGGCGTCACCATTTGCGAGTTAGACAGTGATACGCGCCTGCCTCTCTATCATTCCGTTACCTGCCGATGGTTTACTCTTATGCCCAGTGCTGAACCACCCCAACATGTTCCTTCAACCCCTATCGAAGAGATCCGCAATGCATGCAGCCTTGAGACCCTAGGGGGATGCCTCCCAGGTTCGGCCAGTTCGTGCAAAATCGAACATATCGAGCTGATCCCAACCATCATGCGCAACAACCAGTGGTTGGTGGGAGCTCGTCTGATGGATCGATGGTTTGCAGGGGCCGCAACCCCCAATATAGCCCCCCAGTTAGGGGAGGCAGATCCGCGCAACCTCAATCCAGATTTTGATTCCGTTACTATGGAATGGCTGTTAACCTCACCCTTGCCTCGGGGTGTCTATGCACAGGCACTGCGGGAGGAAGTTTGGGTTAACGATGCTGCAAGGAAAGAAATCGGAAAATATCTCAAGAGGAATGGGAAGTTTCAGACGAAAAGAATGTATTTTGATGACTTCGGCAAACCGCCCGATAAGCGTCATGAGAGTTGCATTCAGAATAGACCCGTCAAACTTACAACTCTAGGAAATGCTTATGACTATGCCAAGGGTATCTACAAGATTGATGACTATGCTGTCTCATGTGGGGACGCAACCTTCTACTTCATCGTTTCCGGTCATGTAGATCCCCCCGAAAAGGGTAGCACGGAGCATACCGTCACGATTACTAAGGTCGGCACCTATCTGAGGGATAGTTACGATTTTTGGGATGATGATAATAACATCTTCAGCCAAACACTCCTTTACTGGAAATATCCGGACTATGTTGGGATCGACGCTCTCGGATGTTATGTGAGTAACAAAAAATTTAGGGATTGGAGAGAGAAGCACGGGACTGGAGGAGATTTTTTTATCTACTCTGACCTGAGAGTAAGTAGACCGCAAGGACTAAGGAACATCTTCAAGATAGACCAGAACAGTATCTAGGATAGAATATGCCACAGCCAACTCACTCCCTATTCAGAGTATTTTTACATTATGCAGTGAAATCTGTATTTTTCACTCTGTTCGGGTCTGGGGTGTGGCTGTGGTTATTTTATTTTTATGATAGGATTGATTTATTTATAAAGAATATTAATGAGATTAGTTTGCTATTTGATGCATGGAAATTACCAGTTGACGATCGGCAAGCCCATGCCCTCTGCAACGCACAAAAATTTTTTTTTAATATTCTTATTGCACTTATCGGCGGAATATATGCTTGGAAAACAAGGAAAAAATGGCGCTCCATATTTTCCATGTACCTGACCGCATATTTATCAATAGCAACAATAATTGTTATATATCCACTAAAACTTGGAGTCGCCATTTTTCCATTTACATTTCTAATTGGTATCCCATGTGAAGTTGTTGATGTAAATAGAGCTCAAAGAGGATTTATAATATTTTATGATCTCCGACAGTTGTTTGGGATAGAACTCACCCAATGATAAGGAGCAAGAGACTCTGATATTTTTAAAACCATTACAATGTTTTTCGCCAAGCGCTTCTCTACTGGAAATATCCGGACTATGTTGGGATCGATGCTCTTGGATGCTATGTGAACAACAGAAAATTTAGGGATTGGAGAGAGAAGCACGGGACTGGGGGAGATTTTTTTATCTACTCTGACCTGAGAGTAAGTCGGCCACAAGGACTAAGGAATATCTTCAAGATAGACCAGAACAGTATCTAGGATAGAATATGCCACAGCCCGATCTCACCCTATTTGGAACATTTTTACGTTATACAGGGAAATCTGTATTCTTCATTTTGTTCGGATTTGGGGTCGGGTTGTGTTTATTTATTTTTTATGATTTAATTGATTTACTTATTAAGAGCATAGTTAGGCTTAATAATGTATTTCCAGAATGGAAGCCCCCTGAAGGTGATAGTCAGGGATATGCAATTTGCAATATTCAAAATAATTTTTTGAGTATTATTATTGAAATAATTGGAATGAAGTGTGCCTGTAAAGCCTGGAAAGCAAAAAGAAAATGGAGGTTTACATTTTTTATATATGTGACAGCATATTTATCAGAAACAATGATAATTGTTATATATCCATTAAGATTGGGGATAGTTATTTTTCCAATTACGGTTTTAGTTGGTTTTCCATGTGAAGTTGTTGATATAAATAGATCCCAAGGAATATCAACTATATTTTATGATCTTCGTCCATTGTTTGGAATGGAACGTATAAAATAAGAGAGTGCTACCATAAGATATATGGAATCATCTGACGTGTGACGCCTTTACCTTGGAGGAATCCGAGGAGACGGCAATGAGCGATTTTTCCTGCGGCAAGCCTGGAGCAATGAAATCCTTGGCATGACACTTTACGCGATGGGAGATATGAGCTTTTGCTCGATTGCTCGTCGTCTCGCGTGTCAGCGATGTCAGCGTTTTAAGATGGGTTCGGGCCGAAGCGTTGACGGTTCCCGAGCCCGATGCGTCAAGCGAGGTTCTCGTTCTCAGCGTTGATGAGATGTGGCATTTTCTAAAAAAAGTCAAATACGCTCTGGGTTTGGCGAGCCTATGACCCGGTTCAGCGGCGAACCGGGACCTGGATTTTGGGTGACCAGAGTGATGTATCCTGCCAAAAATTGCTCGAAAAAGTAGGTCAGGAAGACAAAATATTGATCACCGACGACTGGGAGGGTTACCATCGTCTAATCTCGGAAAAGCAGCTTTACACGGGTAAAGATTTGACCTTTTCAATCGAACAAGACAACAGCAATATTCGTTATTTTCTTGCCAGATTCAGAATATGCACAAAATTTTCTTCAAAATCAGAGGAAATGATGGACCTCTCTTTACGGGTATACCATCATATTCATGATAATACGCTAAATTTTTCAACCCTTCTTGAGAAATTATTATATATCTTTGCGTCGGCCTCTCAAAGAAAGAAGGGTCTGGGATGATAATCCCAACCGGGGTTTGGGGCGGGAGCCCCAAGAAGCCGCCCCGACCCGTGAACCCCTCTCTCGAATGGTTAAACTGCTAGCCGCCGATCAACCACACCTTAGACGCGGTTGGTCCGGTATCGCCCAGCGTCTCCACATAGTGCACCGCTTGCCCTGGCTCCAGGTGCTCCATTTGCCCCTCCATCAAGGAGTTGCGGTGGAAGTAGAGCTGACTCCCGGTGTTGGTCAAGATGAAACCATGATCATCCAGAGGATTAATCGTTGAAACTTGACCATGGAAAAACTCCGGATGGAGTTTTACCTCACCATTGATCTGCTGTTTATGGTCTAGCAATTTCCTCTCTGCGGCATCAAAAGCATCCCGCATAACTTTGTAAACATCGGCTCGAACGTATTTGTCCTTCGCCCGATGGGGTTCTCTTGTCACGGCGAGATGACCGCCGGGAACCCAAAGCTCAATATGAACTTCGCACTGATTTCCTTTCCGATGTTGCTTATGGGGTGCCTCGACGGAAACAAGGCACCGCGTGAGACGAGGATAAAGCCGATCCAACTTGTCCACCCGTTCGCGGATGGCAGCCTCTAGCGCATCTGACGGATCGAGATTATGAAACCGGATCTCCGGAGGGGCGTCCATGGGCAGATTCCCTCATTGTCTGACAACACTGTATTCACAAGATAGTAAGCTTATGCCGGAGAGCCCGATTTGAAAGACCCCAAGACCATTGGAGCCAAATCCCTCGCAAAAGCGTCCCCTGGGGAGGAGGATGTTCCCTCTGGGGCGTTGCGCATCGACAAATGGTTATGGTTTGCCCGGTTCTTCAAAACCCGAGGGCTGGCCGTCGCAGCAATCCAGGAGGGGAATGTTTTGCGCAATGGCGTAACGGTGAGCAAATTAGCGACGCCCGTCCATCCGGGAGATCGGTTGACGTTGCTCTTCAAGGGCAAGGCGGTAAGGGTGGCCGTGCTCGCCCTGGGGACCAGGCGAGGGACGGCAGAGCAAGCGCAGAGCCTTTACCAGCGCATCACCGCTTTTGACGCATGAGCCACGCCGGAATCAGCGCGGCGAAGAAAATCACCGCCACGAAAAGAAAGCTCTCGCGAAACCCCATCACGTTCGCCTGGGCTGCGATCATGCGAGAGAGGAATCCATAAGCCTCCACGTTTGGTGCCTGTGTCACCGCCTCGGGTCCGACCACGCCGGCTTGTTGGAGGATCACGGTTAAGGTGTTTAGGGTTTGTCCGGTGATGGCGCTTCCCGTCTGCATGCTGTTGAAGGCTGCGGCATAGGTGGTGGTTTGTTGTTCCAAATAGAGGGAGAGCAATCCCACCCCCCAGGCTCCCCCCAGTTGCCGAATGAAGTTGATGGCTCCCGCCCCGTGGCTGAGAAGCTGAGGCGGCAACAGCTTCAAGGCGCCTCCATTCAGGGCGGGCAGGATGAATCCCAACCCCATGCGACCAAGAGCCACCCACCCCGCGAAGGTCCAGAAGGGGGTGGAGGTATCGACATCGCTCATGAGGATGTTGGACACACCGAACATTGCCAATCCTCCGAGAATGAGGATATAGGCGGGCAGACGGTCACTCAGACGCCCTGCCAGGGGAAAGACGAAAGCCAGCGCGACTCCAGCGGGCATCAGGAGTAGGCCGGATTCTGTCGGGGTATAGCCCTGGATGGTTTGGACGAACAGCGGCACCAGGTAGGTGGAGCCAAAGACCCCCACCCCCAGGATAAAAGCGACGATCAAGGCGGCAACGAAGCGGACGTTAAGAAACACCCGGAGACTCAAGATCGGTGCTGGAGAGCGGTATTCCTGCACCACGAATCCAACGGTCCCGACGGCAGCGATGACAAACGCCCCGGTGACAAAGGGAGCATCCCACCCCAAGCGCTGCCCATTGGAGAGCCCAGTCAGGAAGGCGGCGATGGCCACCGACAACAAGAGAAAGCCGATCCAATCGAACCGAGTGCGCTTTTTATCGGAGCGTGTGGGTAAAAAGAGCGGAGCCAAAACCATTCCGAGAAAACAAAACGGCGGGCCAAGGAGGAAGACGAACCGCCAGGAGTAATGATCGATCAACATCCCTCCCACCGTTGGCCCCAAGGCGGGGGCGAGGATCACGCCCATGCCATAAACGCCCATGGCGGAGCCTTGGCGCTCCGGCGGAAAGACTTGGAAGATGGCCAACATCCCCAGCGGCTGCGCCACACCAGCGGCCGCCCCCTGAAGCGTTCGCGCCAGGATCAACAGACTGTCGTTGGGCGCAAAGGCCCCCAGGAAGGAGCCAACGGTAAAAATCACCAGGGTCCAGACATAACTGCCTCGGAGCCCAAACGATTCCACCGCCCAATTGGTGAGCAACATGGTGGCGGTCATGGCGGCAAGAAACGCGGTGGAGAGCCATTGGGCTTGATCCTGCCCCAGTCCCAGCTCTCCCATGATGTCGGGCATGGCAACGTTGACGATGGTGGAGGAGGCCACCATGGCGATCAACCCCACCATCACCGTCACGGTCACGTACCACTTATAGTTCGCGCCGTAGCGAGCGGTCAGCTCTTCACTGGAGGCCTGTGTCAATATCCACCTCGACCATCATGCCGGGGCGCAAGGGGTTGTCCTCGGGCTGTTCGACCGCGATGCGCACCGGCACGCGCTGCGCGATCTTGGTGAAATTGCCCGAGGGGTTGGGACTGGGGAGCAACGCGAATTCACTGGTGGCACTGCTGCCGATGCGCTCGATACGGCCCATGAAGGAGCGACCGGAGTAGGCGTCCACCTTAATGTTGACTGGCTGGCCCGGTTTCAGGCTCGCGAGCTTGGTTTCCTTGACATAGGCCGCTACCCAGACGGTCTTGGGATTGTGGATGATGAAGAGTCGTTGGCCAGGAATGATGTATTCTCCGGGCTCGACGAATTTTTCGTCAACAATCCCATCAATGGGACTTTTCACTGCGCGGTCGGCGAGTTCCATTTCATTGGCTCGGATCTCGGCCTGGATTTGCACTTCTGCTTGTTCGAGACCCTCGATTTCCTTGCGGAGAACCTCAAGCTGTTTCACCTGCGTCCGAGCATCGGCCAAGGCTGCCTCCGCCCCTTGAAGGTCAGCCAAGGCGGCCTTGGCGTTCTCCTCGGCTTGCTGGAATTGGGCGTGCCGCTGGTCCCCCACTTGACGCGAGGCGAACTTGTCGGCCATCAACGCCCGGGTGCGCTCGTAATCAGCTCGGGTTTGCTCCACCGCCGACGCCGCGGCACGGTAGCGTGCGGCAATGGCCGTCCGATGGGACTCGGCTTGGGCCACGGCGCTGGGAAGCGTGATCTCTGCCATGCCCAAGGCGATGCCGTTGCGCTCTCGGTCCAGACGAACGGCTCCGGCCTTGGCCCGCAGTTGCTCCAGTTGCAGCTTGTTGCCGCGTTGATCGATGACGATCAAGGTCTCTTGCTTGCGCACGGCTTGGCCGTCGGTCACCGGGCGCTCGGCCACCCAGCCGTCCACGCGGCTGGCGACGGTGACCATCTCGGCTCGGATCCGCGCGTCGGTCTCGGTGACGTGATCCCAACGCCGGTAACTCCATCCCCCCGCCAGGATCACCACCGCCGCAAGCCCCAAGATACCCAGGACCAGGTGGGATTTCCGCCGCGTCAACGCGAGCGGAGACGGTTGCGGCAAACCATCGTGTGTCATGATCCTAAAGCCCCCAAATTTGTGGAAATACGCAGGAGTACCCGATGAAAGACGTCGAGATCCGCCTCGGGAATATCGCTCAGAATCTCTTGGCGCAGCTGATCGACTTGCGCCATGAGGGCGGCGATGACCGGCGTGGCCTTGTCGGTGAGGTGAACCGTCTTGGAACGCCGGTCCGCCTCGTTATCGCGACGCTCCACCAGATTGAGCCGCTCCAATTCGTCGAGAATGCGAACCAGGCTCGGGCCTTCGATGCCGGTCTGCTCCGCCAGCTTGCGCTGGGACAAAGCGCCTCCCGCATGGGACAGATGGCTGAGGGGAACCCACTTGGCCTCTGTCAGGCCCAGGGGGGCAAGACGTTCGTCCGCGCGAGCCCGCCAGCGGCGGGTGGTTTGTGCCAATTCAAACCCAATGGCGGTATGTTCGCCCATGGGAGGAGTCTCCATTCGATAGGAAGCTAATTATTAGCATGCTATCGAATTGTCCGCATCAACAATTTTGCTTGACCAGAGTCCAGGCCTTCCCCCCATAAAGAGGTCTAGAAAGGGCGTGAATCTCATAAGGAGAATGGCGACCGTGCTTGATGATGTGGATCGGCGGCTGATTCGCGCCACCCAAGAGGGTTTGCCTCTGGTGCCCCAGCCCTACCACCACCTGGCAGAGGCGTTAGACCTGCCCGTGGCCGAGGTGATGACCCGTCTGCGTCAGATGCAGGCGGAAGGCATCCTGCGTCGCATCGCCGCTGTTCCCAATCACTACGCTCTGGGGTATCGTTTCAACGGGATGACCGTCTGGGAGGTGACCGACCAGGACATGGAGCAAGCTGGGGAGCGTCTGCGTGGCCTGCCCTTCATCAGCCATTGTTACCAGAGGCCATCGTTGCCGCCCGACTGGCCTTATACGTTGTTTGCCATGATTCATGCGCGGGACGCCGCCACCGCCGAGAGCCTCATTCAGCAGGTGGCACAGACCCTGGGAGGGTTGAGCCGCAGTCATCGTGTGCTGTTCAGCACGCGGATCTTGAAGAAAACGGGTTTGCGCCTTTAATCCAGGAAAGTTCCCTCATGTTTCGTTTAAGTCATTTTCTCCGCGAGCTTGATCACCCCACGCCGGTTCTGCCTCGGAAAGATCCTCCTGGTCCGGTGGTGATTTGGAATTTGGTACGACGCTGCAATCTTGCTTGTCGGCATTGCTATTCCACCTCCACCGACAAGGATTTTTCCGGCGAGTTGTCTTTGGCCGAGGTGGTAACTACCATGGCGGACTTGCGACGCTTTGGGGTTCCGGCGTTGATTCTCTCCGGCGGTGAGCCCTTGTTGCGCCCCGATATCTTCGAACTGGCCGCCGAGGCAAAACGGTTGGGCTTCCCCAGCGTGGCCCTGTCGAGCAACGGCACCCTGATCGATGACGAGACCGCCCAGAGGATTGCCCAAGCCGGATTTAACTATCTTGGCATTTCGGTCGACGGAATTGGCGCGGTCCACGACGTTTTTCGTGGCAAGGAGGGGGCTTACGAACAAGCCTTGGCGGGACTTCGCCGCTGCGCCACCCTGGGGGTGAAGGTCGGCTTGCGCTTCACCATGACCCGAGACAACGCTCACCATCTGCCCGAGGTTCTGCGCCTGACCCAGGCGGAGAACGTCGGGAAGTTCTACTTCTCCCATCTGAATTACGCCGGGCGCGGCAACCGCAACCGCGAGGAGGATGCGGAAACGCTCCTGACCCGCCGGGTGATGGACGATCTGTTTGAGACCGCTCAAACCATGCCCGAAGTGGAGTTCGTGACCGGCAACAATGATGCCGACGGGGTCTATTTCTGGCACTGGGTCCGCCGTCATCGCCCCGACCGGGCGGAGCACATCCTGGGCAAACTGCGCCAGTGGGGCGGCAATGCCTCGGGGCGCAACGTGGCCAACATCGATAACCTGGGTTGGGTTCACCCCGACACCATGTGGTGGCACGAGCGCTTGGGCAATGTGCGCACCCGCCCCTTCTCCGAGATTTGGACCGATGTGTCCAATCCCTTGATGGCGGGACTGAAGGCCTTTCCCCGCGTGTTGTCCGGGCGGTGCGGCAGATGCGCCTTCCTGTCCGCCTGCAATGGCAACAGCCGAGTCCGCGCCGAGCGCATTTACAACGATCGTTGGGCCGAAGACCCCGCGTGCTATCTGACGGAAGAGGAAATCTTATGAAATACCGTGTCATGCTCCTGGTTGTGGCGGCGCTGACCGGCGTTTCCACCTTAGCGAAAGCGCAGGAGAGCGAGGTTTTTCGCATCTACACCGAACATTGCGCCGCTTGTCACGGGGGCGACCGGTTGGGGGCCATCGCCCCGGCCTTGCTGCCGGAAAACCTGGGGCGCTTGAAGAAGACCGAGGCGGCCTCGGTGATTGCTGAGGGGCGCATGGCCACCCAGATGGAAGGCTTCGCCAATCGCCTGTCGCCGGAGCAAATCGACTCCTTGGTGCAGTATATTTTCACCCCTCTGCCCGAGGTTCCCACCTGGGGCATGACGGAAATCGCCAAGTCTCACGTCATCGTGACCGATCCCGCCGTCCTGCCCGCTCAGCCGCCGTTTGCCTCTGACCCGATGAACCTGTTCACCGTGGTCGAGGGGGGGGATCACCATGTCACCATCCTCGACGGTGATCGGATGGAACCGCTCTATCGCATCCAAAGTCGGTTTGCCCTCCATGGGGGGGCCAAGTATTCGCCCGATGGGCGCTTCGTCTATTTTGCCTCGCGAGATGGTTGGGTCAGCAAGGTCGATATGTGGACCGGTGCCGCCATCGCCGAAATCCGCGCCGGAATTAACACCCGGAATGTCGCCGTCTCCGACGATGGGCGCTATTTGATGGTGGGTAACCTGCTACCTCATACCTTGGTGGCGCTGGATGCCAAGGATTTATCGCCGATCCAGGTGATTCCCGTGGTGGGGGACGGGGGGAAAACCAGTCGTGTGTCGGCTGTTTATACCGCTCCGCCTCGGCACAGCTTTGTTGTTGCTCTGCGCGATATCCAGGAAATCTGGGAGATCCCCTATGGGGATGACGTTGGGCCGGTGATGAATGGCTTCGTCCACTCCTACGAGAAAGGCAGGGAGGAAGGCGTCGCCATGGAAGGACGTTTCGGGGCCTGGCGGATCCGCACCCCCGATTATCTCGACGATTTCTTCTTCGATCCCACCTACGAGCGAGTCATGGGGGCGTCGCGCAATGGCGGGAAGGGTATGGTGGTCGATCTTGATCTCAAGCGGAAGGTTGCCGATCTGGATATCGGAGGGTTGCCTCATCTTGGATCCGGGATCGTGTTTGAAAACCAGGGGCGGTTGCTGATGGCAACGCCTCACCTCAAGGAAGCCATGGTCAGCGTTATCGACATGAAAACCTGGGAAGTGGTGAAACGCATCCCCACTTTAGGACCGGGTTTCTTCATGCGGGGGCATGAGAACTCTCCTTATGCCTGGGTCGATGTTTCCATGGGGGCGGAGAAGGACGCGCTCCACGTCATTGACACCCGGACGCTCGAGATTGTTCAGACCGTTCGGCCCGCGCAGGGACGCCTCACCCGCCACGTGGAGTTCACGCGCGATGGGCGTTACGTGGTGGTGTCGCTGTCAGAGAAGGACGGCGCGATCCTCATCCTGGATGCCACGACCTTCCAAGAGGTCAAGCGTCTGCCCATGAGCGGCCCCATCGGCAAGTACAACGTCTGGAACAAGATCACCTACTCGGGGGGAACGAGCCACTAAAGGGCACGCATCTCATGCCGCGCATTCTTGTCGCCATGTCCGGCGGCGTCGATTCCTCCGCCACCGCAGCCCTCCTGAAAGAGGAGGGCTGGGAGGTCGTCGGCGTCACCCTGCAACTGTACGACCAAGGGGTCACCTCGGGACGCAGCAACACCTGCTGCGCGGGGAAGGACGTGCGCGACGCGCGGGCGGTAGCGGATATCCTGGGAATTGCACACTACGTGATCGACATGGAACGCACCTTCGCCACCGAGGTGATCGCGCCCTTCGCGGACTCCTACCTGCGGGGCGAAACGCCGATTCCTTGCGTCCAGTGCAACCAGACGGTCAAATTCCGCGATCTGATCGCCGTTGCCCAAGACCTGGGGGCCGAAGCCATGGCGACCGGGCATTACGTTCGCCGGGAAGAGACTCCGCAGGGAACCTTTCTGTGTCGGGGGCGCGATCCGTCTCGGGACCAGAGCTACTTTCTCTTCGCCACCACCCAGGCTCAGCTGGATTTCCTGCGCTTTCCTCTGGGGGGCTTCTTGAGCAAGGATGAAACTCGGGCGATCGCCGCCCGGCATGCCCTTCCCGTGGCATCCAAGCGCGACAGTCAGGACATCTGTTTTGTCCCCGATGGCGACTATGCCAGCTTGGTGGAGCGCCTACGCCCCGGGGCCATCGAACCGGGCGACATCGTGGACGAGAGCGGTCAGGTTCTCGGCCAGCATCCGGGGACCATCCACTTCACGGTGGGACAGCGCAAGGGGCTCCGCCTGGGCGGCAGTGCGGCTCCTCTTTATGTCCTCCGGGTGGAGGCCGAGGCGCGTCGGGTGGTGGTGGGACCGCGCGAGGCGCTGGGCCGGACGGAGATCCGCGTTGCCGGAGTCAACTGGCTGGGGGGAGAACACTCCAAAGGCCCCCTGCGCATCGAGGCCCGAGTCCGCTCCACCCGCCCCCCCAAACCGGCGACGCTGCGCCTCAACGGCAACACCGCCCAGGTGATCCTCGACATGCCAGAAGAAGGCGTGGCTCCTGGTCAGGCGTGCGTTTTCTACCAGGACGAGCGCGTCTTGGGGGGAGGATGGATCAGCGGCACCGCTTCTTCGGCAACTCTTCCAGACTCACCAGCGTTCCCGACAGGCTGAAGTTTTTAAAGCTCTGCATGACGTTCTGAGACACCCCGTTGGGGTGATAAGACAGAGCCATCTCAAAATCAGGCACAGACTCATTCCCATTCAGAGAGAAGTACGCCAATCGAACCGGCCAAAGAGGCGTCGCCAGCAAGGGATTTTCCTTGATCTTATTGTCCTCTGTCCCCATGGGTCCATTGGAGGCTAAGGCAACTACCGGCTTTTTATTCCCGATCAGGGCATGGATTTCATAAGGCCCCTCGACGTCGGAACCGTCGAACACCACGCGCCCGAAGATGTGCTCTCCACTCCGCGCCGCATCGAGCAGCCTCAAGGTGTGTCCGGTCGGGAAAAGCGTTCCCCGCGGCAGCGGAATCTTCAGGGTATCCGGGCGGGAGTACTTTGCCTCTCCGCCTTTTCCCTTGCCACGAAGACGAGCGACGCCTTCGATATCCTCGGTGATTTCACCGTCGCGGGTATTACGCAGACGATACTTGTAGTGCAGGCCATTCTTGGCTTCCCAAGTGATAAAGTCGGTGGTGGAGGACACCGGCCCACCCTCGGCATAGGCATAGGTGATGGCGATGCGGTTTTCGATCACCCAACCGTCGCAGGAATCATCGAATTCATAGGTCATCGTTCCTTTAGCGCCGACGATTCCCGCCCCAGAGCGAATACTCGCCAGGGACATGGAATAAACGGCACGATGGGGGACGAGGTCCGTAGGGGCGGCCTGACCCTCGGCGGCCACCAGCACCATCATGGCAACCACCACACCCCAAACTCGCCCAAACATTGGAAACCTCCGCATCAAAAGGGCCGTCATTATACACAGGCGCGTCTCTCCGACTAGGGGGGGCTGATAACTCTTCCGCGAGGGGCAAGGGGTGTCTTTCGATCAGCCAGACTTTATCTTTGGGGAAACGGGAGGTTTTATCCATTTTTTCCATCCCTCCCTCTGGCTTTCTGGACCAAATGGTATAGAACGAAAATAAATAATATTTCTATCAAGTTAATAACCCCTTTACCCCTATGCTTATCCTCATAGAAATGGCATTATGGGGCACGTTCTTCTGTAAAAGGCGACATTCTTGCCGGATTTTGACTTCCAAGCTGCGTCAGAATGATCTCGACCACCTCCCAGGCGCGGTGAAGATCGCTCGGTTCGATGCAGTAGGGAGGCAGGAGATAGACCACGCTCCCCAAGGGGCGCATCAAGATGCCGTGCTCGCGGAACGCCTGCTTGAGCCAGGGGCCAAGGCCGGGCTGCGGCAGATCAAACGCCGCGATGGTCCCGCACAGGCGGGGCCGAGACAGCCGAAACCGCTCGGCGAGTACCGGAAGATGCTGGCGATGGAGGGTCTCGATGGTCTGGATCCTTGCTTGGCACGCGGGATCCTCCAGAAGATCCAGGGAGGCCAAGGCGGCGGCACACCCCAGCGGATTGGCGGTAAAAGAATGCCCATGGAGAAACGCTCGGCTCAAATCCTGTCCCAGGAAGGCCTGATAGATCCGCTCGGTGGTGACGGTCAGCGCCATGGGGAGGAATCCCCCCGTCAGTCCTTTGGAAAGGCACACCATATCCGGCATAATGCCAGCCTTGACGCAGGCAAAAATCGCGCCGGTGCGACCGAATCCGGTCATCACCTCGTCCAGGATGAGAAGCGTTCCGGCGGCATGAACCCGCTCCGCCACCTGTTGCAGGAACGCGGGGCGGCACATCCGCATGCCACAAGCCCCCTGAATCAACGGCTCCGTGATAACGCCAGCGACTTTGCCTTGGTGTTGCTCAAGAAGGCGATCCAAGGCGTGGAGAGCCTGGCGCTCTTTGTCTTCCACCTGCTCGTCGCCCTCCCAGGTGGCGGGGAAGGGAGCAATCTCCACCGGAAACAGGAGGCTCTCCCAGGCCTGGAAATAGCCTGAGGTCCGGCCCGCCGACATGGCGCCCACCGTATCGCCATGATAGGCCCCCTCGAAGGCGATGAAAACCGGGCGATCTTGGCCCAAGTTGCTCCAATATTGCCGCGCCATCTTCAGTGCGACCTCTACCGCCGTGGAGCCATCATCGGAAAAAAACACCCGGTCCAGATCGCCAGGAAGCCGCTCTGTCACCCGTGCGGCAAGACGAGCGGCGGGCTCGTGGGTGAAGTCGGCAAAGATCACCTGCTCCAGCCGCGAGGCCTGCTCCGCAATCGCCCGCGCAATGGCCGGATGAGCGTGGCCGTGCAGATTAACCCACCACGAGGACACCAAATCTAAATACGACTTGCCCTCCGCATCATAGATAAAGGCGCCTCTTCCGCCTAAGGCCAAGACCGCCGGAGCCGCCGTGCCCGCTTGCGTGAAAGGATGCCAAACATGACGTGCATCAAAATCACGTAGCGCATCATAAGAAAACGTCGTCATCGGAGAAAAACCTCAGGGCATGAAAAAAGAGGGGCGAGGAAGAGACGCCAAAACCTTGGGCGTGATCTTGGGAAGAGGCTTAATCTCCGCCAAAACAGGGATATTGCCAAAATTCTCTATGGAACGACGGTTTCCAGCATTGCAAAAACCGTTCATCACTACCCCCAAAATAGGAATACCCCGGGTGCGGAGCGCCTCTAAACTCAAAAGCGTGTGGTTGATCGTTCCAAGCGAAGAGCGCGCCACCAAAAGAACTGGTAGACCAAGATGGACAATCAAATCCACCATCAGAGAGTTCTCGTTGAGCGGAACCAAAATCCCCCCTGCTCCCTCGACAATCAGAGGACGAGAGCTGCGGGGAAGAACAAAATCCGCGAGACGAATCTGGACATTCTCTTCAGACGCAGCCGCATGAGGGGAGAGAGGGGCCTCAAAGGTATACGTGGAGGGATGAATAAATGTGTCCGGAGCGAGCTGGGCAATCGTCGCCGAGTCCGTGCCTTGACTGTGGCCGGATTGAATCGGCTTCCAGTAGTCCGACGGGCAGGAGGAGGCAAGCCAGGCGCTGACCAGGGTTTTGCCGACGTCGGTGTCGGTGCCGGTGATGAAGAGAGCGTGCATGATGGGTGCGCCGACGTTGTAGAGGGGTCAAGGGCCCCTGGCCCTTGCGGGGGTGCAGGGGGCAGCGCCCCTTGCGAGGGCGTAAGCCCATACCCAAGCCCGCCACCCCTCAGAACCCACCATTCTCCCCCGCTTTTCGGGGGAGAATGGTGGGTTCTGAGGGGTGGCGGGCTTGGGTATGGGCTTACGCCCTCGCAAGGGGCGCTGCCCCCTGCGCCCCCGCAAGGGCCAGGGGCCCTTGACCCCTCTCAACGCCGCCGCCCCGGCGGCACCACCGGCAACCGTCCACTACTCATGCTATCCTGCACCCCCTGCACGGCCCCTCGCCCTTTCGCCGCCCCTGCGGTATCGGGACGATAAGTCAGACTCTCCCATCCCCCCTCAACGATCACAGGCATCGCCGTAGGATCCCCTTGTCCTTCCGAGGCCGGCACCACCTTAGGTTTGATCCGGTAAGCAACGGCGTGGGAGAGCAAAGACACCGTCCCAGCTCCCTCCAGCCGCAGCAACGGAGATTTCAAGGCAAGATCCTTATTCGAGACGACTCCATCGGTAATAAGGACGCTCCCCCCCAGCTCGGCGAAATCGGTTTTGGCGGAACTGTCTGGGGTCACGGTAAAGGCAGAGGGGGTATTATGGATCATCTGTCCAAGATCAATCCCCTTTATCGTCCCATCGGAGAGCACGAATTTCCCTTTCCCCGCCAGGGAACCGACCAACGCCCGTTCGCTTTTGCCTTTGGCGGAGAGTTGGAGGTCTGCGGTCAAGGCTCCACTCAGGAGATTTTTCCCCTCCAGGAGATCCTTCCAGACCTCCAGGAGGGCCAACCCTTTGGCCGAGAGGGAAGCCGAAGCGGTAACACCTCCGGTCACGCCTCCGTCCACCGCGAGCTTCCCTTTGAGTTGTCCGCCATAGATGGCCATTTCCCCCAATTCTGCACTCAAACGCGCATTGCTGACCTGGGCGGAGAGGATGGTTTTGCCGATTTCAAACGGCTGCACGGAGAGTCCTTCCAAGGCGATTCGGATCTCGGCATCGGCTTGTTTCAGCAGGGAGACATCCAGCGGTGCCTCGCTCCAGCCAGAGGGTGGCGACGACGGTGGGGTGGTCGATTGTACGAAAGGCAGGTAGGGATTGAGATCCAGGGCTTGGATCGCGAGGCTGCTTTTCAGCTTTGGCCGAACGCCCCCATTTTCCAGCCCCATCTCCCCAGAGACCTTGATGGCATCGACCGCCAGGGCAAATTGGGAGAGGGTAATTTTCTCCCCTCCTCCAGTGAGCTTTCCCGAGAGAGAGAGCGGCCCCCAAAGAGTCCGAGGCCCTTCCGGCGCACGCCCCGTCAGCCATTGCAAGGTATCGCGCACGGAGGGGGTCAACAGCGTAAGATCGCCCTGGAGACTTGGCGTTTTTCCTCCGGTAACATCGCCCTTGAAATCAACGCCGAGGACGTCGGTGTTCAGGGCGGCGATCAGAGCGGTGGGACCACTGGCCCCGGTCAGGGCGCGCGGTTTGTTGATGGTAAAATCAAGCTTGACCGCTTTCCCACGATAGAGGGCCGATCCTCCTCCCGTCATGGGGCTATCAATGCTTTTCAGGGTAGCGGAAAGCGCAATGGCCTCAATATCTTGTTGCCAGTGCCAGGGCTCATGCCGATAACTGACTTTCCCATTTTCCACCCGCAGAGCGCTCAAAACCACGTTGGAAAGGAGCGAAGCGGCGGTCTCGGGCGAGGATCCGGCGGACGCGGGCTCGAACGTCCAATTGTTTTTCCCCTGAGAATCGACTTCCAAGGTGACAACGGGGTCGGTCAGAATAAAACTTCCGATCTCGACTTTCCCAGAAAGCAGCGGCATAAGTTTCAGCTTTAGCTTCAGGCTTCCGATGCGCAAAAAATCCTTGGAGTGAAAGCCTCCCGGACTAGAAATGACAACATTGGTCATGCTCAGGGAGGGCGATGGAATGACGGATGCTGAAATACCCCCCTCGATGATCAAATCTCGTCCGGTAACAGCTTTGACCTGCTCAGCAATTTCTTGCCTGATTTTTTCGCTCGGGATAAGCAAGGGCAGCAGCAGGGCCGCGCCCACCACCACCACCAGCGCAGCGCCAATGGCGATGAAAATTTTCTTCATGGAGAGCCTCCTTGGGAACCCCCCAAACTACACCATGCTTCTCTTCTCGTCAGGCGGCATTTTTCTCACCCGAGATAAAAAATTCAATTTTTGCCAAAAATATAGACTATAGCTTGCGGCACTTTTCCCCTCCTTGAACGTAGGTGCCATGGACGCTCTGCTTATCCCGGCTTTCACCATCGCCCTTGCCGAGATTGGCGATAAGACTCAGCTTCTCGCCTTGGTTCTCGCGACGCGGTTTCGAGCGCCCGTTCCCATCATCCTTGGCATCTTGGTGGCGACTCTCGCCAATCACGCTCTTGCCGCCTGGCTGGGAACGGCGGTAGCGGCTTGGCTTGGCCCGGAGACGCTTCGCTGGATTCTCGGAGGATCGTTCCTGGTCATGGCCCTTTGGACCCTGATCCCCGATAAAATGGACGAAAACGTCGATGCCGCCAACAAGGCGGGGGCCTTCCTCACCACCTTAGTGGCCTTCTTCCTGGTGGAAATCGGCGATAAGACCCAAATTGCCACCGTGGCCCTGGCGGCTCGCTTTGGTGACATGGTGATGGTGACCTTGGGAACCACCTTGGGTATGATGATTGCGGATGTGCCTGCGGTACTTTTGGGGCGGATGATGGCCACCAAAATTCCCATGAGGCTGATTCACGGAATCGCCGCTCTCATCTTCGCCCTCTTCGGGATTTTGATCCTGCTGAAGGCGGACTCCTTGCTGGGAGGGTGAGAAACGTGCTCTAAAACTAAAGCGAAAGTTCCATAACCTTGGATACAACGATGCAGCACTACATCTCGGTTCAGATGATCGACTCTCACCAGATGCTTTTGGCCCTGAGAGAGGACGCGACCTTGCTGGAGACTCTAGAAGGCGCGACGCGGGCCTGTATCCAGTGTTTACGCCAAAACGGGAAGATTCTCCTGGCGGGAAATGGCGGGAGTGCGGCCCAGGCTCAGCACATCGCGGGTGAATTGGTCGGGCGCTTCGCCTTTGATCGTCCTGGCCTCGCCGCCGTGGCTCTCACCGCTGACACGGTGATCCTCACCGCCACAGGGAATGACTATGGGTACGAGAAGCTTTTCTCCCGCCAGGTCCAGGCCCTGGGACAACGTGGCGATGTGTTGATTGCCTACTCCACCTCGGGGAAGTCTCCCAACATCCTGGCGGCCCTGCGTCAGGCGCGGGAGCTGGGGCTGATCTGTGTCGGCCTGACGGGAAAGCGGGAGAGTCCCATGCGTGAGCTCTGCCACTTCTCCCTGGAGGTGCCGTCCGAGGACACGCCCAGAATCCAAGAAGGGCATGCTCTTTTGGGACATATTCTGTGCGGGCTGATTGAAAATGAGCTTTACGGGGAGAATACCTGAGAGGGGGTCAAGGGTCCCTGACCCTGAGCTAAGGGTGTCGGGGGCAGCGCCCCTGACCAGGGCGCAAGCCCATCCAGCCTCCCCACCCCGACCCCCCCAACAAACAACCCCCGAAACAATCGGGGGTTTTTTGTTGGGGGGTCGGGGTGGGGAG
>JAVBJO010000016.1:0-46295 GCA_031546925.1 Rhodospirillaceae bacterium
CACGCACAAAGCCGCTCTTGACATAATCGCTCGAGTTGCATTTCTTACAGCAAAAATCGCCCATTGCCTTCTCCTCGCTTTCCTCTAAGGCAAAGGCATCAGAAGGCAAATGGTTCCATATATCTTAAGGTAGTACTCTCGAATTTACATCAGAATATCCCACATAAGTAGAAAATTTAGAAGAGATTTTCTTGTTTTTGCCGCAAGACGTCCGCACTCTGCCGGTGAAGGCCTCCGCACCCTCTTCCTTTTCATCGTATTGTCCGCCACAATGAGGCAAGGCTACCTCGGCCTGTGGTTCCTGGCGAACTACGCCCTTCGTCACTCGCCGAAGGGGACGGTTTCCTTCCTCTCCCCGGCCCCCCATCCTTTGGCTAAGCCCCCACAAAAAGGTGAGATTGAGCGTGTTGCCTTATCTGATCCATGCGTCCGAAAAAGCCATTCCCCTCACCTCTTTGGATAAGGCGCGGCTCCCGGAATG
Organism: Rhodospirillaceae bacterium; assembly: GCA_031546925.1. Classification (GTDB taxonomy): domain Bacteria; phylum Pseudomonadota; class Alphaproteobacteria; order Rhodospirillales; family Magnetospirillaceae; genus Magnetospirillum. The sequence goes on from JAVBJO010000016.1 coordinate 482, forward strand.
GCTTGCCGAGCAGTCCCTGGAGGTCGCATCTTGGGTTACCGCCAATGGCTTTACAGGTGAGGCGGGGCAAATCTGCCCTCTTCCTGGACCGAGTGGAGCGCTTTGTGGCTTTCTCGTGGCGTTGGACCGAGAGGATCCTTGGGCGGTTTCGGCTCTTCCTGGGCGGTTGCCCGCCGGGGTGTATGGTTTCACGGAGACTCTTGCGCCTCGGGCCGCCAATCAGACGGCTCTGGGGTGGATGCTTGGGACTTATGGCTTTAACCGCTACAAGGCCAAGCCGGAACGAGTCTGGCCCCATCTCGTCTGGCCAGCAGCGGCGGATCGTGCCTGGGTCGAGCGGACATACGAGACCACGGTTCTCGTGCGCGATCTGATTAATACGCCTGCTGCGGATCTGGGGCCGTTGGAACTTGCCGCCGCCGCGAAGGCCTTGGCAGCCCGACATGACGCAGCCGTGACCCTGACGGTGGGAGAGGATCTGCTGACGGAAAATTACCCCGCGATTCATGCGGTTGGACGCGCCGCCTCCGCCGCGCGCCAGCCGCGTTTGATCGATCTTTGCTGGGGAGATCCCCAGGCACCGCGTCTGACTTTGGTGGGAAAAGGCGTGTGCTTCGATAGTGGTGGGCTCGATCTCAAGCCGTCGTCCTCCATGAAAACCATGAAGAAGGATATGGGGGGAGCCGCCCATGCCCTGGGGCTCGCGGCCTGGGTGATGGCGGCGCAACTGCCGGTGCGGTTGCGGGTTCTGATCCCTGCCGTGGAAAACGCGGTTTCCGCTGATGCCATGCGGCCTTTGGATGTGCTCTCCACCCGCAAGGGCGTGACGGTGGAAATCGGCAATACCGATGCCGAAGGTCGCTTGATCCTCTGTGACGCCTTGTGGGAGGCGGTTCAAGAGAAGCCGGCCCTGCTGATTGATCTCGCCACCCTGACCGGCGCGGCGCGAACCGCCTTAGGAACGGACGTTCCCGTGTTCTTCTCCAATGACGAGGCTCTGGCCGCCGATATGACTCGCGTTGGCTTGGCGGAAGCCGAACCTGTTTGGCGCTTGCCTCTCCATCGGCCCTATCGTCGGCTGCTCGACAGCAAAGTGGCGGACTTGAACAGCGCTCCCGATAGTCCCTACGCCGGGGCCATCATTGCCGCGCTCTTCCTCCAGGAATTCGTTCCGAATACGATCCCTTGGCTCCACTTCGACATCATGGCTTGGAATACCTCGGCGCGGCCCGGGCGACCGGAAGGCGGAGAAGCCATGGGATTAAAAGCCCTCGCCGCGCTGATCGTGGAAAAATTCACAAAAACGTAATCGTTACGAGACCAACATTGCTTGAAAGAGCCGTGTCGGCTAAAAATTACGTCCCCGCAATGAAGTGCCTGCCAACGAAGTGACCCAATACGATGAGTTTCCAACTGAAAGCAGTTGAGGCCCTGGATCTCTGGCGCGGTGCCATCGTCGAAAGCGTTCGACGGGATGGCCCCGACCTCTCCGCCCGACAAATGGCCTTGCTGTTGACCGTTTACCTGACCCCGCCCCCTCATACCGTCCGAGGACTCTCGTTGACGCTCAACGTCTCAAAACCCGCCATCACGCGGGGGCTGGATCGGTTGAGTGAACTGGGGTTGGTCAAGCGGAAAACCGATGAAACGGATCGGCGAAGCGTGCTGATCCAGCGGACGGTGAAGGGCTCCGTCTACCTGCGTGAGTTTGGGGATCTGATTGTGGAGACGGCCCAGAGTGGGTTGGTCGAGGAGCAGCCACCCCTTTAAGGGACCGGCGTTGGGGTGATAGAGGTTCTCTCGGAAGGTAAAAAATTCTCCGCGTAACTGCGCAGGCGTGGTTTATGCCGTGCGGGCTTTTCGATGGTGAACGACAAGCCTCGCCGCTCGCAATAGGAGATGGCCTCCTCCAGGCGCTGAAAAACAACTCGAACCTGCTGGAGCGGATCCTTTGAACTGATCCATCCCATCAATGGCTCGATCTCTGAGGGGCCTTGGGGTTCGAACTCCAGCACCCACTCGCGCGCTCGGACAGGCCCCGCTTGCATGGGGCTTGCTCCAGGACGGTGGATACGGACGATGGCACCACGGAGAGCCTCAGATTCTGGCGCTCCGCCGCAGTGCACCGACAGGCCGGTTCTTCCTGGCATGGGGCGAAGCTCTCCTGACTCTGGCCTGACCCTGGCGCGTGATCCCCTAGGGTGTCAGATGGGAGCAAGCGGTACGGGGTCAAGGGGACAGAGCGCTTGCCCCCCTCTGGGCGTTCCCCTCTGGGCGTTACTTGACAACCACCCGCAAAACCCTGCTTATACCGCCGACACGCACCCCTCTGGAGGCAAGGGTATGGCGGTTTATACCGAAGTTTCCGATGAAGATCTCCAAGACTTTCTCGCCTTCTACGACCTAGGGGATGTCGTTTCCTTCAAGGGAATCGCGGAAGGCGTAGAGAATTCCAACTACCTGCTGCAGACAGAGCGCGGAAGTTTCATTCTCACCCTTTACGAAAAGCGAACCAAACCCAGCGATCTCCCCTTTTTCCTCGGTTTGATGGAGCACTTGGCGGGAAACGGCTTGGTATGCCCCACCCCCCTGCACGGCAAGGACGGAGACTCTCTGCGGCGGCTCTGCGGCAAACCTGCGGCAATGGTGAGCTTCCTGTCCGGCGTGTCGGTCCGCCGTCCCACCCCCGAGCACTGCGCCGGACTGGGAGAAACCATGGCGAAGATGCACCTGAAGGCCGAGGGATTCTCCGGTTGTCGGGCCAATGACTTGTCGGTGTCAGGCTGGAGACCCTTGTTCGAGGCCACACGCTCCCGGGCCGACGAAATCAAGCCGGGTCTCGCCCAGGTCATCGACCAGGCGCTGGAGACCCTGGAGAAGGCTTGGCCACAAAACCTCCCCAAAGGATTGATCCACGCCGATCTTTTTCCCGACAATGTTTTTTTCCGCATGGACAAAGCCTCCCAAACGGAAAAAGTGTCGGGCGTGATTGATTTTTACTTCGCATGCACGGATTTTTTCGCCTATGACGTGGCGATTTGCCTGAACGCTTGGTGCTTCGAGAGCGATGGAAGCTTCAATGCGACCAAGGCCCGGTCCTTGCTCCACGCGTACCGTAAGGTGCGCCCTCTCTCTCCCCAGGAAATCGAAGCCCTACCCCTCTTGGCCGGAGGGGCTGCTATGCGCTTTCTCCTCACCCGTCTGTACGATTGGCTGAACACCCCCGAGGGCGCATTCGTCAAACGCAAGGACCCCTTGGAATACTACCGCAAGCTCTGCTTCCACCAGGGCCTCAGCGGCCCTGGTGCCTATGGGATCGATTGAGGCATGGAAGATTCGGTTGAACTGTTCACCGATGGCGCGTGCTCGGGCAACCCCGGCCCGGGCGGATGGGGGGCCTTGTTGCGCTTCAGAGGCATCGAAAAAGAGCTGTCCGGAGCGGAAATCCTCACCACCAACAACCGAATGGAAATGCAGGCGGTCCTTGAGGGATTAAAAGCCTTGACTCGTCCTTGCCACGTCGCCGTCTACACCGACAGCGAGTATGTTAAAAAAGGCATGACAGAGTGGCTCCGAGGATGGAAAGCACGGAAATGGACCACCGCCAGCGGGAAAGCCGTAAAAAATGATGACTTGTGGCGCGCCCTGGAGCAAGAGGCCGCTCGCCATCATGTCGCCTGGCATTGGGTCAAAGGGCACGCCGGGCATCCCGAGAATGAAAGAGTCGACCAACTGGCACGAGACGCCATCGTTAAGCTGAGAGCCGAAGGGGTGGCTTCAGCGGCTTGCCCCTCTCTTCCATCGTGAAAGGGGAAAACCTGTACGAAAAAAGCACCTTATAGGGGAAGTATCCCTCTTTCTTGCTTGTTAAACTTAGAGTAGCTTTAAAAAAAGCAAAAAACTCGTTACCGCCTGAAAATCTGCCATTGACGTTCGCAACCACGTCTGGCATTGGAACAGGTGCGAGTTTATGTAAAGGTCTCACGAGCAGGGGAATGACCGAAAATGAATAAAGCAGACCTAGTTGCACGCGTCGCCGAACTGTCTGGGTTGACCAAGGTCGATACCGAGAAAGCCGTCGATAGCGTGTTCACAGCCATCACCGCCGCCTTAAAGGATGGGGATGAAGTTCGGCTGGTTGGGTTCGGTAGTTTTTCCGTTGCGGACCGCGCCGCAAGCAAGGGGCGTAATCCTCGCACCGGTGAGAAGATTGATATCGCCGCCTCCAGGCAGCCAAAGTTCTCTGCTGGAAAGGGTCTGAAAGAGGCCGTCAATAACGGTTAAAGGAACCAGACAAAGGAGAGTCGCTGAATTCCATTCCTGGGATTGCAGAGGGCAGAAGTCCTAGAGAGGCATTAAAGCCTCGATCTTTTTTGTCGATCCAAAGAAATTTTGTAATGCGAGGTAAACCCTGCTGTTCTCCTTTTCGAAGGAGAATATCAGGGTTTTTCGTATCGGCTTGAATCTTCCTCCAAACCAAACCTGCGCCCTCTCCACCCTGCGACGAGGCTCCAAAAAGCTTGGGAAAGAGCGTCCTTTGCGCAGTTGCGGAATCCCTAATTCCACCCTTTCCGCCCGGGTCTCCCAGCCGCGCTCGTGATCCCGTTCCTGTGTGTCACACGCTGGGCCGATGCCCGTTCAACATGTCCGGCACCGGTTGCACTTCAAGCTCCATCGGGCGATGCACAGCAAGCCAATCGTCTCTCGAAGCAAATCGGTATCAGGGCTTTTTTCCAAAAGTCCGCGAACGCCATCCTGTCATAGCCAAGGATTTCGCAGCAAAGATCACGCCTCGCCATCGCCTCGAGTTCCTCCAAGGGAGCGGCAAGGGAGTGGCATAACACATCAAATAATCACATATGTTTTATGGCATAATTCTCAAGATGGAAAAACTCGTCCTAGATAAACATAAATAAAATAGAATTTTATAAAAAATAAACTGTGTTCACCTATAGAAAAGCGCATTGTAATCAGATTATATCTTGTTTTTAACGGCAAGATGAGCATGAATTTATTTCGTGCACGGATTTTTTTCTATGCAGTCGCATTATTATCTCACACGTCCCTAATCTGCCCTTGCGATGTATCAGGAAAGGGTCTTATCCTATGATTGATGGATCCCTTTAAAAAATGTATTCTCAAGGAGTTATTGAGACTACCCTGAGGGAATCATGGCCTACGCCTTTAGAAGCAAAATGACAGATGGATTCTTTTTTATTGCACTTGATAAGGTTGCAATAAAAATTTCACAAGAAAACGTAACATGGCACATCATGGATGGAAGAGTATTGTATAATTGTGACGCTGCTTTCATTAATGAAAAAACGTTAAGAGTCCTAGAAGGTGCTTTTTTATATGCAAGTGCATTTAAAAATTTAACAAATATATTATTAATATGCGCCAGGGACAAGAAAACTAAAGAAATTTTGAGTTCAGAACAACTTTTTTTTCATCAGTCTTTTTACAATGATATAATTGACATTTGCACTGTACCGGCACTGCCGCCCTACAAAGATCTTGGCTTTACAGAATATAAAAAGCCAAAACTTTTCGCTGTATTTACGCATTCGTACAACGAAACAACTATGCTTAAACTTTGGGAAAGGTACTATTCTAGAATTGTTCCATACAAAGATTTGTACGTCATAGACCATGGATCCGAAATTGATCCTTCCCAATATTTGAACGAAAAAACAAATATTATTCGCCTACCAAGGGGAGGCTGCGATCATAATAATATATCCCAATTTTGTGGCTATTTCCAAAGATTTTTACTAACACAATATAAATGGGTTCTACATGTTGACACTGATGAATTGGTTGTGTGCAAGGGAGGGTTGATTGAATATATTTCAAAAAATTCAGATGTAAAAGCAATTCTTCGATCAACATCAGCCATAAATATTGTCCACAAGAAGGGGGAGGAAAGTATTGACCCACAAAAACTTGTAACAGAACAAAGGGGTGATTTTATTGATTGCCGTGCCGCATACAAAAAACCAGCACTTGCTTCTATACCGGTTACATGGACCATTGGATTTCACATTGCCCTGGAATCACCCATCATTGATGTAACAGACATGTGTCTCGTTCATCTTGATGAGGTCGATATCAACATAAAACTAGCGCGAAATACCTCTTGGATAGAAGTGGAAAAATCAGAATTTGATGAAAAACGTGTGGGATGCCTTAATAGGACAACAGAATATGAGGAGCTTATGTCGGATTGGGAAGGTCGAGAGACAAAAAAAATTCCCTCCTGGATGCAAGGGCTTTTTTAGATCCTCTTATACCATTTGGGACGCGCCCCTGCGGTGAAAGAAAAAGGGTCAAGAACCACCGGCCAGGATGGCCGGAAGTGCTTGACCCATTTTGAAGAGTAGTATGTTCCCTACTCTTGCTCTTTCCGCGCGCTGGCGTAGCCGATGTCTTCCAGCGATTCGGTGATTTCCTCCAAGATGGTGGGATCATCGATGGTTGCGGGCATGTTGTACGCCTCGTTGTCGGCGATCTTGCGCATGGTTCCGCGCAGGATCTTTCCCGAACGAGTCTTTGGCAAACGCGCCACGACCGTACAGCTCTTGAACGCGGCCACCGGGCCGATGGTATCGCGGACCAGCTGCACCACTTCCTTGATGACCTGCGCGTTGGACTTGGTGACACCCGCTTTCAGGCAGACGAATCCCAGCGGTAATTGTCCCTTCAGATGATCGATCACGCCGATTACCGCGCACTCCGCCACATCGGGGTGGGTGGCGAGAACTTCCTCCATGGCACCGGTGGAAAGGCGATGTCCGGCGACGTTAATGATGTCGTCGGTGCGGGACATGATATAGGCGTACCCGTCCTCGTCGATGTACCCCGCATCCGAGGTCTTGTAATACCCAGGAAATTCAGCGAGGTAGCTATCGAAGAAGCGTTGCTCGGCGTTCCACAGGGTGTAGAAGCTGGCTGGCGGCAGCGGCAACTTGACCACCAGGGATCCCGCTTGTCCCGGAGCGCACACACGATGCGCCTCGTCGAGCACCTGGAGATCCCAGCCCGGAACTGCCTTGGTCGGCGAGCCCGGCTTGACGGGATAAGCGTGCAAGCCCATGCAGTTGGCGGCAATGGCCCAACCGGTTTCGGTCTGCCACCAGTGATCCACCACCGGCACCTGCAAATGGGTTTGGGCCCACTTGATGGTTTCGGGGTCGGAGCGCTCGCCGGCCAGGAACAGCGTCCGCAACGAGGAGAGATCATACTCTTTCAGCAAGAGTCCCTCGGGATCCTCGCGCTTGATGGCGCGGAAAGCGGTGGGAGCGGTGAACAAGGCCGCCACTTTGTGTTGCTGGACCACCCGCCAGAAGGCTCCGGCATCGGGGGTTCCCACCGGCTTGCCCTCGTACAGAAGGGTGGTCGCCCCATGGAACAGAGGCGCGTAGACGATATAGGAGTGCCCAACCACCCAACCCACGTCCGAGGCGGCCCAGAACACCTCTCCGGGTTTGATGTCATAGATGGCACTCATGCTCCACTTCAGGGCCACCAGATGGCCGCCGTTATCGCGGACGGCCCCCTTGGGCTGTCCAGTGGTGCCAGAGGTGTAAAGGATATAAAGCGGATCGGTGGCGGCCACAGGAACGCACGCGGCGGGGGTCGCTTGGCTGACCAGGGTTTCCCAATCGTAGTCCCGTCCGGGGATGAGCTCCGCCTGGCACTGGGGCCGGGCGAGGATGATGCAGGCAGAGGGCTTATGGGTGGACAGCTCAATGGCATGATCCAGCAGGGGCTTATAGGGGATCATGCGATTGGGCTCAATCCCGCACGAGGCGGAAATCATCACCTTGGGGGTCGCATCATTGATGCGCGTCGCCAACTCATTGGTGGCGAACCCGCCGAACACCACCGAATGGACTGCTCCCAAACGAGCACAGGCCAACATGGCGATAGCGGCCTCGGGCACCATGGGCATATAGACGATGACCCGATCGCCCTTCCCTACGCCGAGGCCCCGCAGGGCTCCCGCCAGCCGCGACACCTGATCCTGCAGCTGGGAATAGGTGATGGTTCTGACGCTGTTGGTGAGGGGGCTATCATAAATAATGGCGGCTTGCTCGCCACGTCCGGCCTTCACGTGGCGATCAACCGCATTGTAGCAGGTGTTGACCTCGGCCCCCGGAAACCAGCGATAGTAGGGCTTACGTGAATCATCCAGGACCTTATCCCAAGGTTTGATCCAGTCGATTTCCTTGGCGGCGTTGCCCCAGAAGGTCTCGGGATCCTTGAGGGATTGATCGTAGGCAACAAGGTATGGGTTGGTCACGAAGGCGTCTCCCCTATGCTAGATATGCTTTGAATGCCCTATTTTTGTAATTGTTGCAAAAAAACTGCGGGAGGGGAAGCAATTTTACTGCCTCCTCTTGGATATGGCTCTATGCTCTTGGTTTGGAGCGAGAGGCTGATCCCGTTTAGGATGCGCACCTTGCGGTGAAAAGAAGGGGGCCGCGGCAATGGCCCCGGCCCCCTTCTTTTTATCGCAAGGCGCACATCCTAAACGGGATTACGTCAACAGCGCCAACAACCCGGCCAGTAAATCTCGTGGTGAGGGCGGACAGCCCTTGATGGTGATGTCCACCGGGAGGAGGCCGGCCACGCCTCCGGGTACGATGGCATAGGAGCCTGCGAAACAGCCACCGTCGTGGGCACACTCGCCGGTTGCCGCGACCCATTTGGGACCGGGCATGGCGTCGTAGGTGCGTTTGAGGGCCTCGGCCATGTTGTGGGTGACAGGACCCGTGACGAGCAGCAAATCGGCATGGCGCGGACTGGCGACGAAGCGCAGTCCGAAGCGTTCCAGGTCATAAACCGGGGACGAAGTGGCATGAATCTCCAACTCGCAGCCGTTACAGCTTCCGGCGTCCACTTGACGGATGGCGAGGGATCGCCCCAGACGCGAGCGCACGGAGCGTTTCATCTGTTTCGCCAGATCCTCGACGATGGCGGCATCCGGTGGCGGCGCCTTGAGGGTGTGCGCTCCCAGGAGAGCATGGCGGGCGAGCAAGCGCACCAGAGGAGAAATCACAGGTCCACCCCCGCGTAGGAGCAGTTGAACGATTTGTTGCACAAGGGAAAATCGGCTACGATGTTGCCATCAATGGCGACTTCGAGCAACGGCCACTGAAACCACGAGGGATCGTGGGGATGACAGCGCTCGATGGTGAGATCTTCCCGGAGCCGCACCCAGACGAGAATTTCGCCTCGGAAGCCCTCGACGAGTCCCACCCCTTCGGTCTCGCCGCTGGGAAGAGGAAGGGACGCGAAGATCGCCCCCTCGGGGAGGGTGTCGAGGATTTTCTCCACCAGATCCAAGGACTCCTTGATCTCCATAGCCCGCAATTCGATTCGGGCGTGAACGTCGCCTTCGGCGAGGAGAGGCGTCTCGAACGCCAAGGTATCGTAGGGCGGATAGCCGGGGTGCTTGCGGGCATCATGAGCGCGTCCGGCGGCACGTCCGACGACCCCGCCAGCGCCGAAGCGTTGGATCAGCACGGGAGCGATAATACCGGTTCCCGTGGTGCGATCCAACAGCGAGGGCGAATTGTTATAAAGCCGCAGGGCGAGGAGAAATTCCTTGCGCAGATACGGCAGCAACTGGCGCAGATCCTCGATAGCCTGAGGGGTGAGGTCAAGCGCGACCCCGCCGGGGATCACCCGATCCATGAGCAGGCGGTGCCCGAAGTGGGTTGCATTCCATTGGAGCACTCTCTCCCGCACGACGCCGAGGTGACTCAACATCAAGGCGAAGGCGGCATCGTTACAGATGGCACCGATATCAAAGAGGTGATTGGCGATGCGCTCCAGTTCGGCCATCAGTCCGCGCACCCAGTGGGCACGAGGAGGAATCTCGTGTTGAAGAGCGGCCTCGACCCCTCGGGCAAAGGCCAAACTGTACGCCACCGTGGAATCCCCCGAGGTCCGTCCCACGATCCGCCCGGCCAGCTCCAGGGGCTTGCCGATGAGGGTGCCCTCCAGGCCGCGGTGGACGTAGCCCAACCGCTCTTCCAGCCGCACCACGGTTTCGCCGTGAGCGTGGAAGCGGAAATGCCCGGGTTCAATGACGCCGGCGTGAACGGGACCGACGGGGATTTGGTGGAGGTTTTCACCCTCCGCCGTCAGAAAAGCATAAGGGAAAGCCGTCCCATCGTGGGGCTCGGGCGTGGCCGAGAGTGGATGACGCAGAGACCAGCGTCCGTGATCCAGCCAAGGCCGGACGTCCTCGAGCCCCTGGGGCGACAAGCCATAGAGATCGCGGATGTTGCGTTCCAGGCGGATGGCACCGGGGCGGCTCCGACCGAGGGCGACGAATCGTCGGTTGGTGCAGGGATGAGACACCACGGCGATGGCTCCGGCGGCTTCATCGCGGAAGGCGGCGTGCACTTCGTCGGGCTCCCCCCATTCAGCTAGGAGAGTCCACTCTGCCGTGTGGAGATGGTCCTCGAAGGCGCGCCAGGTCCGCCCATCCAGACGGAAGCGAGGCCACGGCCGATGGGCCGGAACCAAACTTCCGGCGGAGAGAAATTCCAATAAACGGGTGGTTTTATGCAAAGAGGCTCTCCCGGACGCGGGTATTCAGCTAAAGCTAGCGTTTCTGAACACAAGACGCTATGACACTCATCCTCCCAGGATGGTACAATAATGAAATTTCTTGATCAGGCTAAAATTTTCATTCGCAGCGGCGACGGCGGGGCCGGAGCAGTCGCGTTCCGGCGCGAGAAGTTTATTGAGTTCGGCGGCCCCGCTGGGGGCGACGGCGGACGCGGCGGCGATGTGGTGATCGAGTGTGTGGCAAACCTCAACACCTTGATCGACTATCGCTATCAGCAGCATTTCAAGGCAGAACGCGGCATGCACGGCATGGGTTCCAATCGCACCGGAGCCGGGGGTGCCGATGTGGTGATCCGGGTGCCGGTCGGAACCCAGGTTCTCGACGAGGAAAAAGAGGTCGTGCTGGCCGATTTGACCCAGGCCGGGCAACGTCTCGTGCTCCTCAAAGGGGGCGATGGCGGTTTTGGCAATGCTCACTACAAGACCAGCACCAACCAGGCCCCGCGTCGAGGCGATCCCGGCTGGCCCGGTCAGGAGCAATGGGTGTGGCTGCGGCTAAAGCTGATTGCCGACGCGGGATTGGTGGGGCTCCCCAACGCGGGGAAATCGACTTTTCTTGCCGCCGTGACGCGAGCGCGGCCGAAAATCGCGGCCTATCCCTTCACCACCTTACATCCCAACCTCGGCGTCGCCACCCTGGGGGAAGAGGAGTTCGTCCTCGCCGACATTCCCGGTCTTATTGAAGGGGCTCACACCGGTGCGGGGATTGGGGACCGCTTCCTGGGGCATGTGGAGCGGTGCCGTGTTCTCCTCCATCTGGTGGACGGGATCGAGGAGGATGTGGCCGAAAGCTACCGAATCATTCGCGGCGAACTCCGTGCTTATGGCGGAGGCTTGGCGGACAAACCCGAGGTGGTGGCGCTCAACAAGTGTGACGCCTTATCGTCCGAGGATATCGCCGACAAGATCAAAGCTCTCGAGGACGCCTGTGGAGGCACCGTCTATCCTCTGTCGGGTGTGTCCGGCGTGGGGACGCGCCTGGTGCTGGGCCAGTTGGCACAACACATCATCGCCGCCCGCGAGGAAGATCCAGCGGTCCCCGTAGCCTCGGTGGCGACGGGCGCCGGGAAGAGAGGCAATGACGGCTTCTTCCGCCGCATGAAGGACGCAGAGGAGGCCGAAGACGGTCGTCTCGGCTCTGATGGCGAGTGGATCTGGGACGAAGACGACGGAGAAGAGGACGACGATGAGCTTAATCCATAAGGCTCGACGTTTGGTCATCAAGGTAGGGTCGTCCCTGCTGGTTGATGAGCAAAGTGGCGATATCCGCAGAGACTGGCTGGAGAGCCTCTGCGCCGACGTGGCCGAGGCTCGCGCTCGCAAGCAGGAGGTCATTTTGGTGTCCTCCGGCGCGGTGGCGGTGGGGCGGAGGCATCTTGGCCTGACGCCCCCCCTGCGGCTGGAGGAAAAGCAAGCCGCTGCGGCCACTGGACAGATCCGCTTGGCCCATGCCTACCAGGAGAGCCTAGCGCGGCACGGGATCACCGTAGCGCAGGTGTTGCTCACCCTGGAGGATTCCGAGAACCGGCGACGCTACCTCAATGCGCGTAACACCTTGGAGACCCTGCTGCGTCTCGGAGCCGTGCCGCTCATCAACGAGAACGATACGGTGGCCACGGCAGAGATTCGTTTTGGGGACAATGATCGTCTCGCGGCGCGGGTGTCGCAGATGGTTTGGGCCGATGCACTGGTGCTGTTTTCCGATATTGACGGCCTTTACACCGCTGACCCGCGCAAGGATCCCGCAGCCGTGCATCTGCCCGAGGTCCGCGAGATTTCTCCGGCGGTGGAGGCCATGGCGGGCGATCCGGGCACGGGATACGGTTCGGGCGGGATGGTGACGAAAATCGCAGCGGCGCGGATTTGCCTGTCCGCCGGATGCGCCATGGCGATTACCCGAGGCGAGGTCGCCTATCCCCTTACCGCCATCGAGAAGGGGGCGCGCTGCACCTGGTTCCTGCCGGAGGGCTCCCCTCGCGCGGCGCGGAAACAGTGGATTCAGGGCTCCATGAAGCCGGTGGGCACTCTGCGCCTGGACGCGGGCGCGGTGGCGGCGTTGGCAGCCGGCAAAAGCCTTCTCCCCGCAGGAATTGTCTCCGTAGAAGGTGAGTTTGAACGTGGCGATTGTGTGCTCGTCACCAATCCCGAGGGACGTGTCCTGGGGCGAGGCTTGAGCGCCTACTCGGCTCAGGATGCCAAGAAGATCGCCAGACGAAAGTCTGGAGAAATCGAGGCTATTCTCGGGTATCGGGGCCGGGATGAGATGATCCATCGCGATGATTTGGTAATGGAGCCCTAATACCGTTTGGTGTGCCCCTTTTCTTTCATCAATAGACGCGCGTGCCAAACGGGATCAGCCATACCGAATGGCTTTGGCAATATCGTCTGCTGCGTTCAAGGGGGCGTGCTCCCAGGTCTCCAACCGCGTTACCCCCTCCAGAGGTCGCGCCACGCCTTGGCGATAAAGAGTCTCGTGGAGCCGCGCATGCTTGGCGGAGACAAATCCCTCTGGGGCGTAAATGTACACCGAGGCGGGAGAGGCACAGGCCTCGCAAACCATGGACACCGAATCGCCCGTGACCACCAGAACATCCGCCAGGGCGAGGAAACCAAAATAGGGGTTCTCGCCTCCGTCTTGCCAACGGTGGACAAAGCGCGGCGAGGGCAGAGAGGCCAGCAAAGCCGTCTCCGCCGCAGTCCCCGTGCGGCGGCTGGTGGTCGCCAAGACGGAGCCGGGAGCCAATTGAGAGATGGTCCGTCCCAACGCCTCCGCCATGATAGGCGTGAATGGAAGCTTGCGCGTGCTCCCTCCCACGATCAGGCCCAGGCGCAAAGAGGGCAGAGAGGCGAAGCGATCGCACCAAATCTCCCGCGCCTCGGCCAGCTTGGCCAGGGAGACGCGATGGGGCGCCCCGGTGATGCGGAGAATGTTCCCGCCCGAGGGGGCGCGCCGATCGTGATCGGGAATGGCGATGAGATCGAAGTCGCTCCGCCCGCCGGGACCGGGATCCATGATTTGCACCAGGGAGGCCCCGCAGCGCTCCTTGATCCAGCGGGCCACCGGAGCCGTTCGTCGCCCGGCGGCGATCACCAGGCGCGGCCACGGTGGCAGCAAGGCGGCGCGACTCTCGGCGCTGACCCCCAGCAACGAGACATCCCGCAGCAGATTGGGCAAGCGCCCCATGCGGGTATAGTGGATCGGCTTGATCTCGAAGGGATGACCGAGACTCTCCGCCACGCCAAGGCATTGCCCGACATTTCCCGGACGATCATCCGCCAAGACCCAGACAGCGCTCAACGGCGGGTCACTCCCCCTTGAAGACGGGTTTGCGTTTCTCGCGGAAGGCGGCCATTCCCTCGCGATAGTCAGCGGTGTCCAGGAAGGCGTAGCATTCGTCCAGCGCGGCTGGAGCGATGGGCGTGGAATCCCCCTTCAGTCTCTGGATGAACTTCTTGTGCCAGGCGTTGACCAGAGGCGCTCCGGCGGCAATGCGCCGAGCGGTGGCCAAGGCCTCCTCATCGGCGCGGTCGTCCTCCACCACCCGGGTCAGGAGGCCTTTGCGCAGAGCCTCCTCCGCATCGAAGACGCGGGCCTCAAGCAGGATCTCCAGCGCGACCGCCGGGCCGGTGATTCGGGCAACGGTCGCCAACTCGGGATAGGCCATCACCACTGAAATCTTGCCGATCGGAATCCCAAACCGCCCCGAACGTGCCGAAATCCGCAGATCGCAACAGCAGGCCAATTCCAGGCCCCCGCCGACGCAAGGCCCGTGAATCAAGGCGATCACCGGCTTGGGGCAGGCCTTCACGGCCTCCAGGGCGGCCCGCATCACCACGTCGTAAGCCTTGGCTTGCTCAGGGGTGGCGCGCAGGGTGTCGAACTCGTCGATGTCCGCTCCGGGGGCAAACGCCTTGGTTCCGCTCCCTCGCAGGATCACCACCCGAACCGAATCGTCCGTGGCAAGGGCGGTAAATGTCGCCTCCAGACTGCGCCACAGAGGCAAATTCAGAGCGTTCATCCGGTCGGGACGATGCAGAGCCACCGTGGCAATGCTTCCCTCCTTGCTCACTTGAATGCAGTCTGACATCCTCGAACCTCCCTAGAAAATTTGCCGCCTTGCGGGATCGGCGGATTATGCCTATACCCCCCAGAGTCAGCAACAGAGGGCTTTTCCATGCAAACCGTTTCGCGCACTCCCCAACAGAAACAGGCAGCTCTCACCGTTGCCCGCATCCTCCTTGACATCAAGGCGGTCAATTTTCGCCCCGAAAAGCCCTATATCCTGACGTCGGGCTGGGCGAGCCCCGTCTACGTCGATTGCCGCAAGGTTATCAGCTATCCGCGCGGACGGAAGAAAATCTGCGAACTCTCCAGCCAAGCCATTCTGGGCGAAGTCGGATACGAATCCATCGACGTCATCGCCGGAGGGGAAACCGCAGGCATTCCCTATGCCGCTTGGATCGCCGATCAGATGATGCTCCCCATGGTTTACGTGCGCAAAAAGCCCAAGGGCTTCGGACGCGATGCCCAAATCGAAGGCGACTTCCGTCCCGGCGCGAGAACCGTTCTGGTGGAGGATCTCGCCTCCGATGGGGCCTCCAAGGTCACCTTCGTCGAGGCCATGCGCGGCGCGGGAATGGAAGTTTCCCATGCTTTCGTCATCTTCTTCTATGGCGTGTTCCCCGGCGCGCTTAAACACCTGAGCGAGATGGGCGTTGACCTCTCCTACCTGTGTAACTGGTGGGTGGTGCTCGAGGTGGCGGAGCAGGCCGGGGTGTTCGACCGCAGAACCATCGAGGAAGTGAGGAATTTCCTCCACGATCCCGTGCAGTGGTCCAAGCTGCATGGCGGGCGGACGGAGTAGGCTTCCCTTGACGTGCCCGCAAAAAGAAAAACTTTGCTCTAGCCTTCCGGGGCGGGGAGGGCTAAACATTGCGCTTCGGCTTGGGGATGCGGTCTCCGAGCTCCCCTGGTTTGGCTATCGGTGAGTCCATGGACGTTTTTACCATCCTCCTTTCCGTTCACTTGATTCTTGCCGTTGCTTTGATCGGTGTCGTCCTCCTCCAGCGGTCAGAAGGCGGTGCCTTGGGTATCGGCGGCGGCGGTGGTGGGCTGATGAGCGGGCGGGCCGCGGGCAATCTGTTGACCCGAACCACCGCGATTCTCGCCGCTTGCTTTTTCGGCATGAGCGTTGCTTTGGCCATCGTGGTCAAAAACCAGGCGGCGGAGCCGTCGATCCTTGACACGATGCCCCCGGCGAGCACGACTCCGGCAGCACCTGCGGCTGAGATGCCTCCGGCGGAACCCGCCGCTCCATTGTCACGCTAGGCGAGATTTCTCCGAGAGGCGCTTTTCAAAAAGCGCCTTCTCGGATGAAATGCTGTTTTTCCCCATCGTCGCACACCAATGAGAGCGGCAAGGACATGACACGGTTTATTTTCATCACGGGTGGCGTGGTCTCGTCGTTGGGCAAGGGACTGGCCTCGGCGGCACTGGCCGCTTGTCTCCAGGCGCGCGGCTTCAAGGTGCGGTTGCGCAAGCTGGATCCTTACCTCAACGTGGATCCGGGGACCATGAGTCCCTATCAGCACGGCGAGGTTTATGTCACCGATGATGGGGCCGAAACCGATCTCGATCTCGGCCATTACGAGCGCTTTACCGGCGTGGCCTCGCGCAAGAGCGACAACATCACCACCGGGAGAATTTACTCGGACGTGATCGCGCGGGAGCGTCGGGGGGACTATTTGGGGGCGACCGTCCAGGTGATTCCCCATGTGACCAATGCCATTAAGGATTTCGTCCGTTCGGATCTCACCGACGAGGACTTTTGCCTGTGCGAGATTGGCGGAACGGTGGGCGATATCGAATCCCTGCCCTTCCTGGAGGCCATTCGTCAGTTGGCCAACGACGTGGGGCGGGATCGCGCCATGTTTATCCATCTGACCCTGTTGCCTTATATTCTCTCGGCGGGGGAGTTGAAGACCAAACCGACCCAGCATTCGGTGAAGGAATTGCTCAGTCTGGGCATTCAACCCGATCTCTTGATGTGCCGCTCCGAGCGCCCCATTCCCGAGGGCGAGCGGCGCAAGATCGCCCTGTTCTGCAACGTCCGCATCGAGGCCGTCATTCCCGCCCTGGACGTGGACACCATCTACCGCGTTCCCATCAGCTATCACGAGGAAGGCCTCGACTCCGAGGTGTGTCGGCATTTCCGCCTGACTCCGCCCTTGCCGGATCTCCAGCGCTGGCGAACCATCGTGGAGCGGACCCTCCAGCCGGAAAAGGGAGAGGTCACCATCGCGGTGGTGGGCAAGTACATCAGCCTGCTCGACAGCTATAAGTCCCTGGCCGAGGCCTTGGTCCACGGCGGGATTGCCAACAATGTCCGGGTGCGGTTGAAATGGATCGACAGCCAGCTGTTCGAGCAAACCGGCGAGAGCAGCCTGCCCCTCCTGGAGCCTTGCGATGGTATCCTGGTACCCGGTGGCTTTGGCGAGCGCGGTGCCTCGGGCAAGATCGAGGCGGTTTCTTTTGCCCGGACCCGACGGATTCCCTACTTTGGCATCTGCTTCGGCATGCAGATGGCGGTGATCGAGGTCGCGCGCAATCTCGCCGGTCTGAAGGGGGCCAGCTCCACCGAGTTCGGTCCTTGCGATCATCCCGTCGTCGGGTTGATGACCGAGTGGATGCGCGGCGATGGCTTGGAGAAGCGCTTCCAAGGGGGCGATAAGGGCGGGACTCTGCGGCTTGGGGCGTATGACTGCGTTTTGAAGCCCGACTCCCGCGTGCGCTCTGTTTATGGCGACCGCGAGACTATTAGCGAGCGTCATCGCCATCGCTACGAGGTCAACATGGATTACCGCTCGATTCTGGAAAAGGCCGGTCTGTGTTTCTCGGGGCTCTCGCCCGATGGCGTGTTGCCCGAGATTGTCGAATTTCCCGATCATCCGTGGTTTGTGGGTGTACAGTTCCATCCGGAGCTGAAGTCTAAGCCCTTCGATCCGCATCCTTTGTTCGTGGGCTTCATCGCCGCCGCGGTCAAGCAATCCCGACTGGTATAGAGAGGAGTCTCGACCATGACCGCAGCTCGGCATGTGAAGGTTGGCGGGGTGACGTTTGGGAACGATTTGCCCTTGGTGCTCATCGCTGGTCCCTGTCAGATGGAAAGCCGCGCTCACGCGTTGGAGTGTGCCCAGGCCCTGAAGGAAATGGCAGAGGCTGCCGGTATCGGGTTGATTTATAAGTCCTCTTTCGACAAGGCCAACCGGACCTCCTTGGCGGGGCAGCGGGGCATCGGCTTGGCGGGGGCGCTCGCGGTGTTTGCGGAAATCCGCGAGAGCCTGGGCTTGCCGGTTTTGACTGATATTCACGCCGAGGATCAATGCGCTCCGGTGGCGGAAGTGACCGATATCCTGCAAATTCCCGCCTTCTTGTGCCGTCAGACCGATCTGCTGCTGGCGGCGGGACGGACGGGCAAGGTGGTCAACGTCAAGAAGGGGCAGTTTCTCGCTCCCGGCCAGATGGCCAACGTGGCGTCCAAGATCGAAAGTACCGGCAATAGCCGGATCCTCCTGACCGAACGAGGGGCCAGCTTTGGGTACGGGGATCTGGTAGCGGATATGCGGGCTCTGCCCATCATGGCGCAAACCGGATATCCGGTGGTGATGGATGCCACCCATGCGGTACAATCTCCGGGCGGGCAAGGGACGTCCTCGGGCGGGGACCGGCGGTTTGCTCCGGTGTTGGCGCGCGCTGCGGTGGCAGTAGGGATTGCCGGCCTATTCGTGGAGACTCATCCCGATCCTGACCGAGCCCCCTCGGATGGGGCGAATATGATTTACCTCGCGGATATGCCGGAGCTGATCCGCATGGTCCAAGCCCTGGACCGCGTGGTGAAGGCGTAGGGAGACGGACAGCATGAATGACGCCAGCAATCGGGCGCTTCTCCCAGCGGGTTTGCGCGACATCCTTCCGCACGACGCCGAGCGTGAAGCCAAGGTGATCGAGCAAACCATGGCCTTTGCCGCAGGGTACGGCTATGAGCGGGTCAAGCCCCCTCTGGTGGAGTTCGAGGAGACCCTTTTCTCTGGGGCCGGAGCAGCCACAGCGGCGCAGTGTTTCCGCGTCATGGATCCCTCCAGCCAGCGCATGATGGCGGTACGAGCGGATATGACGCCTCAGGTGGCCCGCATCGCCGTGTCGCGGCTGGCGGGGATGCCAAGGCCTCTTCGCTTGTCCTATGCCGGGCAGGTTTTACGGGTCAAGGGCAGCCAGTTGCGCCCCGAGCGTCAGTTCGCCCAAGTGGGGGTCGAGTTGATCGGAAGCCTCTCGCCCGCAGCCGATGCGGAAGTGGCGGTACTGGCAGGAGAAGCCTTGCGGGCCTTGGGCGTGAAGGGCGTTTCGGTGGATCTGTCGCTGCCAACCCTGGTGCCGACTCTTTTGCGCGAGTTGAATCTCACCCCCGATGACGCCTTGCGCGGCGGTCTCGACCACAAGGACGCGGCCGCCGTGGCGGCAGAGGGAGGGGCTGCGGCGCCGCTTCTGCTGGCTCTGCTCTCGGCGGTTGGTCCTGTCAACCGGGCCTTGCAGATTTTGGCCCCTTTGGCCTTGCCCCCGGAGACCCGGTCGGCGGTCAATCACTTGGGAAACACGGCAGCGCTGATCCACGAGGCCGCGCCGGACTTGATCCTGACGGTGGACCCGGTGGAAAATCGCGGGTTCGAATACCATACCGGGGTGACCTTCACCCTGTTCGGGCACGACCTGTTTGGCGAGCTGGGACGCGGGGGGCGCTATCTGACCGGAAACGGCGAACCCGGCGTAGGGGCCACCTTGTTCATGGATACGGTGCTGGAGGGATTGTCCCAGACTCCCTCTCAGAAGCCACGTCGCGTGTTCGTGCCCTGGAGCATGACGGCGGGAGGACGCGAGCTTCGGAGCCAGGGGTGGGTCACCGTGATGGGCCTGGGACTCCTTCTTGACGATCAGGCCGAGGCAAAGCGCCTGGGATGTGATTTTTTCTTGGCAGCCGACGGCGTGCGGCCCGTTTCGTAAAGGGACAAAAAGATGTCGAATGTCGCGGTGGTCGGGGCTCAATGGGGTGACGAGGGCAAAGGCAAGATCGTCGACTGGTTGAGCGAGCGCGCCGATGTGGTGGTTCGTTTCCAAGGCGGTCACAATGCCGGTCATACCTTGGTGATCAATGGCACCACTTATAAGCTGTCGCTATTGCCCTCTGGGGTGGTGCGCGGCAAGATGTCCATCATCGGCAATGGCGTGGTGGTGGACCCCTGGGCCTTGCTGGATGAAATCGATCGCATCGGGGCACAAGGCGTCACCGTCACCCCCGAGGTGTTGCGTCTGGCCGAAAACGCCTGTCTGATCCTGCCGCTTCATGGTCACCTGGATCGGGCGCGGGAAGTCGCCTCGGGAGCCGCCAAGATCGGCACCACCGGGCGTGGCATCGGTCCCGCCTATGAGGATCGCGCCGGACGTCGTGCCATCCGCGTGTGCGATCTCGCCGATGAGAAGGTTCTGGAGACCAAGCTGGAACACCTCTTGGCCCACCACAATGCCTTGCTGGTCGGATTGGGGGCCGCTCCCCTGGAGGGGCAGGAGATTCTGGCCCAATTAAAAGCCGTCGCGCCTCGGATTCTGCCGTACGCCGATGTGGTGTGGCAACTCCTGGAGGAGATTCGTCACACCCGCAAACGGGTGCTGTTCGAAGGCGCTCAAGGGGCAATGCTGGATATCGATCATGGCACCTATCCCTTCGTCACCTCCTCCAACACCGTGGCGGGGAACGTGGGAACCGGCTCGGGCGTGGGGCCGGGACAAGTGGGCTATGTCTTGGGGATTTGTAAGGCCTATACCACGCGGGTCGGCTCGGGGCCTTTCCCCACCGAACTCACCGATGCGGTCGGGGAACGCCTGGGAGATCGTGGGCGGGAGTTCGGGACCGTCACCGGACGGCGGCGGCGCTGCGGCTGGTTTGACGCGGTGCTGGTCCGCCAAGCCATTAAGGTTGGGGGCATCAAGGGGATCGCCTTGACCAAGCTGGACGTGCTGGATGGGCTGGAAAGCCTGCAAATCTGCACCGGCTATACCTATCGCGGGAAGACTTTGCGGCATCTTCCCGCCATTGCGACGGCGCAAGGGGAAGTGCAGCCCATCTACGAAACCCTCTCCGGCTGGCAAGAGTCCACCCAAGGGGCACGCTCGTGGAAGGATCTCCCGGCGGCGGCGATCAAATACGTGCGGCGAATCGAAGAATTGATCGAGGCACCGGTGGCATTGCTCTCCACCAGTCCCGAGCGGGATGATACTATTTTGGTGCATGACCCCTTCTCGGGGTAAATCGGGACGGGGTCACGGGGCAACGGCCCCTGGACCCCGTAGCGTTTCCAAGGATCTTCCATGACCTCGCCGCAACGTTATCGCTTTTGGTTTATCGGCCTCCTGGTGTCCTTGGGGCTCCTTTTCCTCCTCCGCGATGTTTTGCTCCCGTTCGTGGCGGGGATGGCGATCGCGTATTTCCTGGATCCGCTTGCGGATTGGCTGGAAAGCAGAGGACTTTCTCGAACGGCCTCCACCGCCGTGATCACCGCTGCTTTTTTCATGACGGCGATGATTGGGCTGCTGATCTTGGTTCCCATTCTCCAAAACCAGATCGTATCGTTCGCACGCCGGGTTCCGGGTTACATCGACATCCTCAATCAACGTTTAGAACCTATTCTGTCCGAAATTAAAGGCCGGATGTCAGAGGATGACCTGGAGCGTTTACGAAGCTCGACCACAGGATTCATCGGCACAGCGGTTTCGTGGTTTATGAAGGTGCTGTCGGGCGTGGTGACGAGTGGTCTCGCGGTAGTCAACGTGCTTTCGGTTCTGTTCATTACGCCCGTAGTGACGTTTTATATGCTCCGGGATTGGGACGTGTTGGTGGGAAAGATCAATGATCATCTTCCTCGCGAAAACATGTCCACCATTCGGACTCAGTTCCAAGAAATTGATCGAACCTTGGCTGGATTCATCCGAGGACAAGCCACAGTTTGCTTGTGCCTTGGTCTTTTCTACGGGATAGGCCTTTCAATCACTGGACTTGATCTTGGACTTTCCATCGGGTTACTGGTTGGATTTCTCTCTTTCATTCCCTATGTGGGAACCATCTCCGGCTTCGTCATTGGCATCAGCATGGCCATTGCCCAAACGCTGGAGTGGCATCTTCCCGTCACCGTCGCCGGAGTCTTTCTGGTGGGACAGCTGCTTGAGGGCTATGTTCTCACCCCTAAACTGGTGGGCGCGAGGATTGGCCTCCACCCGGTTTGGATCATCTTTGCCTTGTTAGCAGGGGGGAGCCTGTTTGGGTTTGTCGGCGTTCTCTTGGCGGTTCCCGTCGCCGCCGTGGTGGGCGTCTTGGTGCGGTTCTCCCTGCGGCGTTATCTGGAAAGTCCCCTCTACCATGGGGAGCACTCGGTGGTGCCGCCCCCCCTATGAGCACAAACGATCCCGCCCAGCTGATTCTTGACCTCGGCTACCAGCAAGGATTAAACCGCGAGGACTTCCTGGCAGCCCCCTGCAATGCGGAAGCCGTGGCATGGCTGGAGCGCTGGCCCCATTGGCCCGCCCATGCCTTGGCCCTGTTTGGACCGGCAGGCTCGGGAAAAACCCACCTGCTAACGGCCTTTGCCCAAGGAAAGCAGGCGATTCATGTGAGGGCTTTGGCGCTGGACGCCGCACAAGTGGTGCCCTTGGTGGAGCAGCACCACATCGTGATGATTGATGATCTTGAGACCTTGGAGGACGAAACTAGTCTCTTCCACCTCTGGAATCTCACGCGGGAGACCGGGCGCTTCCTCGTTCTGGCCGGGCGAGAGGCGCCGGCACGACTCCAGGTGCGGTTACCGGATTTGCATTCACGGTTAGCCGCTACCCCAGCGGTGGGGATTAAGCCTCCAGATGATGTGATGTTAGCGGCTCTGCTGGTGAAGCACTTTGCAGATCGACAGTTGAAAGTTAGTCAAGAGGTGGTCGCTTATTTGCTTGCGCATATGGAGCGCAGTTTTGCCGGGACGCAAGGCGTGGTGGAGGGGTTGGATCGAGCCTCCTTGGCGCAGGGGCGGGCGGTGACAGTGGCGTTGGCAAGAGGGGTCCTAGAGCATACGGTGAAGAGATAGAACGGCAGGTCCGCCTGCTCATCACAAAGTACCCTAACGCAGTCCCCTCTGGGCAGCCTCTCCCCCAAGCATCCCCGCCCGCGCGGTTCCTTGCCAGGCCTGGACACGGCCTTGTAGCCCAGGAAACGCCGCGTTAATTTCCGTATTTTGGTTGATGGATACCCCACTGACAGTATTGGCGATGACGGTTGCAATTTGCCCTCCCGAAACGTCATGGAGGAACGATGTCCCGTCTCCCAGATTCCCCAGGGGCGTGGTCACGACGGATCCGATTCCGCCATGATGATTGATGGTGAGAACGGTTTGCAGCCCGGCATTTTCCAGTCCTTGAGCGACGGCTTGCTCGGCAGTGGTGCGGACGACGATGGCGAAGTCCATGGGGATTCCCCCCACGATCATGCCAGCGCGATGTTCGGCGAGTTCGCCTTGATCCATCGTTACCAGGTCAAGGAAGGGATCGGGGGAGGAGTCGGCCCAGGCGGGTGGAGTCATGAGCAGCAGCAAGGCTCCTGCGATGATGTAATCCTTCACAACCGTTCTCCCATTTCGGGGGGTTAGAACTGGAACAGGCCCGGCAACACCACGGAATAGCTGGCCAAGCCTTGGCGGGAGAGCACGGTGCTAAAAGGCGCTCTTCGTTCCAGGGGCCAGTCTTGCTCTTGATTGAAACGGCTTTGCGCTAGGGGAATATCGTCGCGAATACTGAACATGACGCCTTGCCAGACGGCTTCAAATTCGCCTCGGGACATGACCTTGGCTCCGAGGATGGGGTCTCCGATGAGCACCTCATTACCGTGAATCCCTTTGACGACAACGAAGTGGCTAAAGCCTTTGTTGTTGAGCAGGGTGATGACGGGAACTCCCGCCGCCGCAACTTTATCCAGGTTGACGCGAAAGCCGTCCGAGCGCAGGCCAAGCGTTGACAAGTAACGCTGCATATCTCCCAAGGAAAACCCGGAACGTTGAATGGCTTTTTGATCCCCGGCGGCGAACATGGCCTCGAAAACCTGTTTCTCCGAGGTTGGACGCCCATAATGATAGGTCAAAAGAGTAGCAATCGCTGCGGAGCCACAGGAAAAGTCGCGTTCTTGGCGAATGACACCGCGAAATCGAGCTTCTCGTAGACTGGTCATCGATACTGTGAACGTACCTGTGGGAATACTCACCGATGTTTCCGCCGCGATGCCCGGGCGGGACCCGGTCAGCAGAGTGCAGACAACAAGAAGCACGAGAAAAATCGAGCGATTGTTCATCATAGGCACGTCTCTTTATTGGCTGTTTCAACGAGTGTAAACGTTGATGCTCGTCGCCGTAGTGAAGTTCACGAGGTCACCCGTGTTTTGTAGAACAGTTGTGATACCTCTGTTTCCAACAATTTGCGCTGGGTTGATCATTCCGGAGAGTTTGGCGGAATTATCTGCAACAGAGATGTCTCCGTTGTTGCTCCCGAGCAAATAAGATTGGTTCTCCTGCACCACAGTTCCACCTCGACGATCGTCCAGGTCGGATGGGGAAAGGGCGAGGGGGGACTCGTCGAAAGGAGAAGAGGCTCCTTCCTCGGCCCGAGCAGAGCCAAGAGGGATCAGGGTCAGGATCAGAAAAGCGAGAAGGGGAACGTGACGCATGTCGCGGGACTCCCTGCCAAGAGACGTCTTGGAGAAGAAAAAAGTCGGCGGGCCGAAGCCCGCCGACCGAGACAGCGTTAGAACGACGAGTGAGCGTTGATGCTCCAGGAGTTGAACTGGTTCGCCGAAACGCCCGTGTTCTGGGCGATGCTGGCGATACCCGAGAGACTCCCGAGGCTCACGCTGCCGATGCTGCCAGAGCTGAAGCTGGCAGAGCTCGTTCCACCGTTTCCACCCTGAGTTCCGCCGGTGGCGGCATTGGCGGTGATGGTGTTGACACCGGACTGGGCGTTGTCGCCGCCATTGGCGGAGGCTTCACCCGAAGCATCCCCACCATCGCCACCCCGTCCGCCATTGGCGGTCGCGGTTGCGGTCTGAGAGGAAGAGTTGCTGCTGGTTCCCGAGACAGGTCCACCCGACCCGCCGCTGCCGCTGGCGGTGGCTTGGCCACTGACGGCGGCGGAAGAGGTCGGCGTAGAGGCCGCATCGGCCCAAGATTTAGCATCCTGGGTCAAGCTGGCGGAACCATCTGCGGCGGTGCTGGGAGCATGGCTGCCACCGTTCTGCTGCGAGCCCGCAGCGGACAGATTCCCGGCTCCGCCCAGATTGCCAGCGCCGGCCCCGGCACCCGCTACCCCGGCTGCGCCGGAGAGAGCCCCGCCCAGCGTTCCGCTGGCGGCAAACCCATCCCCACCCGAGGAGCGTCCCCGCGTCCGGGCGGTCTGGGCACTGGTGTTGCTTGGCGTGGCGACGCTATAACCGCCCTTGCCGCCCTTGCCCCCATGGATATCGCTGACCGAGCTGCTCCCGCTGCCACCGCTGCCGCTATTGGCATTGGAGGCCTCGATGGTCTGAGTCAGGCTGCCGCCGGTGGCGTTCCCTGCGGACGAGTTCCCACCCTGAACCGTGATCCCGCCCACCGAGTTGGTGGCCGAGAGCGTGGTGCTGTTGTTCATGTTCAGGGTTTTGTTGGTGGTGGTGGTGGTGGCTGTGGTGGTGGTGGCGGTAGAAGAGTTTGTGCTCTGGTCGACCCCATCCCCCAAATAGGCCGTGTCGGTATCGGCTGCGGCACGGGAATAGAAACTCGCTTGAGCGGCATCATCCAGATTGCGCTGGACCGGAGACAGCACACCGCTGTCATCCGCATTGATGTTGCCGTTCACTTGAATCTCCTGTGCGTGAGCCGACACACTGAGCATCAAGGCCGCGCCGGACACGCTCATCAGGAAAAATTTCTTCATTTTGCCTCCTGCTGGTAAACCCCGGTCTCACCGGGCGCTTCTTAGGAAAGCAAGGGCCGTGCCAGAGGCTGAAGGAGGGTTAATGCCTTGTTATCTCGCGATAAAAATTTGAGGTGCGGGCGAAAAGCGTATCAAATCTGAAACGCCATGTTCCTTTGATGAAACGAAGCGGTGCATCGTGGGTTTCTTGCCTTTTGTCCGGACGCGGGGGATACTCCGAGGAGCCGCAAACCACGAGGTTTTTCGTCAAAGTGTCCTCTCCGCCCCCCCGTATCTGGCGAACCCCAGAGGGAACGCCCGTGGCGTGCATCGAAAAGCTTAAAGTGCTGGAGCAAAACCTGACCGAGTTCGAAGCGGTGGCGCTCGACCTGCTGGAGGACGCAGCCCTGATGGGCTGCGACGTTGAGCAGGTGAGAGCTGTGCTGGCGGAAAGATTAGCGGCGGTAAAAGTGCGTTACGGCTCGTAAACCCGTTTGCCCCGGACCCCCTTTTCTTTCATCAACGGACGCGTGCCAAACGCTATCACCACGCCAAGGCAGGCATTCCCATCACCCGTGTCGGCCCGAAGAACAAGGCTCCGTTTTGAATGGTGATGGGCACAGGGATTCCGTCGCCTCTCAGGCTGGCCAGCGTTACCAACAGTTTTACTGCTTTCGCCGAGGACTCGGGCAGCAGTCCTCGCTCTACAAAGCGATCCAGGAGCGAATTGACCCCCTGCATCCTGGAGGAGAACATAACCAACGGCTGCCCCTGGGGATCCAGGGCGATGGACCCACTTCCCTCCAGCGTGAGAGGCTCCCAGGCCAGGGAGGCATTCAGTTCCACCGTTCCGCCCGTCATCAGCCAAGTCTTCACCGCGTCGAGGGACAGCTGCGAGGGAAGTTTCCCCAGAACGCGCCCTTCGACTCCCAATCGAGACAGGTTCCGGCCCAGGATCAGATTGGGAAGGTCTGGTAATTCCACGCCACTGGCGGTCCCCGAGAATCGGGCGGGGCTGCTGGAGAAGAGCGACTCCTCCGCATCCCAGGTCAGGGCGAGGTGGGCAATTTTCCCGGAAAGCGCTCCCGCATCGATAGCAAGGTCAGAGACCAGGAAGGTCAATTGCTCGACCCTGCCATCCCGTTTCGTGTCGAGATTCCCCAACAGGCGGGACATGTTGATGCGAAACGCTTGATCGTTCCACGAGACCTCATGCGGCCCCGAGGCATTCATGCGGAAGCGGGTCAAATCAAAGGGGTCGCTCCCCAAAGTGACGTTTCCCGTTGCCCAGGACAGCGCGGGAGAACGCAGTTTCACCTCCTGCAACCGTAGCCCCATGTGGAAGGGAAAGCCCTCTGTTTCCATCTTCGCCCAGGTGAGATCCCATCCTTCGGGGCGTTTGGTCTCGGCCCAGGCCTCGACCTGACTGCGGAACCGATCCATGACGATGAACCAATAAGCCGTGTACGCCAGGCAGATCAGAACCAGTGTGGCACCAAACAGGACGAGAAGGCGACGAGACACCATGGGATTTCCTTACTTGCGCGTCAGGATCAGAGAGAAGTAAGGAGCCTCTGCGACATCCTCCAATCGCCGGATTGTCTGGTTTCCCCGCGAGGCATACGCAATCAGGAGCGCATTCTCACTTTTCCCCAGCCGACGCAGCACATTGCGAATTTTGTCCAGATGACGTCCCACCTTCAACACCACAATGGAGTCGGCCTGGGAGAGGAGAGCTTCCAACGCCGCCTCGTCGCGGGTGGCAGGCACAATGGCCACCATCTCCTCCAAGGTCGACAGAGGATGTACGGCCGCTGCCGCCGCTGCCATGGGGGAGGAAATCCCAGGCACCACCTCCACCGGGAAATGGCCCCCGAGCCGGGTCAGAAGGGCGATGAACGAACCAAAGAAGAGAGGATCGCCCTCGCACAGGACCGCCACGTCCCGGCCCTCTTCCAAGTGGTGGGCAAGGTTCTTCGCCGCTTGGTCGTAGGCCGCTTCGGCATCATCACGCTCTGGGCGGAAACTGAGGCGAATGGGGATTTCGATCTTCGGGGTGGTCACATACGCCGCCGCAATGGATCGAGCCTGTCCTTCCCCCTCCAAGGGCGCGGGCCAGGCGAGAACGGGGCATGCTTGCACCAAACGGATCGCCTTGGCGGTCATCAATTCCGGGTCGCCGGGCCCCACCCCAATCCCGTAAAGCGTCGCACCCATCTTTTAATCCTTAACCCCCCGATATTGCGTCACCGGCAAAGCCGGACGCCAGACTTGGAACGCGCCCAGGGGCGTAAGCCGTGAAATCTCGAGTCGCACTATCTCCCCCCCATGGTGTTGGTGGAACTCCAGCGCTTTGGCCTCGCCCTCCACCGTCACCGCGTTGACGACCAGCCGTCCGCCAGGAGATAAAGCCGCCCACGCCCTCTCCAACACCCCCGGCGAGGAAACACCTCCTCCCACGAACACGGCATCCGGGGACGACGAGGGAACCACGTCGGGAAAACGCCCCGAGAGAATCTCCACCTGTGGCACCCCTAGGGTTACCGCGTTGCGTGCGATCAAGGCGCAGCGTTCGGGGGTCTCCTCAATGGCCACGGCAAGGCCGCCCGCTCGCATCCACTCCACGGCAATCGAGCCGCACCCCGCGCCAATGTCCCACAACCGCTGCCCCGGCACAGGTACCAAGGCCGCTAAGGTTACCGCGCGAACCTCGCGCTTGGTCAACTGCCCGTCATGGAGGAAAGCCTCGTCCTCGAGACCCGGACTGACCGAAAGAACCCGCGTGCCTGGATCCGGACGACAAGTGATCGCGAGAACGTTGAGATCGCCCACGTCTCCCGCCCACGCACCCGCAACCGCCGTCGTCCAATGCTCCCGAAGGCCTCCCAGATTCTCCCCAACCTCCAGGAGAGATGCCCCCCAGCCGGACTCACACAACAAGCGCGCCACAGTCGCCGGGGTTGTCCCGTCTCCCGTCAGAACCAAAAGCCGCCGTCCGGGAGCCAAATGAAGCGAGAGTGACGCCAGCGGGCGGGCGTGAACCGATAGACATAGGGTCTCCGCCAAAGGCCAACCCAAACGAGCCGCAGCCAAGGAGAAGCTTCCCACATGGGGGACTGTCGCCACTTCCTCCGGCGGGAACCAGCGCCGTACCGTTACTCCTACCCCAAACCACTGAGGGTCTCCCGAGGCCAAAACCACCACGCGCTGTCCCCGCAGAGCCGTCAACATCTCTCGTGCCGCCGCGAAGGGAGACGGCCAACCGGTGGGGGAAGGTGCCTCGGGGAAATGAGCCAGGTGACGCGGGGCTCCGATGGTAACCTCCGCCGTGGCGACCAAGGCTCGGAGGGCGGGAGGGGGAGGCGCTTCCCCCACCCCTACCACCGTTAACCACGGCAGAGGAATCACTGTAAAGCGGCCTGTGCCGCAGCCAACCGCGCAATCGGCACCCGATACGGCGAGCACGACACATAATCCAACCCCACCTTCTGGCAAAAGGCGATCGAGGCGGGGTCTCCGCCATGCTCGCCACAAATGCCCAACTTCAATCCTGGCCGCACGGCCCTTCCCCGCTCCGAGCCGATTTGCACCAACTCCCCGACTCCGGCCTGATCCAATTGGGCGAAAGGATCGTGTTCGTAGATTCCCTTTTCCCGGTAAATATCGAGCAACCACCCGCAATCATCGCGACTGAGCCCAAAGGTGGTCTGGGTCAAATCGTTGGTCCCGAACGAGAAGAATTCCGCGACTTCTGCGATTTCTCCCGCTCGTAGAGCCGCCCGAGGCAGCTCGATCATGGTTCCGACCATGTAAGGGAGCGAATGTCCCGTTTCTGCGAAGACCAGAGCCGCCTCGGCATCAATAACGGCCTTCAGGATATCGAGTTCCTTCTTGGTCCCCACCAGGGGCACCATAATTTCCGGTGTTACGGTTTTCCCGGTACTCCGCGAAACTTCAATAGCGGCCTCGAAGATGGCGCGGACTTGGGTTTCATAGATTTCGGGGTAGGTAATGCCCAATCGGCACCCTCGATGCCCCAGCATGGGATTGGATTCATAAAGGGCTGCCGCCCGGGTCCGCACGGTTTCTACATCGATTTTCATCGCCCGAGCCAACTCGGCCAACTCGGCCTCTTCCCGAGGAAGAAATTCGTGCAGCGGCGGATCCAGCAAGCGAATGGTGACCGGCAGCCCTTGCATGATGAGGAAGAGAGCGACAAAGTCCTGTCTTTGATAAGGCAAAAGCTTCGCCAGTACCGCCCTGCGCCCCTTTTCATCAATGGCGAGAATCATCTCACGCACACTGAGGATCCGATCCGAATCGAAGAACATATGTTCGGTGCGACACAGACCGATTCCCTCTGCACCGAATCGCCGTGCCGTTGCCGCCTCTTCTGGAGTCTCGGCGTTGGCGCGCACTTTCAACGTCCGGATGGTATCGACCCACTCCATCAGCGTAGCGAAATCGCCGGTCATTTCGGGCTGGACGGTGGGGACCTCTCCCAGAAAGAACTCACCACTCGCCCCATCGATGGTGATGATATCGCCCTCCTTGACGATTTTTCCTCCGACCCGCATCCGTCGGGCCGCCATGTCGATGCGAACGCTTCCTGCCCCCACCACCGACGGCATTCCCATACCGCGAGCGACCACAGCGGCATGACTGGTCCGTCCTCCCCGAGTGGTGAGGATACCCTCGGAGACGTGCATCCCGCTGATATCCTCGGGGCTGGTCTCGGGGCGAACCAGAATGACTTTTTCCTTCTTTTGCTTGACCCAGTATTCCGCATCCTCGGCCGAGAACACCACCCGGCCCGAAGCGGCTCCGGGAGAGGCGGGCAACCCTCGCCCCAGAATCTCCCGGGGGGCGGTGGGGTCGATGGCGGGATGGAGCAGGTGATCCAGCGTCCCCGGATCAATGCGTCCGATGGCCTCCTTGCGGGTGATCAACCCCTCCCGCGCCATATCGACGGCGATACGAAGAGCGGCCTTGGTGCTCCGCACACCGGTGCGAGTCTGGAGAATCCACAATCGATTGCGCTCGACGGTGAACTCCACGTCCTGCATGTCCTTGTAGTGGGCTTCGAGCTTGTGACGAATGGCGTTCAGGGCTTTGAACGCCGCTGGCATGGCCTCCTCCATGGCGGGCAGGTCGGAGTTCTGCACCAAGCGGGCTGCCTTTGTCAGTTGTCGCGGTGTCCGCAGTCCCGCCACCACGTCCTCGCCTTGGGCGTTGGGGAGGAACTCCCCGAAAAAGGTGCTCTCGCCGGTGGAGGGATCGCGCGTGAAGCAAACGCCGGTACAACAGTCGTCGCCCATATTTCCGAAGACCATGGCCTGGATGGTTACCGCCGTGCCCCAGATTTCTGGAATATCGTTGTAGCGACGAAATTCGATGGCTCTATTGTTCATCCAACTTTCCAGGACTGCGCCAATGGCGCCCCAAAGTTGCTCGTGAATGTCTTGGGGGAAAGGACGGTCTTGCTCTTCTTGGATCTTGGCCTTGTAGTGCTCGATCACGATACTCCAGTCCTCGGCGGTTAGCTCGGTATCGAGGGAAAGGGAGCGCTCGTGCTTGTGATCTTCCAGGATGGTCTCAAAATGGCGATGATCGACGCCGAGAACCACATGAGCATACATCTGAATGAAACGGCGATAGCTGTCATAGGCGAAGCGGCGGTCTCCCGCCGTGGTGGCCAAACCCTCTACCGAAACGTCATTTAGTCCCAGGTTCAAGATGGTGTCCATCATCCCCGGCATGGAGGCTCGCGAACCTGATCGCACCGAAACGAGAAGCGGCGACTTAGGGTCACCGAGTTTGGCGCTGAGCAGGGTTTCAAGAACTGTCAGAGCCTTGTGCACGCTTTCCCGCAGTCCTGCCGGATAGGCGCGACCGTTGGCGTAATAAGACGTGCACACTGTGGTGGCGATGGTGAAGCCGGGGGGAATGGGCAGCCCGAGGGCGCTCATTTCCGCCAGATTCGCGCCCTTGCCGCCGAGCAAGTCCTTCATGTCTGCCCGGCCTTCGGCGCGCCCGGCGCCAAAGCCATAGACCCATTTGCTCATTGACAACTCCCATCAAAGGCGGAGGCATATCCGGTTTGGAGCGACCTCATGCGATGAAAGAAAAGGGGGTCCGGGGCAATGGCCCCGGGCGGGGTATGGGGCGGCAGCCCCATAGAGCAGGCCAACCGCCCCCTGATGCGGAGAGGCTTGCCCCGCCCCTTTGGTATCATCTCGGGATTTGTCCCGGAAGGATGGGAGAGGGGCGGGGCAAAACTCCCGCATCAGGGGGCGATTGGCCTGCTCTATGGGGCTGCCGCCCCATACCCCGCCCGGGGCCATTGCCCCGGACCCCCTTTTCTTTCATCGCATGAGGTCGCTCCAAACCGGATTATCCTTCGATCTTAGAAAAATCCGCCAGCAAATTCATCGTCGTAACAATCCCAGACAAAAGCTTCAGACGATTGACACGCACCACAGGATCATCAGCATTAACCTTGATCTTGTCGAAAAAGGCATCCAACGGTCCGCGAAGTTGCGATAAGGCAGCCATGGCCTCGGTAAAGCGTTCAGCTTTGGCGGAGGCCTCGGCTGCGGTGCGCACCTCCATCAACGAACGAACCAAGGTTTGCTCCTCGGGTTCGGTCAGAAGAGCGATGCTGGGGGCTCCGACAAAGGACACACCCTCTTTCTTTTCCTCGATCCGAACGATGTTGGCGGCCCGACGATAGGCGGTCAGCAGGTTGCCCCCGTCATCGGTGGTCAGGAACCCGGATAGAGCATCCACCCGTCGCAACAAACGCACCAAATCGTCTTCATCTCCCAGAACGAAAATCGCGCTAATCAGATCGTGACGAACGCCCTTTTCCTTCAAGTGAACTTTCAGACGGTCGGCAAAGAATTCGAGGAGGTCGTTGGCAACCATTTTGGGTTCACCCACCAACTGCCCCGCTTTATACAGCGAATGCGCGAACTGCAAAAAGGTAAATAACGGCAAGCGCAACCCATTTTCCAGCACCAGCCGAATCACCCCCAAAGCCGCGCGACGCAAGGCAAACGGATCCTTCGATCCAGTGGGTTTCTCGTCGATACCGAAGAACCCCACCAGGGAGTCGATCTTGTCCGCCAAGGCAACGCAGACGCTCAAGGGTTGCGTCGGCACCCGATCCGATGGTCCAAGCGGCGCGTAATGCTCGGCAATGGCCTCCGCCACCGCCGGGGATTCCCCATCGTGCAGGGCGTAGTAGCGGCCCATGATGCCTTGCAATTCAGGGAATTCTCCCACCATCTCGGTGGACAGATCCGCCTTGGCCAACTCGGCGGCACGAGCGGCTTCCGCCGGGTTGACGACCTCTTGGGTGCCGTTCACAAACACCGACAGATGCGGGGCCAACTGCTTTAAGCGCGAGGCCTTGTCCGCCAGGGTCCCAAGCCGAGCGTAAAACAACCGCTCCGCCAACTTGGGCAAACGAGAGTCCAGACGCACCTTGCGATCCGTGCTCCAGAAGAAGGCGGCGTCGGACAGACGTGCCCGTAGCACCCGCTCGTTGCCAGCGACGATGGCACGACCTTGGTCGGCGGACTCCATGTTGGACACCACCAGGAACCGAGGCGCCAACCGCGTTTCCTTCAGCAGCGGAAAGTACTTCTGATGCGCTCGCATGGAGGTCATCAGGGCCTCCTGAGGCACCCCCATAAACGACTCATCAATACTGCCGACCAGAACCGTGGGCCACTCCACCAACCCGGTGACTTCCGCCAACAAGGCGTCATCCTTGGGCAAGGACAAGCCTTCACGGGCGGCAGCGGCCTCGGCTTGGCGCAGGATGGCATGGCGACGCTCGACCGGATCCAGCATCACCTTGGCGGCCAACAGCTTGCTTTGGTATTCTGAAAAATTCCGAACCGGAAACGACGCGGGCGCCAAAAAGCGATGTCCCACCGTCGCGTTCCCCGCCGTGATGGTGCCGAAACTTACCGGCACCACCGCGCCCTCGAACAGGCAGAGCAAGGAATGAATCGGCCGCACCCAGCGCACGCTCCCCCTGCCCCAGCGCATGGATTTGGGCCAAGGGAAGACGGCCATGGCGGCCTCAATGGCCTCTTTCAGCACCTCGGCGGTGGGGCGGCCTTTGCGGTTGAGCACCGCGAACCAGAACTCCCCCTTACCGGCATCGCGCTTTTCCAACTGGTCCAGGGCGAGGCCGGTGGATTTCAGGAAGCCCTCCATGGCCGAGGCCGGAGCCCCAACCCGAGGCCCACGCCGCTCCTCCGACACATCGGGGCCGACAGAAGGCAGCCCCTGGATCACCAACGCCAGACGCCGAGGACTCACCAAGGCCCGCGC
Organism: Rhodospirillaceae bacterium; assembly: GCA_031546925.1. Taxonomy (GTDB): domain Bacteria; phylum Pseudomonadota; class Alphaproteobacteria; order Rhodospirillales; family Magnetospirillaceae; genus Magnetospirillum. Next base: position 34,500 of record JAVBJO010000016.1, read on the forward strand.
CGCCTCGTAGGCCAACCCTTGGGTGGCCAGACCATCGCTCACCAACCGCAACAGATCCTCGGCTGCACGCTCTTGCATGCGAGCGGGGATTTCCTCGGACAGGATTTCAAAAAGAAGTTCGGCCATGATGGTCCTTAAGCCTCCCGCACGAGATTGCGCGAGGCTAACCAGCCCTCGCAACAGGCCTTCGCCAGGGCACGAACACGACCAATGTAATTCTGTCGTTCGGTCACGGAAATGACTCCTCGCGCATCCAGCAGATTGAAACGATGGGACGCCTTGATGCACTGATCATAGGCCGGAAGAGCCAACCCCGCCTTTAACAACGCTTGGCATTCCGCCTCGGCATCGCCAAAATGACGATAGAGCATTTCCGTATCGGCTCTCTCGAAGTTATGAACCGAGTATTCTTTCTCGGCCTGCAAGAAGATATCCCCGTATGTGACGCCCTCCCCATTGAAGTCCAGATCGTAGACGTTCTCTACCCCCTGGATGTACATGGCGAGCCGCTCCAGCCCATAGGTCAGTTCCACCGCGATGGGATCACACTCAATCCCACCCACTTGCTGGAAATAGGTGAATTGCGTGACCTCCATGCCGTCGCACCACACCTCCCATCCCAGACCCCACGCGCCTAGGGTAGGGCTCTCCCAATCATCCTCGACAAAACGGATGTCATGGGCCAGAGGGTCTACACCCAAACGCCGCAGGCTCTCCAGATAAAGCTCTTGCACGTTGGCGGGCGAGGGCTTCAGCAGAGCCTGATACTGGTAATAATGCTGTAATCGGTTGGGATTCTCCCCATACCGCCCGTCCTTGGGGCGGCGCGAGGGCTGGACATAGGCGCATTTCCACGGCTCTGGCCCCAAGGCTCGCAACGTGGTGGCGGGATGAAAGGTTCCAGCCCCGACCTCCATGTCGTAGGGCTGGAGGATCACACATCCCTGCTCGGCCCAGAAGGCTTGCAGGGTCAGGATCAGAGATTGGAAACTAGGCCGCATCGTATCCGCCTTCGGGAAAGGAAACGAAGGAGGGTATCGACCCCTAGGGAATGGGTCAAGGGATCGATGAAATCCCCAGACCCTTTCCTCATCCCGCAGCGCCAATGTCCTCCAGAAACGTTTGTAGAGCGTCATGCGTATATTCACGCAAGGGCGGCGCCGGAGGAGCCTGGTGACCCGCGAGGACACGCGTGCGAAAATCCGCAAACGTGTGGGTTTCTTCGTAATGTCTCCGCGCAAGAAGCGCTTCTTCCCTCACCTGATCCGGCGTGAGGCTCTTGAGGTGTTCCAGCAATTCCTCTGGTGTGCGCCACGAAAAGGCTTCGGGATACGCCATGTCCACTGTGCCAAAGATGCGGGAACGGTAGTTCTGATGCATAATGACAGGTGTTCCAGACCCCAAAAGCTCCACAATGGCGCGCCCCCCCCCTAAGGGGAAAGAGTTGAGATAAACATCAACCTCACACTCCTGCACGGCTTGCCAGAGGCTCGGAACCCATGGGACATGAATCAGACGATCCGGTGATATGTTGGCCTCGTGCATCGTTTGGGCAAGATCATTGCTCATCCTCTTCGACATGGGACCAATATGGACATGCGTTCCTTGTGTAACATTAAGAATACGAGGGAGAATATCCGCATAGCTATATTTATAATCCCCGTGCTGGAACTTAACTTCCGACCCAGAAGAACATGTCCGCAGTGCCCCCCCTGCGGTAAATGTTCTTTCATGAACAGATGGAGCGCCATAATCCTCTGAGGTCAAGGGCCAATAGACATTTGTCTTTATATTAAGCTCATTGCGACAATGATGGTAGACCATAGGAGAAAGATCAATATGGAAATCATATGGCAATGTCGTCCCAAGTCCAAATCTGTGATCATTGTGATGATAAAAGTATATTTTATCAGCAAGCGATGGCTGAGCTGCAGCAATAGAAATTGAATCATGAGGGTGATTGAATAAAAATAAATGCGTTGGACGCAGATATCGCAAGCGATTTAATGCCCACACCAATTGGTCTGCAAAATTCTCTGGCACTGGCCCTGCCTCGATCTCCACATCGTAGGGAGCAAAACGCTGACGGACATCCTTCTCATTTGAACTCGAATGAGAATTTTCTTCCGAACGCCCCCATCCGTGGGTCAGCAAAATGGTTGCCCTACCGGGAAAGCAACCGCTTTTCAAAAAATCTTCCAAAACCGCCGTATGCCCGCCGGCCGTATAAAGCTCGGTTGCCAAATAGACCGGCCCACGTACCCGCCCTCCAGCCCGCCCTCCAGATTCAACGCTGGATTCCACATCCGGCATCGCGGCAAGAACACGTCTCCCAACACCCTGGCAAAAAGCATCAAGCTCCGGGCTGGCAAAAACACGTCCCACAGTGCGAAAATCCTGACTAATCTCAAGCGCAAACAACAAGACAGCTTTAAGGGCTTCATGAACATCACCCTTGCCAAGAAAATTATCTGCTATATTCAACACCTTCATGTTGCACCACACCTCATGCAGGATATTTTATCGAATAGGAGAAGGAAAAATTTACCCTTGTTATTATCCCTCTTTCCACGAAACCTATCACCTTACCATGTGGTTGCTATTATGTCGACTTTACCTAAAAATTTCAATCAATTTCTTATTCTCACGCCTCCTTAATCCCGTTAAGAAGATTCATAACTTGCGGAACAGAACCACTCTTGCCCATGCCCAGCTTGCGAGATGGCACTGGATCCGATACCATCCCGTGGCCCCCTCACTGCAAAATCCAATAATTCGGATGACTTCACCCATGTCCGAGAATGACGCAAGAATTGTCTCCCTGATAGATCTTCCTGTCATTCATGATGTAAGGGGAAACCTTACGTTCATTGAAGGGAATAGACAGATCCCATTTGAAATTAAACGTGTTTATTATTTATACGATGTTCCTGGAGGGGCGCACCGAGGAGGTCATGCGCATAAAAATCTGCACCAGCTTATTATTTCTGCCTCTGGAAGCTTTGATGTCATAGTTGATAATGGCAAGGAAAAATTAAGGTTTAGACTCAACCGACCATATTTTGGACTTTATTTACCGCCGATGACATGGCGCGAGATTGATGACTTTTCTTCAGGTTCTTTTTGTCTTGTTTTGGCATCAGGCTATTATGACGAATCAGATTATTTGCGTGATTATTCTGATTTCCTTGCCGCAGCGGGGATTGGGACATGAGACGTGTTCCTTTTCTTGATCTTGCAAAGCTTCATGCCCCCATTGTGGAACACCTGACCGAGGCGGCTTGTCGGGTGATCGAGGGGGGATGGTACGTTTTGGGCGAAGAGGTCAAGACGTTCGAGCAGGAATTCGCCGCTTTTACCGGCGTAAATCATGCCATCGGCGTCGCCAACGGCCTTGATGCGCTGGTGCTGATTTTGCGCGCCTGGAAAGAGCAAGGTCGGCTGCGGGAAGGGGATCCGGTGGTGGTGCCCGCCAATACCTATATCGCGAGCATCCTTGCCATCACTGAAAACGGTCTGCGTCCGATTTTGGTGGAGCCGGACCCCGCAACCTTCAATCTGGGGATCGCCGGGCTGGAAGTGGCGTTGGACCGAGGGGCCAAGGCGGTCATGGCCGTTCATCTCTATGGTCGAGCGGCTCCCATGGAAGAAATCAGCGCCTTGTGCCATGCAAAAGGTGTTTTGCTGATAGAGGATTGCGCCCAGGCTCATGGGGCCATCTGCGGAGGGCGACGGGTGGGCTCGTTGGGTCATGCTGCCGGGTTCAGTTTCTATCCGGGAAAGAACCTGGGGGCCTTGGGAGACGGCGGGGCCATAACCACCGATGACGAGGATCTCGCCACCCTGTTGCGAGCGCTGCGCAATTACGGATCCGAAGTCAAATATCGCAACCTGTATCGTGGCTTGAACAGCCGTCTCGATGAGCTCCAGGCAGCCCTGCTCCGGGTGAAACTGCCCCGGCTGGACCAGGAGAACGCCCTGCGGAGAGACGTGGCCGACCGCTATTTGGCTGGCATTCACCATCCCGATGTGGTTCTCCCCACCTCTGGCCCCAGGGAGGGTCATGTCTGGCATCTGTTCGTGGTGCGCTCGCTGCGCCGCGACGCCTTGCTCGCCCATCTTGGGGCGCAGGGGGTCCAGGCCCTGATCCACTACCCGATTCCTCCTCACCATCAGAACTGCTATCGCACAGCGTTGGGAAGACTGTCGCTGCCCGTGACAGAGGCCCTTCACCAGGAGGTGCTTTCTCTCCCCATGAGCCCGGCTCTGGATGACGAATCGGTGCAACAGGTCATCGGAGCGGTCAACAGCTTTTGACGTTTTCGGTTTCAAGGCCTGATTCGGTTTCAAGGCCTGAGGGGAAAATTCGGTGCAAGGACTCAGCGTCGGGCGATAATGTAGAGTTCTCCTGCTATATCCGGATAACGTTCGCCAAGAACCATGAAGCTTTCCAGAAGCTCGGGGCTCCAATCCCGTTCAATCTGGCTGTTCGAGAGTGGCTTTAGCCAATACCCCCCGAACATCTCGATCTTAAGGCCGGCCTGTAGAAAATCACGGCGGAATGTTTCTGGATTGTAGACGCGCCGGTGGCCATGATGGATATCCGTCTCATTCAGCTCTTCCTCGAATTTCAGCATTCCGAGAAGAACAGCGGCCTGCCGGTGTAAGGATCGAGCATTTGGAACGGCGGCCAGGATGCGGCCACCATCCTTGAGCCATTCCCGCGCACGCCGAAGAATGTCGACCGGATTATCAACATGTTCCAGAATATGCCCGAGAATGATGTTGCTGTATTTCTTGCTTGGCTCAAAATTTTCAAAGAGCGCATGTACGACTTCGATGTGGGGGAAGTTCTGACGCAGCGACTCACAGAATCCTTCTGCTCCCTCAACCGTCGTCACCGGAAGATTCAGTTTGACGAGCTCCCGAGTCATGAGTCCCTCGGCCGGGCCTAATTCCAGGATGGGGCCAGGTTGGATAGAGCGCTGAAAAATCTTGGAAGCATAAGCGATCGTCGCCGCGTTCACGCCCTCCTTATACCGCGATACGGCAGCAATATCATCGAGCCGCTTCCGTTCCTCAGTTATCTTCACGGTCATGGTGTAAGCTCCTGCTCGATCAACTCAATTAAATTCATATTGGGCATAAAGAAGAAGACGATGCGACGTCCTTCAAAGGCGACAGCGGGAGCGGGACTTGTAACGAGCCTGTACTTTGCATTTCTAAGCTTGGCGACAGCATCATCGAAGCGCGGAACTTCCCATGCTTGGTGGTAGATTTTGATGTTGCGCCGAACCAGGCCTTCAATGGGGGAGTCGGAAGAACATCCTGCCAGCAACTCAAGGCGGGGACCAGGCCCTGCGAGGAAGCGGCCTCTGACTCGCTGGATTGGATCCTCAAAGTCAGGGGCTTCGGCGTGATAGCCAAGATCAAGCCAAGCGCGGGCCTCGGCATCCAGATCACGGCAGGCAAGGCCAAGATGATGAAAGGAGGCGTTTAGACTTTTCAGCATGCCGTTCCCCTCTGGGCGGCACTTCCGGCAAAACGCTTTGCCAGTTGCTCCAAACGCGGGCGCATCACCTCCCAAGCCGTCGAATCAACCCGGTGTTCCACGCAATCGAAGCGCTGTCCGCCGATCTCGAAGTGATTTGTAAGCACGCTGTAGCGTGGAGCGCCACACGAATCGTGGAAGGAAATGACCGACTTGTTGTCGACAATGGTACGGGAATAGGTTTCTCGCAGACCGAGTGCTTCAAAAGCGGTACGGTACATCAAAAGGGCGGATTCGAGCGAGGCGAGGGAGCCAGGACGCATAATCCATCGTCCCCATTCTGCCGTTCCTTGTTCGGGATCGTGGTTATAGATACTGATTACCCCCTCCCGGAGACCGGAAAGTTGATCTACAACAGTGAAGTACCAATCCCCAGAACGCTCGAAATAGCATTCCATCCAGGTGACTTGGTCTTCAACTCGGGGAGAGGTTTCATGGATGAAGGCGTTCAGCTGGGGATTGCTGCGGAGATCGACGATAAATTCAGCATCACTGACTTCAACGGGGCGCAGCATGTAACGATACCCAGTAAGACGGATATCATGCCGCATGTTGTGCTCCAATCCAGGTCTTGAGGTCGGTGACGCTTTTAACGCCGACGATCTCCTCTTCGGAAAAGTACACATCGAAGGCTGATTCGACCGCCAGGATGATTTCGATATGCTTCAGCGAATCCCAGAGGAACTCTTCCTTCCGCGCGACGTTTTCTCCCGGAGTAACGGTTCGGTTCAGCGCCGATGACAGAATTTCAGCGAGGATTGTGTCGATTTCAGCATCCGTCATCAAGTCACCCATACAATTCAAGTCACCCATACAATGCGGACGGGCATGGCCGTCACGAACTGATCAACGTAATCGCCACTCCAGGGCAGGTCAAGCATGCTCGGCGCATCGCTGATTGGGGTTTGGGCATAGGCCCCAAGCCAGCAAAGTGCCGGTTGATTGCGCGGCCCGACGCGATGGATGAAGCGTATTGTTTTACACCGCATCGTCTCCATCAGGTGACGGAGGGCTTCCGTCACGATGATATTCTCAAGCATCCGTCCCATGGCCCGGCAGGAGATGGATAATTCCTCAATCACCAGCGTATCCGCCTCGCGACGGGCATAGAGCGCACCGATCGAGCCGGAATCAGACAGGCGATCCGCCAGCCGGACATGCACCACATGTCGATCCGAGGCTTCAAGATAGTTCGCGATTTGGAGTTCGCTCAGTCGGGCGAGCGACAAATTAAACTGGTTCGTTTTCGTGCTGATCTCGTGGAGGCGACCAAGGTCTTCGCGTGGGTCGAGTGCAAAAGTGAGTGTCACCCCGAGGCTCTTGAGATAGTCGAGCGGATCAAGCCGCTGCGCCAATGTGTCGCGCTCGGTATTGGCCTTGAGGTCGGCCACGCGGATCGCGTCGGTTTCGGATCGTTTCGACCGCCAGAGCGCGGGAAAGCGGAGCAGGGCAGCCGTCGTTTCCTCCGGCGAGAAGCCAGCGAAGATCATCTTCACCTCTGGCAGATCGCTCTGAACAGCGGTGAGTTCCCCCAGATTGTCATCCAGGAACAGAAAGGCGTCGGTCCCGATCCTGAGTTCGGCTGCGGCTTTGCGAATCGCTGCGGCCTTGCTGCCCCAGGACACCTGCCAGCTGAGGATATGATGCGGCTGGAGTGGAAAGTCCGAGCGCTCACGGAACAATGTCTCGACATCCTCGCGCTCGTTGCGCGAAACGATCGCCAGCAAAATCCCTCGGTCTGCAAGGGAACACAACAGATCTTGGAGTTTGCGGTGCGCCTCCGTGAGGAGCACACCCAAGGGGCCGTCCTCGCCGAGCACGCCGGAATAAAGGGTGTGATCAAGATCGATAGCAATAGCTTTGATCGGGGGGGCGAGCAGGTCCGGCAGGATCTGCAATCCGAGCATCCGCGCGGCTTCCAGGCACGAGGCATCGGATAACCGGGTTCCCGTGAGCGAGGTGCGACGTTCGTCGTAAAAGCGGCTTCCGAGTCGTTCGGCAAGGGCTGCCAGATCGAGAATAGCCGTTCCGGGTGTAGTTTTTGACCAGGTGTCCAGCCAATCATTGAGGGTACGACGGCGTTCCGAATCGCCCGGCGCATTGGCGATCACGAGAGGAGCCGGGCTCGATTCCCGCAGCCCCTGGAGTCGGCCGACCAGCCAAGCGATCAGCTGGTCCGTGTCGAGCTGTCCATAGCGGTCAAAGTCGAGCCAGACGACTTCGGCCGTGGCTGGAGACGAGGGCAAGGCGAGGGAGTCATCATAGCCCCCAATCGCAATATCGGCTTGCCCTCCCCAGAAAGCGAGAAAGGGCGGCAAGATGCTCGCCACTTGCTCGAAGCTATGATTGCGCGAGACCCGGATGATTTTCCCGTCCGTCGGTACCACCGGGCGGATCTTCATCAGTTCAAAACGGTTGAGGCGATCCGCGAACAGAGCCTTCTGCCAGGAGAGCGGGTTCAACGCAATCATCTCGCTTTCGCATTCCCTGTCTGGGGGGATTGTCTTTGGGTGAATTTACGCGACGGGCATGGGCATGTCCAGGAAGAGAGGCCTGTCTTGATAGACCTCTCCCCCATCCTCAGCCGTAACGAATGGCTTTGGCAATAGGGCGTGTGGCCCACGCCCAATACATTGCCTCTACCCCCGAAGGAGGTGACTCGGGGGGCTCTTGATCGGCTCTAAGGAAGCAGCCGCTCCATGCGGCGAAGGGTCCCCTCTCGGCGGAGGAGACCTAAGACCTCGCGTCGTTCCAGTTCTAGGACGTTTGAAATTCCCTCCTTGCCGCCGCAGAGGACTTCAGCCAGCGCGGCGATGATCACCATGTCGTCATCGGTTGCCTTGCCCCGTCGTCGTTGCCCTTCTGCGGCAGCCAGAAGGGTGATTTTTCCGCTTTCCCCCGGCAAGGTCAGGCGCAGCGGTGGAGGCGGAGGCGTGTAACCCGCCACGAGAGCCAGGGCTTTGGTCTTGGCCTCGGCCAACAATCGGCTCCGGTTCATGACGATGGTGTCGCTGGGCCGGAGGAACATCAACGTCTTCGCGTCGAAAGCGGATTTTGCCACGGTGGCGGTGGCAATGATTTCAAACACCTTGCTCACTGCGGGCATGGGGCCTTTGGGAAGCCGAGGCGCTTCGCTCCAGCGACGCAGCATTTCCAAGCATCCTCCCCAGGCGGGGACCATGCCGGCACCAATTTCCACCAGACCCATGTAAGTTTCGGCGTGCGCATGAATGGCGTCGCAGTGGAGCAGGATTTCACATCCTCCGCCCAAAGCCAATCCCGAGGGTGCGCCAACAACGGGAAAAGGAGCGTACTTCAAGGCTTGGAAGGTGGTTTGCCCGTGTTTGACCAAGTTCTCAATCTCGTGCCACGCGGCAATATTCGCGGCGAACAGGGCGAGGCCGAGGTTGACTCCCACGGAAAAATTCTCCGTCTCATTATAAAGGAGCAAGGCCTGGAAATCCCGTTGCACGCGCTCGATGGCCAGGTTCAGCAGATCCATGGTCTCCCCGTCGAGGGTGTTCATCTTGCTGGTGAACTCCACCGAGGCCACCCCGTCCCCCACATCCCACAAGGCCGCCGAGGCCGTGCGGAGGATGGGATGACTCGTGGCCTTGATGTCCTCCAGCAAGAGGACGCCCAAGGGACGCGCCTCTGTCTGATAACTTCCATCAAGGGCCAAGGTCTCCGCTCGACCCTGGTGGACTCGGCGGAAAGGCCGGCCCCTTGCCGTTCTCAGGAAAGGCGGTACAGGGATTGCGTCTGCCGCGAGACGCTCCGCCAACCAGTCGCTGCCCAGGCGGTCGATCAAGGCGAACGGGCCTTCCTTCCAGTTGTAGCCCAGGCGCATGGCGAGATCGATATCCTCGGGCCGATCAGCGGCGTCCCCCACCAAAGAGGCCGCATAGGCCAGAGTTGGCCCCAACACCCGCCAAGCCAGCCGTCCGTGTAGGGTGTTCGAACGCAGCAGATCCCGAAGAGAGCCGGTGATCTTCTCCGGCTTGCGGTAAGGGCGGTAGAGTCCCGTCGCGAAATCCATGGTCTCGCGTTTTCGTGTGGGGGAGAGGCGATAGAACCCACTTTTGTCCCGACCCTTGCGTCCGATGTGGCCTTGGGCGATCAGCCGTTCTACCTCGGGCAGAGGACGCAGCGCCTGGCAGAGAGGATCGGTCGCGGGCAATGCCGCCCCAAGAGCCGCCCCCACCATGGGCATCAGATCCAGACCGACCAAATCCAACAGGCCGAAGACTCCACTCTTGGGGATACCCATGGGGGGGCCGAGCGCCGCATCGGCCTCCTCGAGGTCGATCCCGAGGACGAGAGTCTCAGCCACGGCGGTTTGTAGCCAGAACACGCCAAGGCGGTTGGCGATGAACCCCGGACGATCACGACAGAAAACCACGGTCTTGCCGAGACGTTCGTCGGCAAAAAGAGCGATGCGATCCCTTGCCTCTGGTATGGTTTTTTCGCTGCTCACCACCTCCAGAAGGCGCATAAATCGAGGCGGATTGAAAAAGTGGGTGATGAGGAAATCCTTGGCCAATCCCTGGGGCATGCCCTCGGTCAAGGCGGACAGCGGCAAGGTCGAAGTGTTGGAGGAAACCACGCCTCCCGGCTTCCGCACCGAGTCGATCATCTGGTAGAGAGAGCGTTTGACCTCCAGACGCTCCACCACCGCCTCAATGATCCAATCGCACTCGGAGAGGAGCGGGAGCTGCGCCGCCATGCTCCCCGGAGTCATCAACCGCGCCGCCTCCGGGCTCATGAGCGGAGAGGGATTGGCTTTCGGCATCAAGGCGATGGCCGCTTCCGCCTTGCCGGGAACGTCGTCCAGCAACACCACCGGCAGACCCGCATTGGCCACCTGAGCAGCGATGCCTGCCCCCATCACGCCCGCGCCGATGACGGCAACCTTACCGATGGGGTTCCACATCACAGAGCCTCCAGCAACGTGGCAATCCCTTGGCCACCGCCGATGCACTGGGTCGCCAGGGCGTAGCGCCCCTTCTCCCGGTGCAACAGCGAGGCCGCCTTACCCACCAATCTGGCTCCCGTGGCCCCGAGGGGATGACCCAAGGCAAGGGCTCCGCCATCGATATTCACCGACTCCAGGGGAAGATCGAGAACCCGTAAACACGCGAGGGCCTGGGCGGCAAAGGCCTCGTTCAGTTCGATGATCCCCACCGCGTCGAGAGAAACCCCCGCGCGCGCCAAAGCCTTACGAGAAGCCTCTACCGGCCCCAGACCCATCTCCTCCGGGGCGCAGCCCGAGATGGCGATGCTTTTGATCGCCGCAAGGGGGGAAAGGTTATGCTGACGAGCGTAGCTCTCCGAACACACCAACACCGCCGCCGCTCCGTCACTGGTGGGAGAGGACGTACCCGCCGTTACCGTGCCCGCCGCGTCAAAAGCGAGCGGGAGACCCGCCAAGGCTTCTAGACTGGTCTCTGGGCGGACGCTGCCATCCATGGAAACAACTCCATCCCGAGTGAGGATGGGAGCCAACTCCGCCGCAAGGCGACCCTCTTCTTGGGCGGCACTCGCGAGACGGTGGGAGCGTAAGGCGAAAGCTTCTTGCTCGGAGCGCGAAATCAGGTGTTTTTTGGCAAGAACCTCCGCCGTGTCTCCCATGCTCAGGGCAACCCCAGGGAACCGAGACACCAAACTCGGATTTAAAAGAGGGTTGAAACCCATCATTGGAACACGGGACATGCTCTCCACGCCGACGCAGAGAAAGGCGTCACCCGCTCCAAGGCTGATGGCTCCGGCCGCCATGTGAACCGCCTGCATGGACGAACCGCACAGACGATTCACCGTTGCACCGCCGATGCTTGGCGACAGACCCGCGAGGAGAGCCACGAAACGACCGAGATTAAGACCCTGTTCGGCCTCGGGGAAGGCACAGCCGAGGAGGAGATCCTCAAGGGTCTCGGGGGGGAGATTCGTGCGGGCAAGGAGCGTTTCCACCACGCGGGCGGCAAGATCGTCGGGGCGGACGCCTCGGAGTCCCCCCTTGCCGGAGGGGGTGAAGGGCGAGCGGACGTAGGCAGCGATGAGGGAACGGGAGGACATGGAGGAGCCTCGGGGACAGAGCGATGGGGTCAAGGGTCCGTGACCCTTGCGGGGGGGGCGGGGGGCAGCGCCCCCGCATGGGCGTAAGCCCCCACCCCAGCCGCCCCCCCCCCCAAACCACCGCCGTACACCCGATACAAAAGGGGGAATGTGGGGGGTTGGGGTGGGTGGGG